>NZ_VFTQ01000026.1:0-97716 GCF_006439475.1 Mesorhizobium sp. B2-8-9 | reverse complement strand
CGCACGGCATCGGCCAGCACGGGGGCGGTGCCGGTGGCAAGCGCGCCCGCGCCGACCGCACCGATAACGGCCAGGGACGCTGCAGCCGCCATCAGGCGCTTGCGGGTGGAGGCAAATGAATTGGGGGCATTATTCATGGGGTTTCCTATCCTCTATCGACGTGGATGCACTCAGGCGAAGCATCCTCGGGCAAGAGGATTAGAGAGCCGCACATTACGGGGCCATTTCCGGTACATGAAAGTTTTGTAATGTTGAGGATTGGCGACGATGCATGCGATCACGAGGTTTCAAATGACCACAGGCCACAGCAACCGAACTCGAGTATCAGTCGATTGGGAAACCAAGATGATTGAAGACATCAAGCGCGGGATAGCCGAGGGCGGTTGCGGTCAATCGCCAAGCACGGCGATGGCGCTACTCGCGCAGCATCTTATCCAGCGCCGCCTGTTCCTCGGCGCTCAGGGTGCTGTCCGGCACAGTTCGGCGCGAGCGGGCGCTGAGCACGATGAACAGGCCGCCGGCCAGAAGCAGAAACACCGGGGTGCCCCACAAAAGCGCGTTGCGCAGGCTGAAGCGCGGCTTCAAGAGCACGAACTCGCCATAGCGCGAGACGATATAATCCATCACCTGCTGGTCGGTGTCGCCGGCGACGAGGCGCTGGCGCACGAGGATGCGCAGGTCGCGAGCAAGATCGGCGTCGGATTCGTCGATCGACTGGTTCTGGCAGACCATGCAGCGCAGGCCTTCGGACAGCGCCCGCGCCCTCACCTCCAATGCGGGATCCTGCAGCACCTCGTCAGGCCTTACCGCCTGAGCTGCGCCGGCGAAGAACAGCGCCAGCAGCAGGGCCAGCGAGGCGAGCGAAAATCTTGCGTTCATGGCGAGGCCGCTGCCGCTATCGCAGGCTTGCGCCGCTTTGCCGGCGCGCCGATGCGCAGGCGACGGTCGAGCAGCGACATGGCTGCGCCGGCCATCATCACCAGCCCGCCGCCCCAGATCAGCGTCACCAGCGGCTTCCACCAGAGGCGCACGACGACGGAGCCGTCATTGTTCTCGTCGCCGAGCGACAGATAAAGTTGGCTCAAGCCGATCGTCCTGATGCCGGACTCCGTCGTCACCGTCTGGCGCACCGGATAGAAGCGTTTTGCGGAGGTAATCATGCCATCGGCGTTGCCGTCGGCGCCCATCAGCAGGAAGCGGCCGCGATCCTCGGTGAAGTTCGGACCTTTCCGCGGGGAGAGCCCTTCGAAGCGCAGCGTGTGGCCGGAGAGTTCCACCGTCTCGCCGGGATGCATGCTGAGGATTTTCTCCGTGCCGAAGCAGAGCGTGCCGACGATGCCGAGCAAGGTCAGCCCGAGGCCGAGATGGGCCAATGCCGTGCCGAAGACGGAGCGCGGCAGGCCGGCGAAGCGCCGCAGCATGATTGCCGGCGGCACGGCGCCGAAACCGGATTTGACGGCAAGATCGGTCAGCGCGCCGACGACCAGCCAGACGGCAAGACCGACGCCGAGCGCTGCGAAGACCGAGGCGCCGTCGATGAACAGGCCGGTGACGAGCATCGCGGCGATCGCCAAAGCGAAGGCCGCCATCAGCCGCTGCGAGGCGGCAATGACGTCGCCGCGCTTCCAGGCGAGCAAGGGGCCGAACGGGACGATCGCCAATAGCGGCAGCATCAGCGGGCCGAAGGTCAGATCGAAGAACGGCGCGCCGACCGAGATCTTGCCGCCGGTCAGCGCCTCCAGCGCCAGCGGGTAGAGCGTGCCGACCAACACCGTTGCCGTGGCGGTGGTGAGGAACAGGTTGTTCAGCACCAGCGCGCCCTCACGCGAGATCGGATGGAACAGGCCGCCCGCCGTCAGCCGCGAGGCGCGCAGCGCAAACAGCGCCAGCGAGCCGCCGATGAACAGCGTCAGGATGCACAGGATGAAGACGCCGCGCGCCGGATCGGTGGCGAAGGCGTGCACGGAGGTCAGCACGCCGGAACGCACCAGGAAGGTGCCGAGCAGCGACAGCGAGAAGGTCAGGATAGCCAAGAGCAGTGTCCAGATCTTCAGCGCCGAGCGCTTCTCCATGACGATGGCCGAATGGAGCAGCGCGGTGCCGGCGAGCCAGGGCATGAAGGAAGCGTTCTCGACCGGGTCCCAGAACCAGAAGCCACCCCAGCCGAGCTCGTAATAAGCCCAGTAGGAACCCATGGCGATGCCGCCGGTCAAAAACATCCAGGCGACCAGCGTCCAGGGCCGCACCCAGCGTGCCCAGGAGGCGTCGATGCGCCCCTCGATCAGCGCCGCGACCGAGAAAGAGAAGCAGATCGAGAAGCCGACATAGCCGAGATAAAGCATCGGCGGGTGGATCGCGAGGCCGAGATCCTGCAGGATCGGGTTGAGGTCGCGGCCCTCGATCGGCGCCGGATTGAGGCGGATGAACGGGTTGGATGTCGCCAGGATGAACAGGAAGAAGGCGGCGCCGATCATGCCTTGCACGGCCAGCACATTGGCCTTGAGCGTCGAGGGCAGATTGTTGCCGAAGACGGCGACGAGCGCCCCGAAGAAGGTCAGGATCAGCACCCAAAGCAGCATCGAGCCTTCGTGATTCCCCCAAGTGCCGGTGATCTTGTAGATCATCGGCTGCAGCGAATGGGAGTTCTCCCAAACGCTCGCCACCGAGAAGTCCGAGCCGGCATAGGCGCTTGCAAGGGCGGCGAAGGACAACGCGGTCAATGCGAAGCCGGTGACCGTGACCGGACCGCCAACCGCCATCAGGCGCTGGCTGCCGGTGCGGGCGCCGACGAGCGGCACCAGCATCTGCACCAGCGACAGCGCGAAGGCGAGGACAAGAGCGAAGTGTCCGGTCTCAACCATTGGTTACCTGTTCTCTCGCAGGTTCTGATCGCAAAACCGCATGGCACTTTTGCGGAACCAGCTCATCAGTTCGTGCTTTCCTGCCAAACACCCTTGGCCTTCAGGCCGTCGGCGACTTCCTTGGGCATGTAGCGCTCGTCATGCTTGGCCAGCACGCTGTCGGCGACGAACACACCGTCCGGGCCGAAAGCGCCCTCGGTGATGACGCCCTGCTCCTCGCGGAACAGATCGGGCAAGATGCCGGTATAGGTGACCTTGACCGACTTCTGCTTGTCGGTGACGGAGAAGGCGACGGTGGCGCCTTGCCCGCGCATGATGGTGCCCTTCTCGACGAGGCCGCCGAGCCGGATCCGCTGTCCGGGCGGCACGCTTGCCGTGGCGAGGTCGGCCGGCATGTAGAAATAGGAGGCCTTCTGTCCCAGCGCATAGAAGGTGAGCCCGGCAGCGGCGCCGAGGAAAGCCAGCCCCGCCAGGATCACCGACATCCGCTTCTGCTTGCGCGTCATTGCCTTACTCCGTCGCCGTCACGCCGAGCGAGGCGGCGAAGGCGGTGAATTTCTTGGCCTGTTCACTGTCGGCACCAAAGGCGGCGACAGCGCGGCCGAGCGCGTCGCGCGCCTGGTCGGCCTTGCCAAGCACGACATAGGAACGGATGAGCCGCATCCATCCTTCCTCGTCGCGGGGATTCTGCTTCAATTTGTCGTCGAGACCGGCGACCATGGTCTCGATCATCGCCTGCCGGTCCTGCGGCGACATCTGTTGCGCGGCTTCCACCTGCTGCGCGTCGGGGCCGTTAGCCGGCGCTGCATCGGCGACAGCCGGACCTCCCGCCTCGGCAAGCGCCTGCCGGACGGCGCTGCGCCAGGGCGAATCCGGCGCGAGCTGGCCGAGCATCTTTTGCCAGGCGGCGACGGCATCGGCCTTCTTGCCTTCCTGTGCCAGGCCCACCGCCAGGTAGAAATTCGCCTTGGCGTTGGACGGATCGAGCTTCAGGGCCGCCTCGAAGGCTTTTTGGGCGTCTGCCGAAACGATGCCGCCGGCAGCGTTGGCGATCGCTTCGCCGAGACCCGACTGGCGCACGGCGCTGTCGCCGTCGAGGCGGATGGCGTTGCGATAGGCGGTCACGGCGTCGGGAAAGCGCTGCAGCCGAAGATAGATCGGCGCCAGCACGTCCCAGCCCTTGCCGTCCGACGGATTGGCAGCGAGATGGGCTTCGGCGCGGGCGACCAGTTCGTCGACCGAGGCATCGGCCGGGTTCTTGGCCAGACGTTCGGCCAGCGGCTGCGAAGGCAGATCGGGAGAGCCGAGCATTCCGTAGAGCCCCCAGCTCAGCAGGGGAACCGCAAGCACGGCTATGCTGGCGACCCACTTGGCGCTGCGCGCAGGCTTGAGTATTGCCGCGTCCGGCTGCACGGCCGCGCCCAGACGGAGGATGCGGCGGCCGATCTCGGCACGCGCCTCGTCGGCCTCCCCGGGCTGGATCAGGCCGCGCGCCATGTCGCGGTCGAGCTCGGACAGCTGGTCGCGATAGACTTCGAGATCGTGATCGCCGGCCGGCGACGCGCCTTTCATGCCGCCGGTAAGCGGCAACAGCACGGCCAGGCTGGCGCCCAGCGTGAGGATTGCGGCTATGACCCAGAACAGCATGGTCCTTCCAATAAAGGCAGAGCCCTGCCCTGCCAACACGGACGTACTGCGACGCTTTGACGGCAGACGGGCCGTCCGACCTTGATCGAGGTCAATCCGACCGAATAACGGGGCCGGCCGGGTTTCTTTCTAGGTCAGCGGCGTCCAGCTGCCGTCGGCATTGCGGCAGGCGGTGCCGCGTGCGGTGACACCCGCGCCGCTCGTATAGACGGTGTGGGTGTACTGGCGGCAATCCTGCGAGCCGACCCTGTAAGGCTGGGCGGCGACGACCTCGCCATAATGCGAGGAGTTGTCGCTCTTCCACGTCACCTTCTGGCCGCTGGTGTTGTATTCCAGCGCCTTGTATTCCGCTTCCAGGCCCTTGCGCTTTTCGGCATCGCTGAGGCCCGAACCGATCGACCCGCCGATAAGCCCGCCATTCATGGCCGAAACGATGCCGGTCGACACCTTGCCGCCGGTCGGCGGCGTGGAAACAGGCGTGACGGGAGAGGTCGGACCACCCTTACCCAGGGTCGTGCAGCCGGAAACGGCGAGCAGGGCGGAAACGAGCGCGACGCGAATCTTCATGCCGACAACCGGTTCTCTTCAGCGGGATGGAACTGGATGGACTGGGGGCGCGCCATCAGGACGTTTTCATCGCCATAGTGTTGATATTTGTCGGAAATTTGGCCGTCGGCCGCTGCTCGCAAATCGATAAAAAACATCATTGAAGGCTCCGCAATCCCACCACCGCCCTCAAGCCGCCCATGCCGGACCGTTCCAGCGCCAGCGAGCCTCCATACTCGTTGACGAGGTCGGCGACAATGGCCAGCCCGAGCCCTGTTCCCGGCTTCGTCTCGTCGAGTCTCTTGCCACGTTTCAAAACTTCCCGCGCGCTGTCCTCGGGAATGCCCGGGCCATCATCCTCTATAACGATTTCGAACATGTTGCTCATTCCCGGTGCAAGCGCGACCGAAACGGCAACGGCGCTCTTTGCCCATTTCATCGCATTGTCGAGCAGGTTGCCGAGCAGTTCCTCCAGGTCCTCGCGCTCGCCGGCAAAGACGATTTCCGCCGGCGGCAGCGACAGCGTCAGCCTCGTTTGCGGATTGAGTTTCCGCAACACGCGCACCATGCGCTCGACCAGCGGCGAAACCGGCGTGCGGAAAACGACGCTGTCGCGCTGCGCGGCGACGCGGGCGCGCTGCAGATAGTGGTCGACCTGTTTCTGCATGGAAGCGGCCTGCTCGGCGATCAACTGGCCCTTGGCGCCGCCGAGCGCGCGGCCCTCATTGATCAGCACGGCTAAAGGCGTCTTCAGCGAATGGGCAAGGTTGCCGACCTGGGTGCGCGAGCGCTCGACGATGCGCCGGTTGTTCTCGATCAGCGCATTGGTCTCGCTGGCCAGCGGCTCGATCTCGGCCGGGAATCTGCCGTCGAGCCGCTGCGCGGTGCCCTCGCGCACCATTGCGAGCGCATTGCGGACCCGCCGCAAGGGCTGCAAGCCCAACAGGATGGCGATTGCGTTGATGGCGATCATGCCGACGCCGAACAGCGAGAGATAGGTGAGCAGGCGACGCTGGAAGCTCGCAATCTCCTGCTCGAGCTCGCTGTGATTGCCCATGACACGGAAACGCGCGGCGCGGTTCTTGGCGTCGAGCACGAACTCGCTCTCGAACACTTCGAGCCGCTCGCCCTTGATGCCCTCCATCGAGTAGCTGCGCTGGAAGTTCGCATTGAACGGGACCTCCGCGACGCTCGGCGACAGGAGCGAGGTCGTCATCGAGGAGGAATGGATTTCGCCATGCACGCCTTCGGAGGCAGGCTCCACCGACCAGTACCAGCCGGAATTCGGCTCGGAAAAGCGCAGGTCGCCGAGGTCGGGCGAGCCGGTCAGCGCGCCGTTGTCGGAAATGCCGACGGAGCCGATCAGGTTGAACAAATGCGCCGAAAGCAGGCTGTCGAAGCCGCGCTCGCTGGCCTGGCGGTAAAGCGTGGTGATGAGGGTGAAGATGACGACCAGAGTCAGGATCGCCCAGATGGTGGAAAAGGCGATGACGCGGAAGGTCAGCGAGCGCGGCCAGAGCCGCAGCTTCGAAAGCCGCGTTTCCATGGTTGGCTTCAGCGGTTCCGCGTCACGCCTCCGGCTCACGCATGCGATAGCCCATGCCACGCACGGTTTCGATCATGTCGATGCCCATCTTCTTGCGAAGCCGGCCGACAAACACTTCTATCGTGTTGGAATCGCGATCGAAATCCTGATCGTAGAGATGCTCGACCAGCTCGGTGCGCGACACCACCTCGCCCATATGGTGCATCAGATAGGCGAGCAGCCGGAACTCGTGCGAGGTGAGCTTGAGCGGCACGCCGTTGACGTCGGCCTTGGACGCCTTGGTGTCCAGGCGCAACGGCCCGCAGGTGAGTTCCGACGAGGCATGGCCGGCCGCGCGGCGGATCAGCGCCCGCACCCGCGCCAGCACCTCCTCGATGTGGAAGGGTTTGGTCACATAATCGTCGGCGCCGGCGTCAATGCCGGCCACCTTGTCGCTCCAGCGGTCGCGCGCGGTCAGGATCAGCACCGGCATCTTGCGGCCGCCGCGGCGCCAGCGCTCGACGACGCTGATGCCGTCCATCTGCGGCAGGCCAATATCGAGGACGACAGCATCGTAAGGCTCAGTGTCGCCGAGGAAGTGCCCCTCCTCGCCGTCATAAGCGCGGTCGACCACATAGCCGGCATCGACCAGCGCGTCGGCCAGTTGCCGGTTGAGATTCTTGTCATCCTCGACGACGAGCACGCGCATGGGGTTGAAGCCTGTTGTTGGGTTGACCTATAGGCCGATTCCGCCAGCCTGGGAAACGACAGGGTTAGCCCATCGGAACGACGATTTCCGAGCGGCGGGGACGCTGGCCTTCCTTGCCGGGAACCAGAACGACGATGACGCAGACTTGCTGGCCGCCCCGCGTCGCCTGCGAGGCCTTGGCCAGCGTGCCGCCATTCTGCGCGGCGACCTGCTGGCCGATGGCGTAGCAATCGCTGGCGGCGAACACCACCGGCCGATCGACCGACGGCTCGGTGACCGGCAGGGCAATCGCCTGCGACGCAAAGAGGCCGGCTGCGGCAAGCGCCAGCACTGCTTTGCGGAGATGAGGGCCAAACTTTTTCATGATCACGGTTCTAACGCATATGGGCTGAACGTGAAATGAACGGTGAACGATCGAAAATCCATGCCCGCCACACCCCCTATGGACGCCAACGCTCCCTCAAGCCCGGGTGCAAATTCATAGCCGGAAAATCAGTCGGTCCCTACGCTTTTCGGCCTGCCGATTCCGCGCCCCGCGCTACCTAGTGTAGAAACGCCGGACGGCCATGGGAGGATGCGATGACGCGTGAGGATATTGCCGATCTCTACCGGGGCTACATCGTCTGCCTTAACGAGCAGGACTGGGGCAATCTCGGCCGGTTCGTCGGCGAGGAGGTGCAGTATAATGGCGAGACGATCGGGCTGTCGGGGTATCGGCGCATGCTGGAAGGCGATTTCGAGGCCATTCCCGACCTGCGCTTCAACGTCGAGCTTCTGATCTCGGAGCCGCCGCGCGTGGCGGCGCGCCTGCATTTCGACTGCCATCCCAAAGGCGTGCTGTTCGGCCTGCCGGTCCACGGCAGGCGGGTTTCTTTCGCCGAGAACGTGTTCTACGAATTCCACGACAGCCGCATAAGGGAGGTCTGGTCGGTCATCGACAAGGCCGCGATCCAGGCGCAGCTTTAGGGTGTATCGATGTTCAGGTGAGGCTGGCCTGCAAATGCCGGCTTTCTGCGCTTCCGGTGCTCACGTACTTTAAGTACGCTCCGCACCGGTTCTCGGAAGCGATCATTTTCGACCCGGCCTGACCTGAATCTCAACACACCCTATGCATTCTCCTGGGTCAACGCGCGAAAGCGCAGCAATCCATGATAGACCGCAAGATCCTCGTCATAGCGCGCCTCGGCGAATTCCAGGGATAGGCGCGTCTGGCCGCGCGGGCCAATGGACAGCGCCGCGCCATCGAGGCTCGCCTTGATGCTGTCCATGATGAGGCGTGTCTCGGCTTCGCCCTGGGCTTTCGACCAGACGTGCAAGGTGACCAGCTGGTCATTGTCGTTGTCGACGCCGGTCTCGAGGTCGAAGGCGCTGGTGCGGCCGTATGTGACGTGCGGAAAGGCGGCCTTGTCGCTCGCCTGCTCGAGCAGGCCCGCGCCGCCAAGCAGCGCCGACAGCGACTCATCGGTCTTCAGCCTCAGGAACAAGGCCTGCATCAAATCGCCAGGCGCCGTCATCTACAGTCCATCGCCAACATGTCTCCGCGCCGCAGCCAATTCCGGCAGCGTAGCCGCGCTCGCGATCCGATGCCAGATCGCAAATCGATTTGAGTATAGCGTGAAGGGCGAAGGTCTAGAATTTATTATGTTTTAGTCAAATCATGAGACCGGAGCCGCGCCGCCTTCTTCGGTGCGCCTGGCAATGAACTCGTCGAGCACTCCCGCGGCGGCGGCAGCGGTGGCCGGCGGCTGGAAGTCGGCGACAATCCGCTTCCATATGCTGGTCGCGCGCTCCGTGGCTGTCTTGCCGCCAGCCTGCGTCCAATTGCCGAAGTTCGACCAGTCGGCCACCAGCGGCTCGTAGAAGGCGCTGCGGTAGCGCGTCATGGTGTGGGCGGCCGAGAAGAAGTGACCTCCGGGTTGCACTTCGGCAATCGCTTCGAAGCCAATTGCATCCTCGTCGCCCGGTGTCGTGGCGCAAAGCTCGGCGACCGTCTGCAGCGCCTCGACGTCGGTGATCAGCTTTTCCAGCGAGACGCTAAGACCGCCTTCCAGCCAGCCGGCGGCGTGGATGCAGACGGTGGCGCCGGCCAGCACCGAGCCCCACAGCGCGAACTGGGTCTCGTGCGCGGCCTGCGCATCGGAGACATTGGCGGCGCTGCCGCCGCCGGAGCGCCAGGGCAGGCCGATGTGGCGAGCTAGCTGCCCCGCCCCAAGCGTCGCCTTGACGTGCTCCGGCGTGCCGAAGGCCGGAGCGCCGGATTTCATGTCGACATTGGACGAGAAGGAGCCATAGACCACCGGCGCGCCAGGCCGCACGATCTGGGCCAGCGTCAATCCGGCGAGCGCCTCGGCATGCTGCAAGGTCAGCGCGCCGGCGACCGTGATCGGCGCCATCGCGCCCGCCAAGCAGAAAGGCGTGATGACCAGGACCTGACCGGCCTCGGCGAAGTCGATGATGCCTTGCGCCATCGGGATATCCAGCTGGCGCGGCGAGTTGGTGTTGATGACGGTGTAGCAATAGGCACCGGCGCGGAACTCGTCCTGCGAGAGGCCGCGCGCCAGGCGGATCATCTCGAAGCCGTCCTCGACCTGCGGCGTGCCGCGCGCGAAGATAAAGGGGAACTTGTCCGACAGTGTCAGTTGCGCGCGGTTGACGGCATAGTGGCGCAAGCGGTTGTCGATGTCCTGCGGCTCGACGCAGGGTCCGAGCATGTGCAACACATCGAAATGCTGGATCAGCTTCATGAATTCTTCGAAGACCTGGAGCGTGCCCGGCCGGCGTCCCCGCTCGAGATCGGTGACATTGGGAGCACCGGAGCCGGCCAGGAAGGCCATCGAGCCGAGCTCGAGCGTCAGGTCGCGCGAGCGATCGCCGCCGAGTGCCGGAATGGAGCGCGGCGCCGAGGCAAGTGCTGCCTCGACCATGTCGCGGCCGATCCTGACCATCTGGCTGTCTTCGTCGACCAAAGCGCCGGCCTTGGCGTAGATGGCGCGGGCCTCGGGCAGCAGCACCTTGATGCCGAGCTCTTCCAGCACGCGCAGCGCGGTATGGTGGATGTTCGCGACCTGGTCGTCGGAAAAGATCGGCTGCGGCAGGAAGGGGTTCTTCAGCGACCGGTAGTTCGGGTGCCGGCTCGATTCGCTGCCCGCCTCGCCGGTGCGTCCCCGCCGGCGCTCGCGCCTGAGATCACGTGCGGCCTCGTCAATCATGGCGGTTCCTCCTCATTGCCGCATCGCCCTGCCTTCGGCGTCGTAGGGCGAGGCCGCTATGACGCGCGCTGGCCGTTCGACCCCGACAATGTGTACGGAAAGCTCGGTCCCCTCCCCGGCTAAACCGTCATCGAGCAACGCCAGGGCGACGCTCTTAGCGACCGTGCAGCAACGCACCCTGCCGGCACTGAGGTTCCTATCTGTTCGTTCAAGCCGACGATCGTCGGACACCCACGTCTCGCGACCTTACGAAACGAAGAATCGGATGCATTTTGGAACAATTAAAGATTGTTTCAGTTCAAGGTGCATCACAAAGCCGCGTCATTTCAAGGCAGCGAGTTGACGGCATCCAATGACGACGGGCCAGGACAAAACCAGCGATCAAACCCTGCAATGCCTCACGACCGAACATTTCGTGTTGCAGACGGCGCGGTCGGCCACCATCCAGGAAGCCAATTCGCGCGCAGACCTTTTCCTGACCACCGTTTCCAGCGCGACCGTCGCGCTGGCATTCGTCGCTCAAGTAACGCGCATGGGGCAGCCATTCGTTTTTTTCAGTCTGATCCTGCTTCCCTGCCTGTATTTCATCGGTATCGTCACCTTCGTTCGGGCGGTCCAAGTCGCAATCGAGGACATGGTCCTCGCACGTGGCATGGCTCGCATCCGGCACTATTTCGTGGAGACGGCTCCAGGCGTGGAGAAATACTTGATCCACTCCCGTCACGACGACGACGAGGCATTGCTCGTCAGCAAAGCCCTTCGCTCCTCGCACTGGCAGTCATTCATGAGCACAGCGGGGATGGTGAGCGTCGTCGCCAGTGTCATTGCAGGTGTCTTCGCCGGCGTGCTGGCGAAAGCCGTCGCAGTCCTGGGTATCATTCCGGCAACCGGAATTGGCATGTTGGTATTCGCCGTCAGCGTCTTCGCCCTTCGTCGATACCAAGAGGCTAGATGGAATGCTGTCGAACATATGCTGGACGTGCGGTTCCCAAGCACCACAGCTGCCTCCCGTGGCGCCGGCCGTTCAGATGAACGGGTCGAGAGCACCCCGGAGCATAATCGTGCAAGTCTATGAATTTGCGCGGTAAGAATGGGCCAACCTCGCGTGACAGACGCCTCGATGCGGCAAGGCGCGCGTCAGCCATCTCGCCGCCTATCTGCGCTCCTTCATCGGCCAGGAACCGACCGAGGCGGATGCGGTGCATCTTATGCGATTGATCGCAGCGCGGTGATTTCGATCGGCCGTTGACGGCCAGCACACCTCCGATCAACAAAGCTGGTGCTGTGGCTTCGCTGCCCTTGTGAGCGGTGATAAAATGGTCAAATAGTTTGACAGGGTGCCACCCTGAAACTGCCCGCATGCTGTTTTCGGGCGAAAGCGCGTTGGGGCGGAAGTCGGAATGGCAAGTCCTTCGAAACCACGCAAGAAGAGAAGAGGCCGCATCGCTTCGGCGCTGCTCGGCGTCGACGCTTGGTTCGATAGCTCGCTCTACGAGATCGGCTTCAAGGCCCGCGAATTCTGGGAAGCGGCGACCATTTTTTCCCGCCGTTTCCGGGTGCATGGCTGGCGCCGCACGGTCATCGAGGTGCTGAGCGAAGGGTTCACCATGGGCGCCGGCGGCTTCGTGGTCCTGCTCGCGCTCGCCATGCCCGCCTTCGACATCACCACCGGCGACTGGCGCAGCCAGGGCGATTTCGCCGTGACCTTCCTGGATCGCTACGGCAACGAGATCGGCCAGCGCGGCATCATCCAGCGCGATTCAGTGCCGGTCGACGAGATGCCCGACATCGTCATCAAGGCAGTGCTGGCGACCGAGGACCGCCGCTTCTTCGACCATTACGGCATCGATGTCCTCGGCCTGTCGCGCGCGATCTTCGAGAATGTGCGCGCCAACTCCGTGGTCCAGGGCGGCTCCAGCATCACGCAGCAGCTCGCCAAGAACCTGTTTCTCTCCAACGAGCGCACATTGGAGCGCAAGATCAAGGAAGCCTTCCTGTCGCTATGGCTGGAAGCGAACCTGTCCAAGAAAGAGATTCTGCAGCTCTATCTCGACCGCGCCTATATGGGCGGCGGGACGTTCGGCATCGAGGCGGCGGCGGATTTCTATTTCGGCAAGAGCGTGAAGGATTTGAGCCTCGCCGAAGCGGCGATGCTGGCCGGCCTGTTCAAGGCGCCGACCAAATACGCCCCGCACATCAACCTGCCCGCGGCCCGTGCCCGCGCCAATGTCGTGCTGTCAAACCTGGTCGATGCGGGTTTCATGACCGAGGGCCAGGTGCTGCAGGCGCGCCTGCATCCGGCCGACGTCGTCGATCGCGGCGAGCAGAAGAGCCCGGATTATTTCCTCGACTGGGCCTTCGACGAGGTCAAGAAGATCGCCAAGCCCGGCCAGCACTCGCTGGTCGCCCACACCACTTTCGACGCCAACATCCAGAAGGCGGCCGAGGAGTCGGTCGAGTTCCATCTTCGCCAGTTCGGCAAGGAATACAATGTCACCGAAGGCGCGGTGGTGGTGATCGAGACCAACGGCGCGGTGCGCGCCATCGTCGGCGGACGGGATTATGGCACCAGCCAGTTCAACCGCGCCACCAAGGCTCTGCGCCAGACCGGTTCATCCTTCAAACCTTATGTCTACGCCACAGCGATGGAGCACGGGTTCACGCCGGACTCGGTGGTTTCCGGCGGCGCGATCAGCTGGGGCAGCTGGTCGCCGCACAATTACAGCGGCGGATCGGCCGGCAACGTGACGCTGCTCACGGCGATCGCCAAGTCGATCAACACGGTGCCGGTGCGGCTCGCCAAGGATTACCTCGGCATCGGCCCGATCAAGGCGATGGCCGAATCGATGGGCGTGGAATCGCCACTGGAAGCGCACAAGACCATGGTGCTCGGCACATCCGGCATGACGGTGATGGACCAGGCGACGGGCTACAGCGTCTTTGCGCAGAACGGTTTCGTCGGCTCGCGCCACGGCATCACCCAGCTCGTCACCCGCACCGGCGACGTGGTCTATGACTGGGCCAAGGACGCGCCGCCACCGCACCGCGTGCTGTCGGAAAAGGCGCTGAAATACATGAACACCATGCTGGCGGCGGTGCCGGTTATCGGCACCGCGAGACGCGCCCAGCTTCCGAACATCGTCGTTGCCGGCAAAACCGGGACGACGCAATCCTACCGCGACGCCTGGTTCGTCGGCTTCACCGGCAATTACACAGCCGCCGTCTGGCTCGGCAATGACGACTTCACGGCGACCAACAAGATGACAGGCGGCTCGCTGCCGGCGATGGTCTGGCAGCGGCTGATGGTCTACGCGCATCAGAACATCGATCTGAAGCCGATCCCCGGTCTCGACAATCCTTGGGTCGATCCGGAGGTCGCGGCCAAGGCCGAGGAAGCGGCCAAGAAGGAAGCCGACGCAGCGGCGGCGCAAGCCGAGGCCGAGCGCCCGCCGGTGCTTTCCAGCCGCACAAGCCAAACGTTACGGGACATGACCAAGGCGTTCCAGGCCGCGCCGGCGCTCGTTGCGCCCACCATGCCGGAGACGCTTTCGGCGCTTTAGGGCGGCCGTCGCGTGAAGCCGGCTTGCCACGGCACCCCGCGCCGCGATATCCCGGGCAACCTCCTCTGTTTGCGGCTCTCATGCTCAAGAACGCCATCCTGACGCTGCTTTCGCTTGCCATAGCCATCGGGCTTGGCGGCTACAGCGTCTGGTATGCGCTCAACGCGCAGGACGGCGTGGGCGCGATCCGCATCGGCCAATGGACCGCTTTCCCGGAAGTCGGGACACTGGCCGCCGACCCCTATTCCAAGGCGCGCGTGGCACGCGAGGGCGTGCTGGCGCTCGGCCAGGCCGAGGGACTTGCCTTCGTAGCCGAGCGCGACGACGCCGGCGAGCCGCTGAAACGCGAATGCACCTATACGATCGAAGGCGGTTACCCGACCGCCCGCTTCTGGACGCTCTATGCCGCCGACCAGTCGCTTGGCGTGATCGACACAGGCAAGCCGAGGCAGTCGGCGCTGCAATCCTACGAAGTGCTGCGCCAGCCCGACAATTCCGTCGTCATCTCCGTCGGCAGCCGCCCGGCGCCCGGAAACTGGCTGCTGACCAGCGGCTCCGGCAAGATGTATTTCGTGCTGACCTTCTACGACACGCCGATCGCCTCGAGCACCGGCCTCTCGGACGTGACACTGCCGCGCATCCTGAAGGTGGGCTGCAATGCGTAGACTGCTGCATGCCCTGATCCTCGGCCTGCTCGGCGCCGGCATCGTGCACATCGTTGTGCTGTTCCTGGTGCCGGAATTTTCCGAACGCGATGCCTGGTCGCGCCTGGCGATGGCATCCGACTTCTACAAGATGACGCGGCTAGACGCTGAGGCCGGCGGCGCGCCGGTGGTGAAATCGGTGGATCCATTGTTTTATGCGGCCGCCTGCCGCTTCAACCTTGCCGACGGGCTGGTCAGGATCAGGGCACCGGGCGACGTTCCGTTCTGGTCGGCCTCGGTCTACGACCGCAACGGCCACAACATCTATTCCTTCAACGACCACAACGCCAATGGCGAGAAGCTCGACGCGGTGGTGTTGACGCCGGCGCAGATGATCGACGTGCGGCGCGACCTTCCGGAGGATCTGCAGGGCGCGATCTTCGTCGAGGCGCCGATCGAGGAAGGCATTTTCGTCGTCCGCGCCTTTGTGCCGGACGGGAGCTGGAAGCCGATCGTGTCACGCTTCCTCGATCAGGGCGCCTGCGAATTGCAGGACTACTGAGAAAGGCGCCCGATCAGTGATGCGGCTTGGCAGGAGGCGGAGAGCCCGGCCTGTCGGAGCCGCTGTCGCCGGGCCGTGCATCACCGGTCTGCGGATGCAACTCGTAACGGACGCCGGGGAAAATGATGACCGCCGCCGCCGTCGTGGTGTCGTGACTTGCTCGATTTACTGGTGCCGCTCGCGGCACAAAAGACAGGACCATGCCCATGGTTCGCGCATTCCTCTCGGTTTGACCGGAGCACAACGCAACGCCTCCAAAGTTGATTAAGGGGCTTAGAGGGTTAACGGAGCGCTAACGGATCGCGGCTAATTTGACGTTTGTTTTCCTGAAGGTGCGAAACCGGCCCGGCCGGATTGCGCGGTTCGGGATTGTGTCGAGTATCGGGCGTATCCTCCGTGTCATCTTCCGATTTCAGGCAAATCGCTATCCGGACCGAAGCGGGAAAGGCCGAAAGGCTGTTCCGCGCCGCCGTGTCGGCCTTCTGCTCGCTGACGCGTCCCTCGCGCCGAGAGATCGCCCAGCTCGAAGACCTGACGCTGCCGCTGTTCGACGAAGTCTCGGTCGAGTCGCGCCGCTACGTCGCTGCCGCCCTTTCCGAATGCGACTACGCGCCGGCCGCGCTGGTCAGGCGGCTGGCTGAAGAGCCGGTCGAGATCGCAGCCCCCCTGCTCACCCGCTCCAACGCGCTGAGCGATATCGACCTCATCGCGCTGATCGGCCGGCACGGCCTGCCGCATGCGCGCGCCATTGCGCGCCGCAAGGAGCTCAACCCGACGATCGCCGACCTGATCCGCGTGCTGGAAAGGCCGACGCTGGTCAAGGCACGGCCGCCCGAGACGGTCACCAGGCTTGCGCCGAAACCCGAGCCGGCGGCCAAGGCGGATACCGACCGTCCCGCGCCAGGCGAAGCCGCGGAGCACGCGCGGCGCCGCCTGCGGGCGATGATGCGCCCGACCGGCGACGCTGCGGACGTCAACACCTTCCTTGGCCAGCCGGCCTATGTGAAATTGCGCGAGACGGCGCTGACGGGGAACCTGGCATTCTTCCAGACCGCGCTGGCCGATGTGCTGGAGATCGACTTCGCGACGGCCCGCTCGGTGACCGGGCAATCGGGCTATGTCGCGCTGCTTGCGGCGCTGCGTGCCCTCGACCTCAGCGAAGACAGGGCCTTCCTGATCGCCGTCGCGGTCTATCCCGGCGAGTTCCCGCATCCGCAGGCGATCCGCCTGTTCCTCGACAGCTATCGGCTGCTGCACCGCGAGACGGCGCTGGACAAGGTACGTGCCTGGAAGGCCGAGACGCTTTCGCGGGCGATCCGCGGCAGTGCTTCCGATGCGGTTGACATCGAGAGCCGCGCAGCCTCGAACAGCGACGCGGCGAGTGCCAGCGTCAAGGCATCCTGATCGGTTTAAAGCGCCTCGCGCTGAAGGAACCCGGTGGCGACGCGCTTTAAGCGTTTGTTTTTTATCTTAAAATCAACGAGCCGATGTTCGTCGCGAGACCGGGCATTTCCGCGACACGACAAAGTAACAACGCCTCTTGACTTAGAGTGCGCTCTAACTCGTAGCTTTCTGGGCGTCGTGACGAAAGAATGGCATTGATGAAGATTGGCGAGCTGGCGAAGCGTTCGGGACTGTCTGCCTACACAATCCGTTACTATGAGCGGATCGGGCTGCTTCCCCATGCCGACAGGGACCAATCGGGCCAACGTGACTACGACGCATCAATCCTGACCTGGATAGAATTTCTCGACCGGCTCAAAACGACCGGGATGCCTATTCGGGAAATGCTGCGTTACGCGGCCTTGCGGGAGCGCGACGCCGACACGGAAGCGGAGCGCGGCGCGCTGCTCAAGCAGCACCGTGAGCGTGTCCGTGCGCATGTGGCCAAACTGCAAGCCTGCCTTCTCGTCCTCGACACCAAGATCGCCGGATATGCCGGCGTGAAACAGAAGATGAAGGACTATGACGCATCAATCCCCGAACATCGGCGAAAGCCGGCTGGAACGCGGCAAGCGGGCGCTCGCTGAAATCGACGGCGAAGCCGGCCACAAAGTCATTGCCGCCCTGGCCGACATTGCCCCCGACTTCGCGAACTACGTGTTCGAGTTCTCGTTTGGCGACATCTACAGCCGCCCCGGTCTCGATCTGCGCGCCCGTGAGATCGCGACCATCGCGGCGCTGACAGCGATGGGAACCGCGACCCCGCAACTGAAAGTCCACATCGAGGCGGGGCTCAATGTCGGGTTGACCAAGGACGAAATCGTCGAAACCATCATCCAGATGACGGTTTATGCCGGCTTTCCCGCGGCGCTCAACGGGTTGTTTGCGGCCAAAGAAGTCTTCGCCGCCCGGTTTCCCGTCCAGAACGGGGAAGCGGCGTGATGAACCTTCTGCGCTTCGTTGGCCCGCGGCCGGCGCTCGTGCTCTCATGGTGATTCCCGTAGACGGTAAAACGCCCTAGTCGGCCTTCACCGAAAGAAGCTCTTCGACGGGAACGGTCCCGCCCTCGATCTCGACCACCCAGATGTCGGGATCGAATTTTTTCTCCCGCTCCAGCCGCCCATCGAAGGCCGAGCTGTCGTCGCTCGTGCCGAGCACGGCGAAAAAGCGCTCATCGGGCTTGGCCGAATCGTAGCTGGTCTGCGGCGCCGGCCCGTAGAAGGTCACCTCCCCCAGACGCCCGCGCGACAACACGAAGACGGCGCCAGCCTCGGTCGCGCCGCGCTTGACGACAGCGGCGAAGCCGCCGGCGCCGAACACGCGGCGCACAAGGGCCGAGACCCAGAGATCGGTGGTCACGCGCATGGGAAGGTCCTCGATGACATTCAAGTGGTTTAGCGAGATTCACCCAAGCCTGCGAGTGCTTGGATGTCGGAGCCTTACCTAACAAATCTTGTTAGGCTTTGTGAGGCGCGCTATAAAGGAGCAATGAAAAGTCAAGCAATGCGCACCCTCACCATATCGCTCACGCCGAAGCAGGCCGCCCGTCTGCAGGACGCGGTCGAGAGCGGCGACTACGCCTCGAACAGCGAAATCGTCAGGGAGGCCCTCAGGTTGTGGGAGCGCCGCGAGGAGCTTCGCGTGCTCGAACTCGCTCAGCTCAAGCAGGCTTATGACGAAGGGATGGCTAGCGGCGAAGGCAAGGACATCGATCGCAGCGCCTTTCTTCGCGCCCTGAAGGCCGAGCGCTCGGAACGTGGCTAGCTATCGACTTACACCTCGCGCAGAACAAGACCTGAAGAATATCTGGCGCCATATTGCGACTGACAACGAACAGGCAGCGGACAGACTTCTAGGACGCATCTTCGATAAGCTGGAGCTCGCCTGCAATCATCCCAATATGGGGGTCGCCCGGCCAGAGTTGAGCACCACCGCGCGTATCCTCGTAGAGGGCCGATATGTCGTTATCTACGAGCCCATGGACTACGGCATCCTGGCAGTAGCTGTTGTTCACGGGATGCGGGACCCCGAGCATTGGCTCGAATAACAATTTTGCGATGCTGGCGCTCAGTTCGTCAGGCCGATCTCGCGCATTTTGACATAGACGGCCTCGTCCGGCTCGCCGGTCTCGGGCAGTCCGAACAAGGCCTGGAATTCCTTGATCGCGGCCTTTGTGCGGGCGCCGACCCTGCCGTCGAGCTGCATGTCGCCATTGCCGAACGCCTTGAGGCCGGCCTGGATCTTGACGATGCGGGCGTCGGGCGGCTGCGTGGCCCCATCGGCCGGAGCGGAGACCTGGATCACCTGCGGTTTGGCAGACGCGGCGACTGCGCCATCGGCCGGCCGCGGCATCGGGTGGGGAATGGCCGCCGTCGTCTGGCGGGCGCCAAGCTGGTCGAGCAGCGCGCCGTCAATCTCGCCCGACCCCGGCAGCCCGACTTTCAGCTGATAGGTCTGGATGGCCTTGCGCGTGGCCGGTCCGGTGAGGCCGTCGACCGTGCCGTCGTAGAAGTTGAGGTCCTTCAGAATGCCCTGCACCTGCTGGACGACCGGATCCGGCTTGGCCGCGGGCTGGGCCGGCGCCTGACGCACGATGTTGATGGTGGTCTCCGGCTCGTCGGAGACCGTATGCGGGAAGTTCTCGATGCTTCGGGTGGCGAAGAACGCGCCGGTATGCGGAAAGGGCTGATACCAGAGCGCATTGGCCGAGACGTAGAACAGCGTCACCAGAAAAGCGGTCGAGCCGCCGACCAGAACCGGATTGCTGGCGATCAGTTGACCGATGGCAACCGCGCCCTCGGCAAGAACGCCGCGCTCGGGTTCGACCACCTTAGGCCGTTTTGCGGAGCGAGCCATTCCTCTCCCCATTTGCGTCCCCCTTCGGCTTGGCCGCCGGCATGGCCAGCACGCCGGATGGCGCACCGGATCGCCGCTTCGGCCCGTTCACCGGCAGGCCGATCGTCACCGTGGTGCCCTCACCCGGCGCGCTCTCGATCGACATCGTACCCTCGTGCAGCGCCACCAGGCCCTTGACCAGCGACAGGCCGAGTCCGGTTCCCTCGAAACGACGCGTGTAGTCGTTCTGGATCTGCATGAAGGGCTTGCCGAGATTGGCCATGTCCTCCTCGGCGATGCCGATACCGGTATCGCTCACCCAGAAATGCAGGTGCGAGCCGACGCGCTTGGCGCCGATCACAACGCTGCCGCCATCGGGCGTGAACTTCACCGCGTTCGAGGCGAGATTAATCAGAATCTGCTGGACCGCCCGGCGGTCGGCATTGATCTCGCCCGCATCCGGGGCGATCTGCGTGGCAAGAACTATGCTCTTGGCGTCGGCCAGCGGTCGCATCATCGAGCGGCACATGTCGACGGCCTCGACAAAGCGGAACGGCTCCAGCTCGGTCGCATAGGCGCCCGCCTCGATGCGCGAAACATCGAGGATCGAGGTGACGACGGACAGCAGATGCTGGCCGGACTCCCTGACCAGGCCGACATATTCCTTCTGACGCGGATCCTTGAAGGGCCCGAACATCTCATGCAGGAGCATGTCGGAAAAGCCGAGGATCGCATTGAGCGGCGTGCGCAGCTCGTGGCTGACCACGGCCAGGAAGCGGCCCTTGGCCACTTCGGCAGCCGCAGCGGCTTCCCTCGCCTGCGCAAGCTCCTCGCGAAGTGCTGCGACATCGTCATTTTCGCGCAGAACCAGGGTGAAGATGTCGCGGTCGACTGCGCCGCGCAGCAGCTCGAGGCTGAACGGGCGGAAATTGTCGACCGCGCCAGAACCCTCGCGCGGCAAGCGGATGCGCAGATCAAGCCGGCGCTTCGGCGCGCCCTCGCGCATGTCGGCCAGAGCGGTGAGATATGCGACGCGGTCGGAAAGATGGACGCGATCGAACAGGCCGGTGCCGAGCAGAAGCTCGGGCGCCAATTTCAGGATTGAACGCGTCTTGGCAGACGCGTCGACCACTTCGCCCTGGCGCCCGAGGCGGAGCACGACGGCGTCGATGACGTCCTCGAGACGATCGCCGGCAGGCTCCGCCGACCCTAAGCCGGCCGGGCTGGCGAAGGCGGCGGCCCGCGGCAACAGCGTCAGCGCCCAGGCGAGCGGCAGCAGCCAATGCCAGGCGGCGGTCTCGCCGAACGGCAGCAACTGCCCGGCAAAGGGCTGCAGCACGATGGCGGCAAGCGCCGCCAGCGCGCCCGTCAGCGCGGCGCGCCGCGACCCTGAGACCCACCAGCTTTCGACCGGCAATGCGACCGCAAGGAGTGCCGCCGGCGAGGCCAATCCGCCCGCCGCAGCGATAGCGCCGGCTAGGGCAAGCCCACCCAACACGACCGCCATGCGGCCGGCAAGCGCCATATGGCCGGTGGCCGCCACCAGAAGCGCCGCGAACCAGCACAGGCCGAAAGCGGCAAAGATTGCGGCTATCGTGACGGCAGCGCCGAGACTTGAAGTGACCAGCGTAACCGCGGCGCCCGCGGCAAGGAAGGGCGCGGCGAGCATGACGCCGATGAAGCGGCGCTGGCGCAGGCGTTCCGCCTCACCCGTCACGGTCGGGTGAACCATGCGTTCGCAGCCGGCGGAAACCGCGCCAGGCAATTGAACGTATCTGGCTGAAATAGAACTCAACGCACGCGTACCCGGTCGTGAAAAACGCCTGCCTGGCAGGTGACTCATCAATTGGCTTGAAACTCGCATCCAGCGTTTAAGGAATGGATAAGGCTGGCGAAGCCGGCGACCGCGCCAAGGCAAATATTGTGATGCCAGCCCGGCAAAGCATGCCGAGTTAGCGCCATGGTAAACGGCGGGTTAGCCGCAAGGCCTGTGCCAAAACGGGCCGGAACTTGAACCGACTAAGTTCTGCCTGGAGTAAAATCGTTTAATAACAATGTGATACATGGTTATCATAAAGTTAACGAAGTCGATGAGATTCGACACAAGCCCATATCAAAACCGATCCTTTCGAATTTGCCTAAAATTTGAGGAAAATTCGCGGCCTCGATGCAAGCCGTCCTTTGCGTGACCATGCCACTATCGTGCCCATAAAAGAGGTCATGCCGATGGATGCGTGATCCGTCACGGATGGATGCATCATTCCATCCCGGATGAGAGGCAAAGTAAGATGGGCTTTCTGATCAGGATGGCTTTCTGGTTTTCGCTGGTGCTGCTGGCGCTGCCGCTCGGCGTCGGCCCGGGCGAAAACGGCCAGCAGAGCGTCGGACCGATCCAGGCGCTGTTTGCGGCGCGCGAGGCGGTCGGCGACATTGCAGGGCTCTGCGAGCGCAAGCCCGATGTCTGCGAGACCGGCAAATCGGCCATGTACACCATCACCGTTCGCGCCAAGGAAACGGCCAAGATCGCCGCGGCCATGATCGACGACAAGCAGTCGGGGCAGTCCGGGCAGTCCGGGCAGGCAGGCACGCCCGAAACGAAGGTCGCGGATGGCTCCGTCACGACCACCGGCAGCGTCGCCGAGGACATCGTGTTGCCGACCAAGGTCAACATTCCGGTGATGTTGACGGCCAAGAACTGAATTCTTTCCGGCCGTTCGCTCGGCACTTTAATTTTAGTGCAATTCCTGGCGCAAAACCGCCTACGCACGTTTCCCAGAATTGCTCTAACGCCGCGGGCCCCGTCCGACCTCTCGACGCCCGCGGCGTCTTTCTTTTTCCGTGACGCGGCCGTGTCGGGCCACTATATGCGGGCAATGGCCACCTCGATTCAGACCATCCGCGACGACTTTTCCCTGCTCGACGAGTGGGAGGACCGTTATCGCTATGTGATCGAGCTCGGCGAGAGCCTGCCGCCTTTCCCTGAGGAGGAGCGCACGGCTGCGAACAAGGTGCCTGGCTGTGTGAGCCAGGTGTGGCTCACCACCAAGCAGGGAGCGGGCGCCGATCCGGTGATCGGCTTCCAGGGCGATTCGGACGCCCATATCGTGCGCGGCCTCGTCGCCATCATGCTGGCGCTGTTTTCGGGCCGGCGGGCAAGCGAAATCCAGAACACGGACGCCGAAGCGACCCTGAAGGAGCTCGGCCTTGACGAACATCTGTCGCCGCAGCGCGCCAACGGCCTCCGTTCGATGGTCAAGCGCATCAAGCGCGATGCGGAAGCGGCGCTGAAGCAGACGGCCTGATCCGGCCGATATCGCTCCCATCAGGAAAGCAAAACGGCGCCGCAAGGGCGCCGTCGAACTGCTTGACGAGCTGAGACCTATCAACGGCCCTTGCGCTTGCGGCCCAGACCCATCTTCTTGGCGAGCTGCGAGCGGGCGGCAGCATAATTTGGGGCGACCATCGGATAGTTGGCGTCCAGGCCCCACTTCTCACGATACTCTTCCGGCGTGAGATTGTAGTGGGTCATCAGATGCCGCTTCAGCGACTTGAACTTCTTGCCGTCCTCGAGACAGACGATGTAGTCGTCATGGACCGAGCGCTTCGGATTGACGGCCGGCTTCTGCTTCTCAGCCGACGGCTGCTCCGACGAGCCACCGACGCGGCCCAACGCGGCATGGACGTCGGCGATAAGGTTCGGCAGTTCCCCAACCGGCACCGGATTGTTGCTGACATAGGCGGCGACGACATCGGCGGTCAGCTCGATCAGCGCGTCACCGTTTTTCGAAGGTGTTTCGACGATTTCCATAGTGCTAAGGCCCCAACGAGAGTTGTTTCTAAAACTGCGCCCTTTTTTATGGATCGGGCATCGCGCGGATTTCGTTCAGGAAAGGCTCTGAGATTCGCGTCGGTTATCTTAATGACGCCGCATTGAAAGTAAGTCAATTCGCATATTGACTTATATTGGTCGATATTCATCAACATTGCCGATTCAGCTTCAAAAATTCGTGCGCCGTGTAACTTCGCGAGATTTTTCTGGTCAGACCAGCATGGCATGACGTTGCGTCATCCGCATGTTAGACATCCGATCGCCACTCGACACCACGTTCAATGCTTGGCTAATGCTTGGGTGCCCTTTCACCTGCACAACGAATCCTGCGGCACAGCGAAGCGCAAGGATACCGCCTTGGCGGCTGGACCCGACAAGGCGACGCGACGGGATCCATCAGTAAGGCGCGATGTATTTGCCGTAGACCCAGCCGGTGACGAAATGACCATTCTGCGCCGGATCGTGCCAGATCTCGCACCAGCGATAGCGGATCGCCTGGCGCTGCTTCCATTGTGGCTGCCGGCCGATATCGAGCAGGTTTACGCCACCGGTGCAGTGGCCGGTCATCTGCAGCACCGTACCGTTCGGATAGGCGGCCTGTTTCTGCGATGCATTGGACGGATATTTTCGCGCATTGAGCGTATCGCCGAACGGCACCCCCGCCACTTGCCAGGCGGCAAAGACGGTTGCATGAGACTGGGTGGAAAAAGCCAGAACGGATACTGCGACCGCAACTGCCACCGCGATAAGAACACAGGATTTCATCTTTCCCCCTTCAACTTGGCTTCTGAAGACCAACTTGGACCGCGCCCCTTGAACCGCCGCTGAGCGGCGTGTTCATTCGGCATTCAAGCAAATTCCGCAGCGAGACGTAATGACCAGAGCTTCCGCCTTGACTTCCGCCTTCCCGGCCGCCAGCCCGCCGACCCCTGAGAAACACCCGGCTTCCGACGCGCATCATGGCATCACCCGCAGCGACGACTATGCCTGGATGCGGGCCGACAACTGGCAGGCCGTGTTCCGCGACCCTTCCCTGCTCGACGGCCGCATCCGCGCCCATCTCAATGCCGAGAACGCCTATCAGGCCGCGCTCATGGCCGGCACCGCGGACCTGCGCGCCAGGCTGTTTGCCGAGATGAAGGGGCGCATCAAGGAGGATGACTCGACGGTGCCCATGAAGGACGGCCGCTATGCCTACGGATCGTCGTTCCGGCAGGGCGGCGAGCAGCCGCGCTATTTCCGCACGCCGCGCGACGGCGGCACTGAGGAGATCCTGCTCGACGGCGACGCGGAAGCCGAGGGCAAGCCCTATTTCCGGCTTGGCGGCGTCGACCATTCGGCCGACCACAGGAAGCTGCTGTGGGGCTTCGACGACAAGGGTTCGGAGTTCTTCACGCTGCGCGTGCGCGATCTTGCGAGCGGCAAAGAACTTGCCGACCAGATCCCGGATACGGGCGGCGGCGGGGTCTGGGACGCCGGCGACGGCGGCTTCTTCTATACCCGTCTCGACGACAACCATCGTCCGTCGAAAGTGTTCTTCCACGCGCTGGGCGACAGGTCCGAAAACGACCGGTTGATCTATGAGGAGACCGATCCGGGCTTCTTCATGGATGTCGGCGGCACGCGCGCCAACGACTGGATCATGATCGGCATCAACGATCATGAAACGTCGGAATACCGCCTGCTGCCCGCCGATGATCCAACCGCAGAGCCGAAGCTTGTGGCGGTGCGCGAGACCGGCCTGCAATACGATCTGGAAGAAGGCGGCGACGTCTTCTTCGTCCTCACCAATGCCGACGGCGCCAAGGACTTCAAGATCATGACCGCGCCGGTCGACAATCCCGGGCGCGCCAACTGGCAGGAACTGGTGCCGCACGAGCCCGGCCGGCTGATCCTGTCGGTGCTCGGCTTCAAGCATCACATGGTCCGGCTCGAGCGCAAGGAAGGCCTGCCGCGCATCGTCGTGCGCGAGCGCGCCAGCGGCGAGGAACATTTCATCTCTTTCGACGAGGAAGCTTTTTCGCTCGGTCTGTCCGGCTCCTACGAATATGACACCGACGTGATGCGCTTCACCTATTCGTCGATGACGACGCCAGCGCAGGTGTTCGACTATAATATGCGCAGCCGCGAACGCGTGCTTTTGAAGACGCAGGAAGTGCCCTCCGGCCACGATCCTGCGCACTATGTCACGCGCCGGCTGATGGCGCCGGCAGACGACGGCGAGTTGGTGCCGATCTCGCTGCTATATCATCGCGACACGCCCCTCGACGGTTCCGCGCCCTGCCTGCTTTACGGCTACGGCTCCTATGGCATCACCGTTCCTTCCGCTTTCAACACCAATTGCCTGTCGCTGGTCGACCGCGGCTTTGTCTATGCCATCGCGCACGTGCGCGGCGGCAAGGACAAGGGGTACGGTTGGTACGAGGACGGCAAGCGGGCAAGGAAGATGAACACCTTCACCGATTTCATCGCCTGCGCCCGCCATCTCGTTGCCGAGCGCTACACTGAGCACGACCGCATTGTGGCGCAGGGGGGCTCCGCCGGCGGCATGCTGATGGGGGCGATCGCCAACCTGGCCCCGGAAAGCTTCGGCGGCATCGTCGCCGAGGTGCCGTTCGTCGATGTGCTGACCACCATGCTCGACGCCAGCCTGCCGCTGACGCCGCCGGAATGGCCGGAATGGGGCAATCCGATCGCGTCCGCCACCGACTACGCGACGATCGCAGCCTATTCGCCCTACGACAATGTGGCGGCGCTCGACTATCCGCCGATCCTGGCGCTGGCGGGCCTGACCGATCCGCGCGTCACCTATTGGGAGCCGGCGAAATGGGTGGCGCGGCTTCGCGAACGCAAGGCAGGCGGCAACCCGGTCCTGTTCAAGATCAACATGGACTCCGGCCATGCCGGCGCCTCGGGTCGCTTCTCGCGGCTGGAGGAGATCGCCTATATTTACGCCTTTGCCTTGAAAGTGACAGGCAAGGCCTGATTTTCTACTCGCAATCGCACGGCTCGCGCGCTAGGCAATGCGCCGTCGTTTTCGGTCGTGGCCATTTCGGGGCCGCGTCCAGATACATTCGCAAGGTTCGCTATGCTGCTCGTCGACGTCTATCTCGACAAATCGCCCATCCAGGGCATCGGCGTCTTCGCCAAACACCGCATTGCGCGGGGCACATTGATCTGGAAGCTCGATCCAAGGTTCGATCGACGCATTCCCGTAGAGACCTATGAGGGCGAATCCGGCCCGGTGAAGTCCTATCTCGACCGCTATTCCTATCCGGACCGGCGCGATCCCAACTTCATCGTCTTCGAGGCGGACGATGCCCGCTATATGAACCACGCAGACGACCCGAACTGCGATATCTCCTCTCCGGAAGAGGCCTATGCGTTGCGCGACATCGCGCCCGGCGAGGAGCTGACCTGCGACTACAACCACTTTTTCGAGAACGGCTTCGACTTCCTGGGCGACCGCCACCCGTAGAGCATGATGCCGAAAAGTGTGGAGCGGTTTTCGGACGACGTCATGCTCCATCACTTTGATTTAGAGCGGCACGAGCGTGGATCAGGCGGAGAGCAATTCCGGCTGGCGTCCCAGGGCCAATCTGCCACGCAGGTTTCGGATGCCTGCCAAGGCCTTGCCGGAAACGATGCCTAAGGCAATGCCACCGACGATCGCGAGCAGCTGGAAGATCGGAACCGGCAGCTTGCCCGCGGCGGGCGCCATCAATATTTCCGGGACGAAACGGTGGAAAAGGTAGATCGGAAACGCCGCGACGGCGACCTGGGCAACCAGCCGCCCTATCCCGGCCGGCAGGCGAACGCGCGGCAGGTAAAGAAGGACCAAAAGCGCCGCGAAGATCATCAGATATTTGACCGTCGTCCCGAACCAGACCGACTCCCAGAAGGCCAAATAACCCAGCACAGCGGCGGCAAGCGCGGTCAGAGTCAGCTTTCTCGCCGGAGTGTCGGCGAAACAGGCACACCAACCGAATACGGCCAAATGGAAAACCCAATAGGTCGTGAATATCTGGCGGTTGCCTAGGTCGACGAGCGATGGGGACGAAAAGCGCGCGACAGCGGCAACCCCCAAAAGGCCAAGCGAGAAAACGAAGGGGTGAGCCCGGGCAAGCTTGCGGACTGCAGGAATGGCAAAGATTAGAGCGAAGAGCAGGAGCGTCTGCGAATAGGCCTCGATGAACCAGTAAAGGTACGGAATCATCTCGTGACGCTCCGGTTCGGCATAGCCGAAATTCCCAGTAAGCGTCATCGAAGCCCAGGGGATCGTCCGCCAGGCTGCAGCGTAAGCGGCGACAATGAGAAAATACGGGATCAGGACGTCGATCGCTGGTTTGAGCGCGTGCCCAATTCGACCGGCAAGGAAATGGGCCGACTGGAAACGAGCAAGGCTGTAGCCGGCCAGCAGCATCATGACGCCGGAGCCGCCGGGGATGGGCCACAGCGTTTCGTGATGCACGACCACCAGCAGGATCCCGATAACCCTCAGCACTAAATCGGTCGGCATCTCGCTTGCGTGCCGGTGTTCGGGAAGTCCCGCCGCCTGGCGGTTTGCCAGCTCGGCAATGCTCAAGCGTTCCCATCCGTCCGGCAGGTTCATGCCGAGACGCTCGAGTTCCAGAGCCAATTGCAGGAATCGAAGGGAATCCCCGCCAAGAGAGACGAAGCTGTCATTGCGGCCGACGGCCAGGGGATAGAATACGCGGGCGTAGGCACCGAGCAGACCGCCCCGCTCACAGCGGATTTCCGTTCGCCCTTCCAACATCTCCTGCTGGAGGCAGGCATAGTCGATCTTGCCAGAGGCAAGTCTGGGAAAGTCCTCGCGCGTCGCAACCCGAACCAGATTGGCTGGCAGATGGCTGATCTCGGCAAGAATGCGCCGTGCTCTCCCCATCGGGTCGGCACCGATCACATAGACCTGCAATCCCCCATCGTCGCCAACCACCGCGGCGGCAATGCCGGCGCGCTCCAGCGCCTGCTCCATCGTATCGAAGCCGATCCTGAGGCCTGCGATCTTGGCGAAGCGGCTTCTGCGCCCGACGATGCGGAAGAAACCATGTTGGTCCCGTACGGCAATGTCGCCAGTGTTCAGGGTCTCGAGCT
Organism: Mesorhizobium sp. B2-8-9; assembly: GCF_006439475.1. Taxonomy (NCBI): domain Bacteria; kingdom Pseudomonadati; phylum Pseudomonadota; class Alphaproteobacteria; order Hyphomicrobiales; family Phyllobacteriaceae; genus Mesorhizobium; species Mesorhizobium sp. B2-8-9. The sequence continues at coordinate 69,231 of NZ_VFTQ01000026.1, read as the reverse complement.
CTGCGCCGCGCTCGAGGTCGAGGCGCCGCTTGCCGTAACCCATCATTACGTTCGGACCGCGATAGACGAGCTCTCCGGGAATGCCTGGTTGGCTGATCGGCTCGCCTGCAGCGTCGACGACACCGAGGCTGCCGCCCGGGATCGCCACGCCGATCCGATCCTCCTTGTCGGAAAGGCTCTCAGGCGGCACGAAAGCCATGCGTGCCGTCGCCTCGGTCTGGCCATACATGACGAAGAAGCGGCCGCCCCTGGCGACCATGTGGTTCCGATAAAGGCGGATGAGGTCCGGGCCAAGCGCTCCGCCCGCCACCGTCATCATGCGCAACGCCTTGAGCTCGGCGTCGCGGAAACGCACCCGTTCCAGAAGCTCGTAAGAATACGGGACACCAGACAGATTCGTGCAGCCGCCGTGGTCTATCGTGCTGACGAAGTCGCTGTCCATGACCGACATGCCGGTGAAGAGGACGCTAGCGCCCGCAATCAGATGCGAATTGAGGACCGACAGCCCATAGGAATAGTGGAGAGGCAGCACGAGAGCGGCCCGGTCGAAGGAAGAGAGCTCGAGATAGGCCGCGATCGAGCGTGCATTGGATTCGAGATTGCCGTAGGAAAGCCTGACCGCCTTGGCAGCGCCCGAGCTGCCGGATGTCATCAGCAGCAGCGCGAGATCGGGATGCAGCGGCTCCGCATCTCCAGCTGATCGGGCTTCCTCAACGAGACGCCAGCGGCCGTCAATTGGCCTGTAGGTGAAATCCGGCTGGAAGGCTGCCTGGAAATCATCCCAAAGCCTATTGTCGCACGGCGGCAGCATGGCCGCTGCGTGCCCAGCCTGCAGGGCTCCGATATAGGCGGCGACTGCGTGCTCGGAAGCTTCCGCCGCAATCGCCACGAGCCGCTTTTGTCTTCGTCCCAACTGCGACGCGAAGTCTAGCGCGAGACCGCCGAGTTCCCTGTAGGACAGCATGCGTCCGCCGGCGAGGACAAGCGCCACGCGCTGCTCGTCATCGGTGAATTCGGACACAAGGTCGATGGAGGGCGTGGGCAAGCTTCGGTCCTCGGGGAATTGGCCCGAAGCGCCTATAATACATGAGTATTCAAGTCAACTAATTCGCCACCGATTGGGCAAGCCAAACCGCTTTACGCCATCATGTATGGTCGCGGGTTTGACGCCGCGTGCGCAGGTTAACTCGCCGGCTTGCGCGCCGGATAGCCGTTGGGGTGCGGCGGGACGGCCTTGAGGTAGGCGGCAATCGCCGCGCGGTCGTCGGCGGTCAGTTGCGCGATGTTGCGCTGCACGTCGACCATGGGGCCGCCGACCGAATCGAAATCGGGTGTGAAGCCGGTTTCGAGGTAATTGGCGATGTCGGCCTCGGACCAGTCCTTGGTGCCGCCCTGCGGGGTGATATTGGGCACAACGCCCGAGCCTTCGGCGGCCACGGCGCCCGCCAGCCACTCGGCCTTCTTGACGCCGCCGGCGAAATCGCGCGGCGTGTGGCATTCGCCGCAATGGCCCGGACCCTCGACCAGATAGCGGCCGGCGAGAACCTTGTCCGGCGCGCCCTCTGGCAGCGCGATCACCGGTTCGGGGCTGAGATAAACAAGCTTCCAGAGGCCAATGCCGCGACGGATGGTGAAGGGGAAGGAAAGCCTGTGATCCGGCGCCTTGCCCGCAACCGCCGGCAGCGTCTTCATGAAGGCGTAGAGATCGGCGACGTCGGCCGGCTTCATGCGCGCGTAGGAGGCATAGGGGAAGGCCGGATAGAAATGCTCGCCGGAAGGAGAGACGCCTTTCAGCATGGCGTTGGCGAAGTCCGCCTCGCTCCAGGCGCCGATGCCGTCCTTCCGGTCCTGCGAGATGTTGGGCGGAACGAAGGTGCCGAACGGTGTCTTGAGTTCCAGACCGCCGACGAGCTCGAGGCGGGCGTCGCCCTGGGCGCCAGGTCTGGCGTGGCAGGAGGTGCAGCCCCCGGCGTAGAAGATCCGCTTTCCCCTGGCGGCGTCGCCAGGGCCAAGATCAGCGACGGTGCCGGCGTCCAGCCTGACCGGTGCCGACAGAACCCAGCTGGCGCCAGCCGCGGCGGCGCCAAGCACGATGACGGCGCCGACAAGCTTCTTCAGCCAGGCCATCGTCAAGCGATCAGCTCTTCTTGATCCGGTAGGTCTGATGGCAGGTGCCGCAATCGCCGCCCAGCGTGTTGAGCTGCGCCTTCAGCGCGTCGACATCGGCCGGCGGGGAAGCGACCGCGGCCTTGGTATCGGCCAGGAACTTGTCCTCGGCCGCCTTGAAGCCCGCCATGTCTTCCCAGATCTTCGGCGCGGCCGTGGTGTCGCCCTTGTCGGAGCCGGCAGGGAACAGCGTGTCGACATCGAACTTCTCTGCATTGGCTTGCAGTGCCTTCAGCGCGTCCAGCACGGCGGCGGCATCGAAAGGCGTCTCGCCCTTGACCACCTTCGAGATCTGCCCGGCGAGCTTGCCGCGTTCCTTCATCAGGGCCTGGCGACCCTTGATCGGGTCGGCATGGGCCGAGCCGGCAAAGGCAAGCATAGAGATGGCGATGACAAGCTTTCTCATTCAATTGGCTCCGTGGATGAAGAGGGTTTGCTGGCGCAATTCCGGACGGAAAACCGTTCAACACTTTTCCTGGAACTGCTCTGACGTTAACGGGCGTGATGGCGGGATTATTCCCCGGCACCGTGACGATTTTGCCGGGTTTCTCCTGAAAAAGAAAAGCCCCGGCGAACCGGGGCTTTTCGTCAAAATCACTCAGGCTTTAGCCTTCTCATAAAGCTCCAGGACGTAGTCCCAGTTGATCAGGCTGTCGACGAAGGCTTCGAGGTATTTCGGCCGCGCGTTGCGGTAGTCGATGTAATAGGAGTGCTCCCAGACGTCGACGCCGAGGATCGGCGAGCCGCCATGGACCAGCGGGTTCTCGCCGTTCGGGGTCTTGGAGATTTCCAGCTTGCCGTTCTTGACCGAGACCCAGGCCCAGCCGGAGCCGAACTGGGTGGTGCCGGCGGCGATGAAATCCGCCTTGAACTTGTCGTAGCCGCCGAGATCGCTGTCGACCGCCTTCTGCAGCGCGCCCGGCAGCTTGTTGCCGCCGCCGCCCTTCTTCATCCACTTCCAGAAATGGATGTGGTTGTAGTGCTGGGCGGCGTTGTTGAAGAGCCCGGCATTCTTGCCGAAGGACTGCTTCACGGCCTCTTCGACCGACAGGTCGCCCATTCCGGCCTCGGCCGCCAGCTTGTTGCCGTTGTCGACATAGGCCTTGTGGTGCTTGTCGTGGTGATACTCCAGCGTCTCCTTCGACATGTAAGGCTGCAAGGCCTCGTAGTCATAGGGCAAGGCGGGCAACTCAAAAGCCATGGATGGTACTCCCTCGAGGAAAAAAGTCCGGTGATACTACCGGGCTAAGATAGGTCTGGAATGGATCGGGGCAACTCCGGAATGGAGCGCCGAGCGACTTTTTAGAGCAATTCCAGGAAAAGTGCGAAACGGTTTTCCGTGCGGAATTGCGCAAAACAGGAAGATGGAGCGTGTCGCCGTTTCCCTGAAACGGTGAAACGCTCCAGCGGGTCAGGCGGCGGACGTCGAATGCGCCCATTCCCAATAGAGCTCGCGCGCCTTCTTGGCCACCGGACCGGGCTGCAGATCGCGGTTTTCGATGCGCGTGACGGGCACCACTTTCGAGTGGTTGCCGGTCGAGAATATCTCGTCGGCTTCGAGGAAATCGCGGACCGACAGCGTCTTCTCGGTGGTCCTGAAACCGTAGTCGCCGAGCAGGCTGATGGTGCGCGAGCGGGTGATGCCCGACAGAAACGTGCCGTTCGGGGCCGGTGTCATCACATGACCGTCCTTGACCAGGAAGATATTGGAGGTCCCGGTCTCGGCGACATTGCCCAGCATATCTAGCACCAAAGCGTTGTCGAAGCCGCGGTTCTTGGCCTCCAGAATGGCACGGCCATTGTTTGGGTAGAGGCAGCCGGCCTTGGCGTTGGTGGGCATGGTCTCGATGGTCGGGCGCCGGAACGGCGAAACGCCGATCGAAAAGCCGGATGGCGGGATCATCGGCGATTCATAGAGGCAGAGGCAGAACCGGGTCGAGGCCGGGTCGGCCGGCACGCCCATATAGCCGCCATGCTCGGCCCAATACATCGGCCTTACATAGACCGCCGTCTTGCCGTCGAATTTCTTCAGGCCATCCCAAGTCAGGCCGACGATCTCTTCCGTCGTCATCGAAGGCTTCAGGCCAAGCGCGATAGCGGAAGCGTTGACGCGAGCGGAGTGCAGATCGAGGTCGGGCGCGACGCCCTCGAACCAGCGGCCGCCGTCAAAGACGCTGGTGCCGAGCCACATGGCGTGGCTGCGCGGCCCGAGAATGGCGACGTTGCCCTCGTACCAGTCGCCGTCCACATAGGTCCAAGTCGCGGTTTGCGCCGCCGCCGCCAGTGTCATGGTCGCCGTCCAATTGAGTGATTTCAGTCGGCCATAGGACGATGCTTTGACGGCTGGCGTCAATTGACATCGGGAAAAATCGTTGGGGCCAGAGGCACTTGGCCGCAATCAATGCTTGCGCGGCAAGCCTGCGCGCCGCAAAACTTGAGACATGCATCATGCGGCTTATGTCTTCGACGCCTATGGCACGTTGTTCGACGTGCACGCCGCCGTGCGCCGCCACGCCGGCGAGATCGGCCCGGACGGCCAGCTTCTCTCCGAAATCTGGCGCGCCAAGCAGCTCGAATATTCCTGGGTGCGGACGCTGATGGGATCATACGCCGACTTCTGGCAACTGACCGAGCAGGCGCTGGATTTCGCTTTGCGCAAGGTGCCCTCGGCCGATCCGGCGCTGCGGACGAAACTGCTCGACGCCTATTGGCGACTCGACTGCTATCCGGAAGTGCCTGCCGTGCTGAAGGCGCTCAAGGCGTCGGGCGCGAAGCTCGCTATTTTATCCAACGGCTCGCCTGAAATGCTCGACGCGGCGGTCAAATCCGCGGCGCTTGACCAGATCCTCGACGACGTGTTTTCGGTCGACCAGGTCAAACGCTTCAAGACCGACCCGTCGGTGTACGACATGGTGGTCACCGGCTGGCGGCTTTACCCCGGCGCGGTCTCGTTCCAGTCGTCGAACCGCTGGGACATCGCCGGCGCGACGAGATTCGGTTTTCGCACGGTCTGGATCAACCGGACCAACCAGCCGGACGAGTATCGCGACCTCCCGCCGGGGCTGATCTTGCCTTCGCTCGAAGGTCTCCTGGCAGAGATCTGACGCCGCTGTTGCTGCAGGGCAACAGCTGTGGCGCGGTCACAGCTTCGCCTTTTTCTGTCCACCCTCAGGCCAGAATTGGAACCGCCTATCGCCGCCGACTGTTATGAATGCCGCCGCGACGTGCCCGCGGGTTCATGCTTTCTTGCGAATTAAGACCTAGAAAAGGCAACCATGTCAGACGCTTCCTTCCGCATCAGCCGCCGTGGCTTCCTCAATTTCACAGCCCTCGGCGCTGCCTCGGCCGCCGTGTCCGCCTGCACCACCACCGGTCCTGCACCAGCCCCCGTCCAGCCGCCGCCGCCCGCCTATGTCGAGCCGCCGCTCGGCGATTACGAGACGATGTATGGCGCAATGTCGGACAATGGCTTCGACCTGCCGGCCATCCCAGTCAACAAGATCGATCACAGATTCTTGCGCCAGATCGTCCCCGATCCGACCGGACAGCGTCCGGGCACCATCGTCGTCGATACCACCGGCCACTTCCTCTATCTGGTGCGCGAGGGCGGCCAGGCGATCCGCTACGGCGTCGGCCTCGGCCGCGCCGGCTTCGAATGGTCGGGCGACGCGGTCGTGCAGTGGAAGCAGAAATGGCCGAAATGGACGCCGCCGGACGAGATGGTGGCCCGCCAGCCGGAGCTGACGCAATTCAGCGCCAAGAATGGCGGCATGCCAGGCGGCCTGAAGAACCCGCTCGGGGCGCGCGCGCTCTATCTCTTCCAGGGCAATCAGGACACGCTCTATCGCCTGCACGGCTCGCCCGAATGGTGGTCGATCGGCAAGTCGGTGTCGTCGGGCTGCGTACGTCTGATCAACCAAGACATCATCGACCTCTACGACCGCGTGCCGACCAAGACGCCGGTCATCGTGACGGCCAATATCGGCGCGCCTGAAGAGGACATGCCGGAGCGCAAGGCGATCCCGATCGACAATGGCGTGCCGACGGGCTCGATCCTGCTCGGCCCGGTGAAGCGCCTCACCAACGAGATTTTCTAAGACCCCAATCGGTCAGCGGTGCTCGGCCAAAATGGCGGCCAGCACCGCGACGCCGCGTCGCAATGCCTCCGCGTCGAGCCCGGCGTAGCCCAGGATGAAGCCGGCCATTTCCGGCCTGGGTTCGCTCGGATCATAAAGGGGCGACACGGGATAGAGGCCGATGCCGGCCGCGCGCGACGCGGCGATGATCGCCGGTTCGCGTCCTGCATCGATGCCGTTCATCCAGGCGACGACATGCAGGCCGGTATCGGCTCCGGCGACAGTGACCCGCGGCCCCAGATGGTCAGTCAAAGCCTTCAGCAGGACCTGTCTGCGCTCAGCGTTCTTCCTGCGGATGCTGCGCACGTGGCGTTCGTAGGCGCCGCTCGCCAGCAGCTCGGCCAGCACGTCCTGCTCCAGCATCGGAGCATGCCGGTCGGTCAGGCGCTTGGCCTCGCCGAACGCCTGGCGCAGGCTGACGGGAACGACGAGATAGCCGAGCCTCAAGGTCGGCGAGAGCGTCTTGGACAACGTGCCGACATAGATGACCGTGTCCGCGTCCAGCGCCTGCAGCGGCGGAATGAGGCTGATGTCGTGACGGTATTCGCCGTCATAATCGTCTTCCACAATATAGGCCCTCGTGCCGGCGGCCCAGGCCAGCAGCGAACGCCGCCGCGTTGCCGAAAGCACGCCGCCAAGCGGAAACTGGTGCGAGGGCGTCACATAGGCGAGACGGGCCGGCGGCAGCTTTTCCGTCCGTAGTCCATCCGCATCGACAGGAACGGGCACGGCAATGCCTCCCGCCGCCACGAAGGCGTGGCGTGCCAGCAGATAGCCCGGGTTCTCGATCACAAAGGGGTCACCGGGGTCGAGCAGCAGTCGCGCGCAGAGGTCGAGCCCCTGCTGCGAGCCGTTGACGATGACGATCTGGTCCGGCGTGCAATTAATGCCGCGAGCCCGCCAGAGATAAGCCTGAAGCGCATTACGCAGACCGGAAGAGCCCTGCGGGTCGCCATAGCGCAGCCGCGCGGCGCGGTTGACGATTGCCTTGTTCGACGCCCGCCGCCAAGCCAGCACGGGAAAGTCCGCTCCGGACAGGTCGCCATAGCGAAAATCCGCAATCTTGGCCGGCTGCGCCAACGCCGCTGGAGGTAGGGTCAGCAACCGTCGCGCGAATGCCGACAGGTGCCGTGGCGAAGCGGCCGCGACGGGCGCTTCGCCCGGCGCTTTCTCCAGTCCCGGAGCAACGATCGCGCGCGCCCCTTGCCGGATGATCAGGTAGCCCTCGGCATCGAGCTGGCTGTAGGCGGCGGTCACCGTGGTCCGCGACGCGCCCCATTCGGCGGCAAAGGCCCGCGTCGACGGCAAGCGATCACCGGGCCTGTAGGCGCCGCTGTGGATCCGCGCCTTGATGGCCGCGATGATGCGGCGCGCGACGCCGTCCTGCTCCAACTGGACCACCAAAAACCTTCAAAACTGGATGTTCCAAGCAAGCCAGCTTTTCGGCATCTTGCTGTGCAACGCAAGGAGTTTTCATCATGTACATCCCGCCTGCCTTCCGCGACGACGATCAAGAGAGCCTAATGGCTACGATCCGCGCGGCGCGTCTGGCGACGCTGATCACCGCCACGGCGGAAGGTCCGTTGGCGACGCCGTTGCCGCTTTTGCTCGACGAGAACGAGGGTGAGCATGGGGTGATCTACGGGCACGTCGCAAAGGCAAACCCGCAGTGGCACGTGCCGCCGCTGGGCAACGGCCTGGCGATGTTCATGGGCCCGGATGCCTATGTGACGCCGGCCTGGTACCAGACCAAGCAGGAGACCGGGAAGGTCGTCCCGACCTGGAACTATGTCGCCGTCCACGCCCATGGGCCGATCGAATTCTTCGAGGATGCCGACAGGCTGCTCGAGGTCGTGACCCGCCTGACCAACCTGCATGAGGGCGAGCGCGCCGCGCGCTGGGCGGTGTCGGACGCGCCGGCGGATTTCATCCAATCGCAGCTGAAGGGCATTGTCGGCCTGCGCATGCCGATTACAAAGCTCGAAGGCAAGCGCAAGATGAGCCAGAACCGCAACGCCGCCGATCGCGCCGGTGTCGTGTCCGGCCTCTCATCCAGCGACCGGCCTTCAGACCGCGAGGTCGCGCCGCTCATTCCAGTGTGAACGGCGCGATATCGGCCAACCGCCGCGGCTGCTTGAGTTCCGCAGCAAGTCAGGTGCAGACCCACTCGCGGATCTTGCACTCCTTGCTCTCGCCTCCGCACTGGGCTGTCGCCTTCTCCTCGGCTTCGCGGCGGGTCGCGGCTGATGCTGCACTCCAGAACGGCGTCGCCTCGCCACGGCTCTTGCCTACCGAAAGCGCCGCGCAGTGCTCATAGGGAAAGCCGGTGCCGTCATCATCGTCCCAATGGCGATGGTTGCGGAACACTTCGACCACCCGGCAGCCCTTGCCATCTGCATTCTCGCAATGCTTGAGCGCAATGTCTTCCGCTTCCTGCCGCTTGTCGGCGCCCCAGAAAAAGCCGTGACGGCCGTCGCCCGGCGAGTAGGCGATCGCGCCCCAGATGCCCTTTTCCTCGCCGGTCTGCGCCGGCGGTGACGGGGCGATCAGGTCAGCCGCGTTGCTCGCAATCGTAAGCCCGGCGAGCGCCGCAAGCAGCGGGATCGAAAGGCGGGGATTGATCAGCATCTTCGTGCTCCAGTTGCAGCTATTCAGCAGTCGACCGTCATGCCCGGCTCTAGCCGCCCATGCGCGCGACCGAGACGACGATGCAAGTGTTGCCGGTCGGGACCAGCAGCGCCTGGCCGGCATTGTCGGCCAGGTTGAAAAGCATCGTGTTCGAAAGATTGTCCGCCAACAGGCTGCCCTTCGGGAGCGTTCCGGCGACTTCCTGGCAAGAGCGCGGGAATGGCGCCACGCGCATGAAGCCACCCTCGCAGCTCTGGCCGACAGGCGAGGCGAAAACGACGCCCGCGGCCTGCGTCTTGTAGTCCGGCAGGTTGTAGCTCATCCCGGCGACGGCCTGCACGGCATGGGTGTCGGGTGAGGTTTTGTCCCATTGCGTCTGGATCGCATAGGTCGACCCGGCAGTCAGAGCCTGCCCCATCGCGGCAAAGAGATTGGCGCAGGTGCGGACACCTGCCTGCGCGACATGCGCCTGAAACGGATTCTTGTTTGCCGAGGCGTCGACCGGCGCGGGCACGGCTTCGGTCGGCTTGCCCTGGATGGGTGCCTGCGCCTGCGCGGAGGCCGTGCCAGCGACGAATGTCCCAAGCGCGGGATAGAGACGGAACGACAGGACCACCGCCGCCGCGACCAAGACCGCGAACGCGCCGAGCAGCGCCGTGTTTCGCGCCAGGCGCCAGCCTGGCGAACGCTGTGGCGGCGGACTTGCCGGCGGCTCCGGCAGCGCGGCCGGCTGGGTGTGCGACAGGATTCTGTCCTCGATGGATTGGCGTGTCATCTCGAAGTCTTTCTAGTTGATGGCCGACAGCGCGGTCTTGAGTCCCTTGAACGGGGCATCAAGGTTGACGGTCGCCCCCGACGGCAGGGAATAGGAAACCTGGACCGTGGTCTCCTTGCCGATCTGCTCGCGCAGCACCGGGCCGACGGGCACATAGCCGACGCAGACCGACGCATCGCAACCCTGCAGTTGAACGTCGACCGGCTGTTTGCGGCCGGCAAGTCTCAGCGAAAGCTTGCTGCCCTTACCTGCCGCGCTCGGAGTCCGCAATATCATGAAGGGTTTGCCTTTCTCGTCGGCCGCGAGCGACCAGCTGAAGACCAACGCCTGGCTTTGATCGATGAAAGACTGGCCGATGTTGCAGACCTTCTTCCTGGCCTGCAGGTTCTCGTCGCAGATCAGCGTCCAGTTCTCGAACGGACGAGTGGTGCGCTGATAGTCGCCAAGCTTCACGCCCGCGGGCACCGCGACGTCGGAAGGCTTTATCCGATAGGCGGGCTGGGCCGCCTCCTGCCCGGCCGCGCGCGGGCCGGACAGGAGCAGGCAAACCATGCAAAGTGCCACGGCAGAGACGGCTCGCCCGACCGTGGACGGGCTGCTTGCCTGAGCATGATCATTCGCAGAACCGCTACGCACTTTTCGTGATCACGCTCTAGTTCAGGGTAAAGCTGACACCCGCGCCGACACCCCAGTGCCCGCCCGCCGTCGTGCCCGAGACGTTCGCTCTCGCCCGGCCGTCCTCGCTGGTGTAACCGGCGCCGAACGCCACGGCGCCTTCGCCGCGCCAGTAGCCGCCGCCGGCCGCCACGCTCAGCTTGCCCGGACGGTCGTCGTAGCGCAGCGAGGCGGCCGCAAGGCCGATCGCGGCGGCCTGGCGCGCCTCGCCCCGAGCCTCGCCCATATCCATGTTGAGCTGGCTGAGCTTGGAGTCGGTGTAGGCATTGGCCTGCTGCAGCGTGGTTGCCGCCACTTGGTTGGTATAGGCCTTGGAGTTGTCGAACGTTGTCGCCAGCCCGTTGTTGAACTGCAGCACGTTGACTGCATCGGTATCGGCGGTGCCCGCGCCGACATTGTGGATGACGACCGGCGCATTCACGTCGCCGCCGACAAGCGTCAGCGAATTGGACTTGGTGCCGTCCGGGTTCTTGTCATACTGGACGGCGAATTCATTCAGATTGCCGACGCTTCCCTGCACTGCTTCAACAGCCTGATTGGTCGCGTAGAGCTGGCTGCCGTTGATGGCGTCGGTCGAAGTCTGGCTGATCCGGCCCGCCGCCACATTGGTGACGGTGCGCTCGTTGCCGACGCTGCCGACGCTCACCGTGCTCGTCGGAGCGGTTCCGGCGAAGGTGTAGTTGACGCCGTTGATCGTCGTGCCGGTGGTGGCGACCGCCGCGGCGGTGGTCGAGCCGGCGCCGAGAGCGACGCTGCCCGGTTCGTTAGCCGTTGCGCCGGCGCCGAGCGCCATGGACTGGGCGCCGTTGGCGGTCGAGTTGGTGCCGAAGGCGATGCTGTCGGCCTGATTGGAGGTCGCGTTCTGGCCGATCGCGATGCCGCCCGGCGCCGTCTGCTGGACGATGGCGCCGTTGCCCATGCCGATGCCGTTGTCGCCGTTGACAGTGGTGCGCGGGCCGATCGCGACCGAATCGGTGCCGACCGCCAGCGAGTCCGGCGCGGTCGAATTGGCGTGGAAGTACATGGTCCCCGTCACAGCGAAGGAGCTCAGCGCGCCCTTCAGCTGGCGGAGCGTGACCGCGTCCTGGTCCTGCGTGCCATCGGCCACGTTGATGATCTGGCGATAAGCGGTGGATGTACCCACCGAGACGGCGCCGAGCAGGCTCATATCCGCGGTGTTGTAGGGAATGAGGCCGGTGCCGGAGAGGATCGATCCCGACGCGGGCGCGACGGCGCGATCCGAAACCGAGCCGGAGCCCAGCGCCACGCCGTCGGCGATGGTGACCGCGGTGCCGCGGCCGAGGGCCAGGGAATTGGCGGCGGATGCGGTCGCCTGATAGCCGAGCGCCGAGGAGCCAACCCCTTGCGCGAAGGCGTCGGTAATCGGCAGCGTGGTGTCGTTGGTGCGCACGTAGCGGATGCCGTCGCCATTGGCGTCCGTGTATGCAGTCGAGGTGTCGCCGGCAAAATTGTTGATCGTGTTGCCGAGCGTGGTGATGTCGGCGGTGTTGGCGGCGATATCGGTCGTATTCTGCGTCACCTGCTGGTTGGTCGCGAAGAGCTGCGAGCCGTTGACCGCATCGGTCGAGGAGTTGCTCAACTGCCCGGCCGCGACGTTCTGGATCTGGCGCTCCGCGCCCACCGAACCGACCGAGAACGCGCCGGCCGGCGTTCCGCCGGCGAAGGTGTAGTTGACGCCGCCGATCGTCGTGCCGCCGACATTGGTCGTGGTTCCGGAAACCGAATTCAGGCCGATCGCCACGTCGCCGGCATTGTTGGCGACGGCATTCGGGCCAATCGCGACCGAATCCGTCCCCAGAGCCTGGGAATCGGCAAGCGTCGAATTGGCATGGAAATATTTGATGCCGCCGCCGGTGTTGATGTTGTTGATCGTGTTGCCGAGATTGGTGATGTCGGCGGTGTTGGCGGCGATGTCGGTGGTGTTCTGCGTCACCTGCTGGTTAGTGGCGAAGAGCTGCGAGCCATTGACCGCGTCGGTCGAGGAGTTGCTCAACCGCCCGGCCGCGACGTTCTGGATCTGGCGCTCCGCGCCCACCGAGCCGACCGAGAATGCGCCCGCCGGGGTTCCCCCGGCGAAGGCGTAGTTCACACCGCCGATCGTCGTGCCGCCGACAACCGTCGTGGTGCCGGATACGGAGTTCAGGCCGATTGCCACGTCGCCGGCGTTGTTGGCCACGGCATTGGGGCCAATCGCGACCGAATCCGTCCCCAGAGCCTGGGAGTCGGGCAGCGTCGAATTGGCGTGGAAATACTTGATGCCGGCACCGGTGTTGATGTTGGTGATCGTATTCCCGATGTTGGCGATATCGGTCGTGTTCTGCGTCACCTGCTGATTGGTGGCGAAAAGCTGCGAACCGTTGATGGCGTCGGTCGAGGCGTTGCTGAGCCGGCCCGCGGCGAGATTGGTGAGGGTCCGCTCCGCGCCTGGAGCGCCGATGCTGACGGTCGAGGTCGGCGTCGTGCCGGCGAAGGCGTAGGTCGTGGTGCCGATCGTCGTGCCGCTAGTGCCGACTGCTGCGGCGGTTACCGAGCCGGAGCCGAGCGCCACGTCGCCGGAGCTTGCCGCCGCAGTAGCGCCGTCGCCCAGGGCGACATTGCCGGCGAGACCGGCGGCGCCCGCGGTAGAGCCGTTGCCCAGCGCCACGGAGCCTTGCCCGATCGCCTTGTTGCTGTTGCCGATGGCAACGGCGCCGTTGGCCATATTGGCGGCGGTAGCGGTCGCCGTGCCGTCGCTGTTGGCGATGTTATTGGCGCCGCCGGTGAAGGCGCCAGTACCGCTGGCGTAGCTCGGATCGCCGATGGCCACCGCGCCGTCGCCATAGGCGGTGTTGCCGGCGCCGATGGCCACGGCCTTGCCGCCATCGGTAGTCGCGCCCGTTCCGATGGCGATGGAGTCGGCGGAGAGCGCAGCGGACTGCAGACCGACCGCGACGGCGTTGGCTGCAGTCGCCTGGCTCTCGCGTCCCATCGCAAGGGCGTCGCCCGCAGATGCCGTCACGTCCGTGCCGATTCCGATGGCGTTGTCTCCACTGGCGCTCGTTGCAAAAGTGCTCGAGCCGACATAGACGGCGCCTATCCCGGACGCCCTCGTCCCTGCGCCGAGAGAGATGGAGTTCACGGCGCTGCTTTGGGCGCCGCGGCCGAGCGCGGTACTGTTGAGTCCAGTGGCGCGGGTGTCACGTCCGACGGCGGTGGAATTGTCGGCGCTGGCTACGGTCCCGATGCCGAGTGCCACGGACTGTGCGCCAGCCGCGTTGGCGCTCACGCCGGCAGCAAGCGAATTGTCTCCCGTCGCATTCGCTCCGGACCCAAACGAGGACGCGTTTTGGCCGCTGGCAACGGCGGTGTTGCCAACCGCGGTACCGGCGGAGCCGCTCGCAATTGAAGCACTGCCCATCGCGACGGCGAAAGCGCCGGAAGAGAGCGAATTGGTGCCGATCGCGATGCTGTTCGGTAGCGCCGTGTTGGCCTGAACGCCCGCCTGCGCGCCCAAGCCGAGTGCGATGGACTGGTTGCCCCAGGCGCTCGCCGTGTTGCCCATCGCCGTGGCGCTCGTTCCCGTTGCCTTGGTCAGGATGCCTATGGCAACGGTGTTTTGCTGAGACGCCGTCACATCGGTGCCAAGAGCGATGGCGCCCTGCGCAGTAGCGCCCGCTCCCGCAAGAGTGCGCCCGCCGATATTGATGGAGTTGATCTGTGTAGCGACCGACTGGAAGCCGATCGCGATGGCATTCTGGTTGCTTGCGGTGGCGGAAGTACCTTGAGCAAAGGCATCTATTCCCGACGCAACAGATGAATTGCCAATCGCGGTACTGCGCAGCCCGGTGGCTTGGGTCCCCCAGCCGCCGGCGAAGGAGGTGGCGCCGCTGGCCAAGGAACTGACGCCGACGGCTGTGGCGTTGCCACCCGAAGCAACGGAGAAGGTTCCCAGGGCGCTGGCGCCCGCGGCGGTTGCACTGGAGCTGACGCCGATCGCTACCGTATTGACGTTGTTCGAAATTGTGCCGGAGCCCAGCGCCACCGCGCCGCCGGGGCCGGTGGCCGACGCGGTTCGGCCGATAGCGACAGAGTATTGCGCTGTCGATTGAGCCTGGAAGCCGAGCGCTATGGCCCAGTTGAGGCTGGCGGTTGAGCCATTTCCGATCGCTATGGTCTCGGGAGCGGTCGCGGACCCGCCGCCAGCGGCATATTGCGCTTGCGCCGGCGCCGCGAACAGGAACAAAGCGGCGGCCGATGCAATATACCCAAGGCTTGCGCCGACGCCGAGCTTGCCGAGCCCACGTCCCTTGCGTCGCATGCCGAGCACGCGATGCGCGTTGCGCAGCGTCGCCATCAGGCGGCGGCGCAGCGAACGGCTCTCGGGAGCGCCGGAGACCCAGTTTCCAGCAAATCGGGCCGACCCGCGCCGAGCGATACGTTCTTGCCTGAAGTTCATTGCGAGAATGCCTCCTTTGGTGGGCCGCGCTCGATAACGGCAGGTTCCGCCGACCCTGCCGCCAAAGCGTGTCTGCTCGAAAATGGGACGATCACATCGGCGCCGCGCGCGAGCAGCGCGTGGCCCTGTTTTTCCCCGATCGCCTCGACGCGATCGAGCGTGTTTTCAAGCCAGGCGTCACCCGCCTCGGGCACAGCCTGAAGCGCCGCGGCAACCCGCTCCGGCGGGATCAGCCGCTTGAGATAGGACCGCACCGCCGCCAGATGGACGGCAGGTGCGTCATGCGCGTGAACGACGGTCGTGAGGCCGTAGAGATAATGGGCCAGCAGCATGTCCTGCTTGGCCAGGGGCACGCCATCTCCATAGCGCTTCTCAAGCGTCCTCGATGCCGACTCCAGCCAGTAACCGATCTCCTCGGAAAGGCTCCGGCGAACCGCCGTGTCGTCGCTCATGTCCCCTCGGCCAGCTTAGAATCCGAATACCGGATTTGCTGCAGAAAGACAGGTTTTCCGGGGCTCGTATTCCAACAAATTGCTGTTTATCTGAAAATATACCGTAGGTCTTCCATGGGTTAACGCAAAATTACTTTAGTAATACCTTTTATAAGCCGATCCATAGATAACTGCGCGGGAATTAGCCCTGCCTGCCGGCCCCCGATTGAACCAGCCTCTCTCGCACCTGCATTGGAGTTACGTCGCGGTATTTCTTCATCGTGGTGGTGAGATGGCTCTGGCTCGAGAAGCCGCTCAGATAGGCGATGTCCGTGATCGACATGCGCCTGTCGGCCAGCAGCTTCTCGGCAAAGTCAAGGCGAAGGGCAAGAACATATTGATGCGGCGTCACGCCGAACGTCTTGGAGAAAGCACGGGCGAAATGGTAAGGCGACAGCCCGCACACAGCGGCCATTTCGGCGAGCGAAAGCTTGCGCGAAAAGTTTTCGCTCAGGAATTGCGCCACGAGGCGAGCGTGGCCGAGCGACAGCCCACCTTTCGCGTTCAGCAGCGGCCGCCTTTCAGGAGGAATTTCCGAATACCAAGCTTGCAGATCGTCATCGCGCCGCAACTTGGACTCCTGATGCTCAGCCCTCCGCAGTCTTGGCCCAACCTTAGCGGGCGCTTTCGGTTCCCTGGCCACAATAATTCGTGATCGCACGTGCTGTCGGCGCTATCCAGTTTGCCCCCCGGCAACAGCACGTCAAAGGCCATGATTTGGCGCGTCCGGTATTTCATGAAATTGCGGTTCTGCTGGGAAAAGTTCCCTTGCGAAAAGTTTTAGCTGCCGCTGATGCGGCTTACCCGTCGGCAGGTAAGATTTGATCGTCGCGAGGTAACGAGGGCAGCTTTCCGGGGCGGCGCATTTCCGCGACGGATTCGCGCGACGGCAAGCGGGTTTCGCCCGACGTCAAAGCTTACAGGCGTGATTCGCGTCGCGCTCCGCGCGGTACCGTCTCTTTGCTTCAGCGGCCTCGCGCCAGGCTTCCCAAAATTCCGCGCACGATAGCGCGGCCGACGGACGAGCCGACCGAGCGCACCACCGACTTGATGGCGGCTTCGGCCACGGTCTGGCGGTTGGAAGACCGCCGGTTGCCTGTCCCCAGGACATCGTCGAAGCCCGGAATGGTCCAGCGCGAACCGCCGCTGTTCTGCTGTTGTGCCTGAGCCTCGGCGTCCTGCGCCTCCTTGGCCTTTTTCTGCAGCATTTCGAAGGCCGATTCGCGATCGACGGCCTCGTCGTACTGGCCGGCGACCGGGCTCTCGGCGATGATCTTGCGGCGCTCTTCGGGCGTGATCGGGCCGAGCCGCGATGACGGCGGCCGGATCAGCGTGCGCTGGACCATGGCCGGCACGCCCTTGTCCTCCAGCATCGAGACCAGCGCCTCGCCGGTGGCAAGCTGGGTGATGGCGGTGGCGCAGTCGAAATCGGGATTGGGCCGGAAGGTTTCGGCGGCCGAGCGCACCGCCTGCTGCTCGCGCGGCGTATAGGCGCGCAGCGCATGCTGGACGCGGTTGCCGAGCTGGGCCAGCACCTTTTCCGGAATGTCCAGCGGGTTCTGGGTGACGAAATAGACGCCGACGCCCTTGGAGCGGATCAGCCGCACCACCTGCTCGACGCGGTCGATCAGCACCTTCGGCGCGTCTTCGAACAGAAGATGCGCCTCGTCGAAGAAGAACACCAGCTTTGGCCGGTCGAGATCACCGACCTCGGGCAATTCCTCGAACAGCTCCGACATCAGCCAAAGCAGGAAGGTGGCGTAGAGCCTGGGATTCATCATCAATTTGTCGGCCGCCAGAACGCTGATCGCGCCGCGCCCGTCACGGGTGGTGCGCATGATGTCGGCGATGCGCAGCGCCGGCTCGCCGAAGAAGTTGGCGGCACCTTGGCTCTCCAGCACCAGCAGCGTGCGCTGGATGGCGCCGACCGACGGCTTGGTGACATTGCCGTAGCGTGCGCTGAGTTCGTCGGCGCGCTCGGCGATGTTGGCGAGCAGCGCCTGCAGGTCCTTGAGATCGAGCAGCAGCAGGCCTTCCTCGTCGGCGATGCGGAAGGCGATGTTCATGACGCCTTCCTGAGCTTCCGTGAGGTTCATCAGCTGCGACAAAAGCAGCGGCCCCATTTCGGAAATGGTAGCGCGGATCGGATGGCCCTGCTCGCCGAACAGGTCCCAGAAGATAACCGGGAATTCCTGGAATTGATAAGGATCGAGCTTCACCTGCTCGGCGCGCTTGACCAGGAAATCCTTGGCCTCGCCCATCATGGATATGCCGGAAAGGTCGCCCTTGATATCGGCGCAGAAGACAGGCACGCCGGCGTTGGAAAAGCCCTCGGCCAGGACCTGCAGGCTGACGGTCTTGCCAGTGCCCGTGGCCCCGGTGACGAGGCCGTGGCGGTTGCCGTAGCGCAGCAGCAGCTCTTCGGCGCGCTGATAGGAATCGTCGGGCTTGCGGCTGGCGCCGATGAAGATGCTGGTCTCGTCAACCATATCCGGTCTCCGCAATGTGTTCCGCTCAAAGGCCTCACCCGAGGTATAGTAACGCCGGTCGCATGCGGCAATGCCCGGTATCGTTTTGGGGTGCATCGAATTTGGCCTTTGGCGCTTGCGGATTTTGCGCATGTTTGGCAATCGATTGCCTGGCCGCGAGAACCGGCCGGATGGCGCATTGTGATATCCGGTTCCTGACCTTAGATTGGTTGGACCGGCTGATGCGGCCAAGAAGCGAGGAGAGCGATGGGCGCCGGCGCCTTGACCAGGGATGTCGACCTTCCGAACCCGGACGCCAAGCGTTGGCGGGCGCTGGCGGAAAAGGCGCTTGCCGGCGGTTCCTTCGAGGAAAAGCTCGTCTCCCACACCGATGACGGCATCTGCATCGAGCCGCTCAGCCAACGCTCGACGACCGCCGAGCCGTTGCCGCGTACAAATCCGACCGCGCCTTGGATCGTCAGCCAGCGCGTCGACGACCCGGATGTCGCCCGGGCCAGCGCGCAAGCCCTGGAAGACATCGCCCAAGGCGCCACCGGCCTGTCGCTTGTCTTCGAGGGTGCGCCGAATGCCTTCGGCTACGGCCTGCCGCGCACCGCAGAGGCGCTGGAAAGGGTGCTCGACGGCGTGCCGCTCAACCGCGTTCAGGTGCGCATCGACGCGCATCCGTGGAGTCGTGCCGTGGCCGACTGGCTGCTGGCTTTTCTCAGCCGCCGCCGCTCCGATCCGGCCAAGCTCAACCTTTCCTTCGGCATCGATCCGGCGGCGATCTTCGCCGGAACCGGGCGGCTGCGCACCTCGATCGAGGCGCTGCAGGAATCGATGCCACAATCGCTGGCGCATTTCTTCTCGATGGGCGTGCCGGGCGTGCTGCTCGAGGCCGACGGCCGCGTCTTCCACAATGCCGGCGCCACCGAGGCGCAGGAGCTTGGCACGATGATGGCATCGGTCGTGTCCTATCTCAGGATGTTCGAGAAGGCGCGCCAGCCGCTGGTCTATGCGGCGCCCTATATCGGCTTCGCGCTCAGCGTGGACCAGGACCAGTTCCTGTCGATGGCCAAGGTGCGGGCGTTGCGCAAGCTCTGGGCGCGCGTCCAGGAAGCCTGCTCGATCCCGGCCTCGACCGCCAGCATCCATGCCGAGACCTCCTATCGCATGATGACGATGGCCGACCCGGAAACCAACATCTTGCGCACGGCGATCGCGGCCTTTGCGGCGGCAACCGGGGGCGCAGATTCGATCTCGATCCTGCCGCACACCATCACGCATGGGCTGCCGGCCGGCTTTGCCCGCCGCGTCGCCCGCAACGCGCAGCTGATCATGTCCGAGGAGAGCCATATCGGCTATGTCGCCGATCCGGCCAGCGGCTCCGGTTCGGTCGAGGCGCTGACCAACGATCTCTGTGCCGCGGCCTGGGAAGAATTCCAGCGCATCGAGGCCGAGGGCGGCGTGCTCGCCAGCCTGCAGCAGGGCTATATCCAGAACCGAGTGCAGACGGCCGCCGCCAAGCGCAACGGCGCCTACCGATCGGGCGAGCGCGGCATTGTCGGCACGACGCTTTACCGCGCGCCGGCGGAGCGTCCGGTCGAGACGCTGCCGCGGGAACGGCGTCCAGCGCTGACCGAAGGCGTGGCGACCTGCGAGCCGCTGTTTCCGGTGCGCATCGACCAGTCGATCGGAGCCGGATCATGATCCCGGATTTCAGCCAGATCGGCTGGTCGGAGCCGCGTCGCGCGCCGGTCGAGATCAAGGGCCAGCGGATGACGCCGGAAGGCATCGCCGTAAAACATCTCTACACGGAAGGCGACCTCAAGGGGCTTGCCAATCTCGACACCTATCCAGGCCTGCCGCCCTTCGTGCGCGGCCCCTACCCCACCATGTATGTCCAGCAGCCCTGGACGATCCGTCAATATGCCGGCTTCTCGACGGCCGAGGAATCCAACGCCTTCTACCGGCGCAACCTCGCGGCCGGCCAGAAAGGCCTGTCGGTCGCCTTCGATCTCGCCACGCATCGCGGCTATGACAGCGACCATCCGCGCGTCGCCGGCGATGTCGGCATGGCGGGCGTGGCGATCGATTCCATCCTCGACATGCGGCAGCTGTTCGACGGCATTCCGCTCAACGAGATGACGGTGTCGATGACGATGAATGGCGCGGTGCTGCCGATCATGGCGCTGTACATCGTGGCGGCGGAGGAACAGGGCGTCGCCCAGAACGATCTCGCCGGGACCATTCAGAACGACATTCTGAAGGAGTTCATGGTCCGCAACACCTACATCTATCCGCCGAAACCTTCGATGCGGATCGTGTCGGACATCTTCGCCTACACCTCCAGGCATATGCCGAAGTTCAACTCGATCTCGATTTCCGGCTACCACATGCAGGAAGCCGGCGCGACGGCCGATCTGGAGCTTGCCTACACCATCGCCGACGGCATCGAATATGCCCGCGCCGGCGTCGCCGCCGGCCTCGACATCGACCGTTTCGCGCCGCGCCTGTCCTTCTTCTGGGCGATCGGCATGAACTTCTTCATGGAGGTCGCCAAGCTCAGGGCCGCAAGGCTGCTGTGGTCGAACCTGATGAAGAAGAATTTTGCGCCAAAGGACGAGCGCTCGCTGTCGCTGCGCACCCATTGCCAGACCTCGGGCTGGTCGCTGACGGCGCAGGATCCCTACAACAACATCACCCGCACGATGATCGAGGCGATGGCGGCGACGCAGGGGCACACCCAGTCGCTGCACACCAATTCCTTCGACGAAGCAATGGCGCTGCCGACCGACCATTCGGCGCGGATCGCGCGCAACACGCAGCTCATCCTGCAAAAGGAATCCGGCACCACGCGCATGATCGATCCATGGGGCGGCTCGGCCTATGTCGAGCGGCTGACGCATGATCTGGCGGCGCGCGCGCTTGCCCATATCGAGGAGGTCGAAAACCTCGGCGGCATGGCGGCGGCGATCGAAAAGGGCATTCCGAAGCTGCGCATCGAGGAAGCCGCGGCGCGTACCCAGGCGCGCATCGATTCCGGCGAGCAAATTCTGGTCGGCGTCAACGCGCACCGGCCTGAAGCGGATATCGACGTCGATGTGCTGAAGATCGACAATGCCGAGGTGAAGGCCAGGCAATTGGCGAAGCTGCAGCGGCTGAAAGGCACACGCGACGTCGCGGCGCTGGAGGATGCGCTGGCGGCGCTGACCCGTGCCGCCGAGGGCGACGAGAACCTGCTCGAATTCGCGATCCGCGCGGCGCGCGCCAACGCTACCGTCGGCGAGATTTCGCTGGCGCTGGAAAAGGTATTCGGCCGCCACACGGCGGCGGTGCAGACGATCTCCGGCGTCTATCGCGAGGCGCTCGGCGACAACCCGGGGCTTGAGCGGCTGCAGGAGAAGATCGAAGCGTTCGAAAAGAAATCCGGCGGCAAGCCGCGCATCCTGGTCGCCAAGATGGGCCAAGACGGGCACGACCGCGGCCAGAAGGTGATCGCCAGCGCGTTCGCCGATCTGGGATTCGATGTCACCGTCGGACCGATGTTTCAGACGCCGGACGAGATCGCGAAGCTCGCGGTGCAGCACGACGTCGACATCATCGGCGCCTCCTCCTTAGCCGCCGGGCACCTGACGCTGATCCCCGAGCTCAAGGACGCGCTGAAAAAGCTCGGCCATGGCGACATGCTGATCGTCGCCGGCGGCGTCATCCCGCCGCAAGACTACGACGCGGTGCTGGCGGCGGGCGCGGCGGAGATCTTCCCGCCGGGAACCGTCATCCCGGAAGCGGCCAACCGGCTGATGGATCGGTTGCTGGTCGACTAGCGAGGGCTGCTGATTTGGCCAAAAGGCTGTTCTATGGAAATAGATGCAACCATGGCGCGATGATGTTCTGACAGTCGTCCAGAGGCTTGAGGACGGATCGGGGGCCTTGCTACTGCCACGCGAAATGCTTGACAGCTTGAGCCTCCAAGGTCGGCGATGAGCTCCAGATCGCCGAAACCGACGACGGCGTCATTCTAAGGCCAATCCGCCACGACAACTACAAACGGGAAATGAACGCTGCTCGCGATGTCGTGGACAAATACGAAGCTGGGTTGTTACAGCAGCTGGCAATTAGGCTTGGCTGCTAGTTCTCGACCTTGTCCGAGAGCTTGACGATTTCCCATTCCTTGCCGTTGACGGTCACGACCTCGCCGATCTTCTTGCCGAATAGAGCCACGGCCATCGGCGAGACATGGGAAATGCTGCCCTTCGACGGATTGGCCTCGTCCTCGCCGACGATGCGCCAATGCACCTTCCTGCCGTCATCGCCTTCCAGGGTGACGCCCATGCCGAAGCGCACCACATCGCTGCCCGGCTCCGGCACCGAAAGCTCCGCGCTTTCGCGTCGCGCGGTCCAGTAGCGCAGGTCGCGCGATACGACAGCGAGGCGCTCGCGGTCGCCACGCCTTTCAGCCTTGGCCATCAGGTCGCGCAGCTCGGCGAGATTGTCCTCGATCATCGCCAGGCCGCGCTCCGTCACCAGGTTGCGGTGCGTGCTGACCGGACGTTCGCCGACGCCGGCAATGGCGTTTTCGCTGTCTTCTTCGCGCGTGAAAGCTCTGCTCATGCGGTGAACTTAGGCTTGGCGAGGCGACTGCACAAGCGGTTTGCCGATGAGCCCGCCTTGGCACGATTCCTGCGACAGACAGGGCGAAACGCCAGGACCTGTGCCGATGTTGAACAGACGAACGCTGCTTGCCCGGACCGCCGGCTTCGCCGTTGCCGGCGTCTTTGCCGGCAAGGCATCGGCCAAGTCGCTGCCGGGCATCGAGATGGCCGCGATGCGCGGCTCGATCAACGCCACGGAGATCGGCGTGCAGCCGGGCGCGGTCGACGACCAGAGCAAGGTTTTTGCCAGGATGCTGGCCGAGGCCAGCGACCGCGACCAGCCGGTATTCCTGCCGCCGGGCAGCTATCTCGTCTCAAACCTGAAGCTGCCCGCGCGCGTGCGCCTGTCGGGTGTGCCAGGCGCGACTCGCATCGTCTATGGCGGCAACGGCCATCTGATGATGGCCGAACAAGCCGAGCATATCGAGCTCAGCGGGCTGGTGCTCGACGGCGCCAACCGCTGGCTAGCCGACTACACGCAGGGGCTGCTCGACCTGCGCCGTGTCGCCCATCTCGTCATCGACAATTGCCAGGTGACCGGCAGCGGCAAGAACGGGCTGGCGCTCGAGCATGCCGTCGGTCGCGTCGGTCGCTCGGATATTTCGGGTGCTGCAGATGCCGGCATCTATTCAGTCGAGGCCGGCGGGCTGGAGATTTCGGGCAATAACATTTCGGACTGCGCTAATGGCGGCATACTGGTGCATCGCTGGCAGGCTGCGGAAGACGGCACCATCGTCAGCTGCAACCGCGTGCAGAGGATCGGCGCGCGCAGCGGCGGCACCGGGCAGAACGGCAACGGCATCAATGCCTTCCGCGCCGACAACGTCATCATCTCCGGCAACGTCGTCTCCGACTGTGCTTTCACCGCGGTCCGCGCCAACAGCTCAAGCAATTTGCAGATCACCGGCAACACCTGCTCGCGCTCGGGCGAAACCGGGATCTATTCGGAATTCTCCTTCGAAGGCGCAATCATCAGCAACAATCTGGTCGACGGCGCCGCCAACGGCATCTCGATCGTCAATTTCAACGAAGGCGGGCGGATGGCCGTCTGCTCGAACAATATCGTGCGCAACCTCTCGACCATCGGCCCCTACACCGCTGACCCGCCCGGCTTCGGCGTCGGCATCAGCGCCGAGGCCGACACGACGGTGTCCGGCAACGTCGTCGAGAACGCGCCGCTCTATGGCATGCAGCTCGGCTGGGGTCCTTATCTGCGCAATGTCGTGGCGACAGGCAACATCATCCGCAAGGCGGGCACCGGCATCGTCGTTTCGGTGGTCGAAGGTTCCGGCAGCGCCGTCATCTCGGACAATGTCATCGACGGCGCGAAAAACGGCGCCATTGTCGGCCAGCGCTGGGCCGATCCAGTGGCCGGGGACCTCACGCAGTCAACCGATACGGGCTACGCACATCTCACCGTGGAGCGCAACAAGGTGAGCTAGGCCACGGCCACGATGATATGCGCCTGGATCTTGGCGGCAATTTCGCCGCTACCATGTCTGTCGGCTATTGCGGCTTCGGCGTAGTCAGTTGCCGACTCCAATCTTCCGGCCTCTCTGGCCTCGATCTCATTGCGAAGCACGGTGCCCTGACAATAGGCGATGGCGGGAACGCGTGGCGAGGATGCACGGCTCTGCTCGGCCCGGGTATCGATCGTCACATCGCGGAACCCAGCTGCCTCCAGATCGCCGCGGATCAGCGCCTTGTCGTGGTAACCGTGCGGCGTGCGCGCCAGAAAGCGCGGCGGGTCATTCGGAAACATCCTGGCGAGAGCATTCGTCACGTCATCGGCGAATATATTCTCCTCGATGCGATCCCAAACGCTGAACAGGAAATGTCCGCCGGGCTTCAGCACCCGCTTTGCCTCGCGATAGGCAGCGGAACGGTCGGGGAAGAACATGGCGCCGAACTGACAACAGACGAGGTCGAAGGCCGCATCGTCGAACGGCAGCTTCAGGGCATCCGCCTGGCGCCATGCGATGCGGCTGTCGGGCCCTTGGCGCGAAGCCGCATAATCGAGCATCGGCTGGTTGAGGTCGGTTACGATGTAGCTGGCACCAGGAGAGAGTTTCGGCGCCAAGGCACGGGTGACGGCCCCGGTGCCCGCGGCGGTCTCCAAAACGGCCAAGGGTGAGAAAGACGCCGCCCGCCGCGCGGTCTCCGCGGCATAGGCCTCGAAAATCAGCGGCACCATATGACGATGGTAATTTTCGGGGATCGACCCGGCAAACACCTTGTCCGCTTCCAGCATAGCCAGCGCCCAGCATCCGATTGGTGGTGAGGGAGACTAGCAGAAACATGAACTCGCTGCTGTTCGGTTTTGCGTAGAACCGGCGCCGTCCAGGTCGCCAGCGAGGAAAATTGGCAATTTCAGAATTAGATACACATTGTGTATGCAAAAATGCTAAACCGGTAACGAAAGGATTTGCCATGGCTACCAAAAATCAAGATACCCACGCCAAGCCCGTCAATCTGCGCATCCGCGAGGATGTCCGCATCCTGATCGACCGCGCCGCAAAGATCCGCGGGAAGACCCGATCCGACTTCATGATCGACGCTGCCTACCGCGCAGCCGAAGACACGCTGCTCGACCAGACGCTCGTCAAGGTCGATGCCGAGAGCTATCGGCACTATCTCGATATCCTCGACCAGCCGCCGAGCGGCGAGGGATTCGCCCGCCTGATGAATGCGCCCAAACCTTGGCGGGACTGATGCTTTCGGCGCCAGCCCTTTTAGCCGATGCGCACGAGCTCGACCTTTTTCAAAGCGGGACCGACAGCCTGGATCAGTGGCTTCGGCGGCGGGCGCGCGCCAATCAAGTCAGCGGGGCGTCCAGAACCTATGTGGTTGCGGAAGGTACGCACGTCGTCGGTTACTACTGCCTTTCATCGGGCGGACTTGACCTGGCGGATGCGCCCGGTTCGATCCGGCGCAATATGCCCGATCCCGTACCCATGGCTGTGCTTGGCCGTTTGGCGGTCGATGCGAACTGGCAAGGCAAGGGTCTGGGTGTTGCTCTGCTGCAGGACGCGGTGCTGCGGACGGGCCAAGCGGCAGCGATTCTCGGCATTCGCGGTCTCCTGGTTCATGCCATATCGGATGAAGCCAAGACGTTTTATGAGCGCTATGGCTTCCAGGCTTCCCCAAAAAATCCGATGACTTTGGTGCTGTCGCTGAAGACGGCTAGTTGAGCGCCGCCGTCGGCCGCAGCAAGCCGACCTTCGCACCTTTGCGGCTTTCGATTGCGGGATGGGCGAGTTCGGTAAGCCTTGCCGCAACCGCCTCATCGTCGCGGAGCAACTTCGCCAGTACTGCGGCGATCATCACTTCGGCCCCCCTGCCCGCGCCGTCATCGCATTTCAAGGCAATGCCGAGGCCAAGTTCGGGCAATGCCGCGCAATAGACGCCTTCGGCGCCGGTCTTGAAGAAGATGCGACCGGGTGCTGCCTGCATCAGCGCGACGTCGGCCCTGCCGGTGCCCGCGACCAGGAACGGCTCGGCCATGCAGGCAGAAAGCAGCCGCTTCGCCGCCTTGGCGCGCGCGGGCGCAAGGCCCCTGCCCGTCGCCATACGGGCAAAGCCCTGAGCAAAATTCTTCAACGGCACGGCGTAGGTCGGGATCGAGCAGCCGTCGATACCGCAATGGTCGACGTCATGCGCCGCGCCGGTCACGGACTGCATGGCGTCGCGCACCATCTCCTGCAGCGCATGGCCGGCTTTGACATAGCCGGCGTGGGAAATGCCGGCATGCACGCAGGTGCAGAGGAAACCGGAATGCTTGCCGGAGCAGTTGTTGTGCAAGGCGTTCGGCACGTTGCCGGCGCGAGCGAGCGCGATGGTGGCGTCGTGGCTCGAGGGCCAGTGCGCACCGCATTCCAGCGCCGTCCTGTCGAGGCCTGCCCTGGCGAGCATCGCGTTGGCCAATTCGACATGGGCCGGCTCGCCCGAATGCGAGGCGCAGGCCAGCGCCAGCTCGCGGTTGCCGAAGCCGTAGGCATCGGCGGCACCCGATTCGACCAGCGGCAATGCCTGGATTGCTTTCACCGCCGAGCGCGGGAACACCGGGCGGTCCGTATCGCCGATCTCCCAGACGGCCTTGCCGTCGGCGTCGAAGACGGAGACCGCGCCGCGGTGGGCGCTTTCGACCACCTCGCCGCGCGTGACTTCGACCAGAACCGGATTTGTCATGTTGCCTCCCGCACGCGCCGCCCTAAGGAGGGCGCGCTTTGATGCGGGCCGCTTCTACCTGATCCGGTCGAGGATGGAAACGTAGTTGGCGACCGCCGCGCCACCCATGTTGAAGATGCCGCCGAGTTTCGCGCCCGGCACCTGGATGCCGCCGGCTTCGCCGGTGAGCTGCATGGCTGTCAGCACATGCATCGAGACACCGGTAGCGCCGATCGGGTGGCCCTTGGCCTTCAGGCCGCCGGACGGGTTGACCGGCAGCCGACCGTCCTTTGCGGTCGTGCCATCCAGCGCCAGCCTGGCGCCCTCGCCTGGCTTGGCGAGCCCCATCGCTTCGTATTCGATCAGCTCGGCGATGGTGAAGCAGTCATGCGTCTCGACGAAGGAGAGGTCGTCGAGCGTCACGCCGGCCTTCTTCAGCGCCTGCTCCCAGGCGCGCTCGCAACCCTCGAAGGAGAGGATGTCGCGCTTCGACATCGGCAGGAAATCCTGGACATGTTCGTTGGCGCGGAAAGTCACGGCGCGGCGCATCTTCAGCGCCGTCGCCGTATCGGTGAGAACGAGCGCCGCGGCGCCGTCGGAGACCAGCGAGCAATCGGTGCGCTTCAGCGGACCGGCGACGAACGGGTTCTTCTCGCTTTCCTGGCGGCAGAACTCGTAACCGAAATCCTTGCGCATCTGGGCGTAGGGATTGTCGACGCCATTCTTGTGGTTCTTGGCGGCGATCATGGCAAGCGCGTCCGATTGGTCGCCATAGCGCTGGAAATAGGCCTGCGCGATCTTGCCGAAGACGCCGGCAAAGCCTGCCGGCGTGTCGCCATCTTCCGGCAGGTAGGAGGCCTTGAGCAGGTTCTTGCCGATCTCGGGTCCGGGCGTGGTCGTCATCTGCTCGGCGCCGACCACCAGCACGACACGGGCGGCGTTGGCGTCGATGGCGCGGATGCCTTGACGGACGGCGGCCGAGCCAGTGGCGCAGGCGTTCTCGACGCGCGTCGCCGGCTTGAAGCGCAGCCGGTCATCGGCCTGGAGCACGAGGCTCGCGGTGAAATCCTGCGGCGAGAAGCCGGCGTTGAAATGGCCAAGCACGATCTCGTCGACATCGTCCGGACCGATGCCGGCGTGGTCGAGCGCTTCGACGGCGACCTTGGTGATCAGGCCCTCCAGCGTCTCGCCTTCGAGCTTGCCAAAGCGCGAATGCGCCCAGCCGACGATGCATGCGGTCATGGCAGCCTCCATTTGCGCCGCAGCCTAGCACGATCGCGCGCGGCACGTGATTCAATATTGTTCAATAGTGAACCGTTTTCCAGCCCCAAGCGTGGGCCAGATCGAAATGAAAGGTTGATCCCACGTCGATTTTTTATTGATTGATCCGTCAATAAAAAATAATCTAACCGCAGAACCGGATTCCAAAATGCCGAAAATCGGAATGGAGCCAGTGCGCCGCAAGGCGCTGATCGACGCGACGATCTCGGCGATCGGCGAGCGCGGGTCGTTGGACGTGACGATGTCGGAGATCGCCGGCCGCGCCGGTGTCTCGTCGGCGCTGGCGCATCACTATTTCGGCGCCAAGGACGAACTGCTCTTCGCCACAATGCGGCACATCCTGGCCGAGCTCAACACCGACACAAGGCGCGCGTTCGGCCTTGCCGTGACGCCGCGCCAGCGCGTCTCGGCGGTCGTCGCCGTCAGCTTTTCCGACGAGCAGTTCCAGCCTCAGATCATCGCCGCCTGGCTCGCCTTCTATGTCGAGGCACAGAAATCGATGGAACTGCGGCGGCTGCTGCGCATCTATGCGCGGCGGCTCCATTCGAACCTGATGAGCGGGCTGACCGGCATCCTGCCTCGGACCGAAGCCGACCGCGTGGCGGAAGCGACCGCGGCACTGATAGACGGGCTCTACATCCGCCGCGCGCTGAAGGACGGCGTGCCCGACGCGCAGACCGCGATCGCGCTCGTGGAAGACTATCTCGAAACCAAGCTCAACGGACGGAGCCTGCCTTGACCACCCGGCGACCCAATTTCCTGATCGTCATGGTCGATCAGCTCAACGGCACGTTCTTTCCAGACGGCCCGGCGGACTTCCTGCATGCCCCGCACCTGAAGGCGCTTGCCGCGCGCTCGGCGCGCTTTGCCAACAATTACACTGCCTCGCCGCTCTGCGCGCCTGGCCGCGCTTCGTTCATGAGCGGGCAATTGCCGTCGCGAACCGGGGTCTATGACAACGCCGCCGAGTTCACGTCTTCCATTCCGACCTTCGCCCACCATCTGCGCGCCGCCGGCTATTATACCTGCCTGTCCGGCAAGATGCACTTCGTCGGGCCCGACCAGTTGCACGGTTTCGAGGAGCGGCTGACCACCGACATCTATCCCGCCGATTTCGGTTGGACGCCGGACTACCGCAAGCCCGGCGAGCGGATCGACTGGTGGTATCACAATCTGGGTTCGGTCACCGGTGCCGGCGTCGCCGAGATCACCAACCAAATGGAATATGACGACGAGGTCGTGTTCCTGGCCACGCAAAAGCTCTATCAGCTGTCGCGCGAGCAGGACGATGCGGGTCACCGCCCCTGGTGCCTTACCGTTTCGCTGTCGCATCCGCACGACCCCTATGTGGCGCGCAAGCAGTATTGGGATCTCTACGAGAACTGCCAGGCGCTCGATCCTGAAACCCCATTTATACCGCATGAGGAGCAGGATACGCATTCGCAACGGCTCTACCGGGCCAGCGACTATCAAGCCTTCGAGATCACGCCGGAACAGGTGCGCCGCTCGCGGCGCGGCTATTTCGCCAACATTTCCTATGTCGACGACAAGCTCGGCGAGATTCTGGACGTCCTCAAGCGTACCCGCATGCTCGACGACACCACTGTCCTGTTCTGCTCGGACCACGGCGACATGCTGGGCGAGCGCGGCCTGTGGTTCAAGATGAGCTTTTTCGAGGGATCTGCCCGCGTGCCGCTGATGATCTCCGGCAAGGGCGTTCCGGCCGGGCTGATCAAGGCACCGGTTTCCAATCTCGACGTGACGCCGACGCTCTGCGACCTCGCCGGCATTGACATCGCCGCGATCGAACCGTGGACCGACGGTCAGTCGCTGCTGCCGCTGCTCGACGGCAGGGCGCGAAGCGGGCCGGTGCTGATGGAGTATGCGGCCGAAGGCTCCTACGCGCCGCTGGTCGCGATGCGCGACGGCAAATACAAATTCGTCCATTGCGAGCTTGACGCGCCGCAACTGTTCGATCTCGATACCGATCCGCTCGAGCGTGACAACCTCGCCGAGGATCCGGCGAACGCAGCCCTGGTGGCGATGTTCATGGACAAGGTCAGGGCCCGCTGGGACATGGCTGCCTTCGACGCCGCCGTGCGCGAAAGCCAGGCGCGCCGCTGGGTTGTCTATCCGGCGTTGCGCAACGGCGCCTACTACCCGTGGGATTTCCAGCCGCTGCAGAAGGCGTCGGAACGCTACATGCGCAATCACATGAACCTCGACAATCTCGAAGAGAGCAAACGCTATCCGAGAGGCGAATAATGGCTGACGTTCTCGTTCCCACCCTCGGCCATCTGAAACAGGCCTATGCCATCACCTCGACGGCCACGCAGGTGACGCCGCTTCTGGAGTCGGCGGCGCTCGCAAAAGAGACAGGTGCAGCGCGGATCTTCGTCAAGCCGGAGTCGCTGCAATGGGCCGGCTCCTTCAAGGTGCGCGGCGCCTATTGGCGGTTGAACCGGCTTTCGCCGGATGAAGCGAAAAAGGGGGTCGTCGCCTATTCCTCCGGCAATTTCGCGCAGGGGCTGGCGGCGGCCGGCCAGGCGCTGGGCATTCCCGTCACCATTGTCATGCCGATCGACGCGCCCGCCGCCAAGCGCGACGCGACCGCCGGTTATGGCGCGCGCGTGGTGCTGACCGACCATGGCGAGCGGGCCCGCGAGGAAGTTGCGGCCGCAAAGGCGCGCGAGATCGCCGAGAGCGAGCACCTCACCTTGCTGCATCCCTTCGACGATCCTGAGATCGTCGCCGGCCAGGCCGGCGCGGGGCTTGAAGCGCTCGATCAGCTGGCAATGAAGAAGGCGCAGGCCGATCTGGTGTTCTGCTCGGTCGGCGGCGGCGGACTGATCGGCGGTGTTTCGCTGGCCTTCCACTATCTGTCGCCCAAGACCGAGATCATCGCCGTCGAGCCGGAAGGTTTCAACGGCATGGGCTCGTCGCTGGCGCATGGCGCGATCGAGACGATGCCGATCGGGCCGAAATCGATCTGCGACGGGCTGATGGCGCGCAAGCCCGGCGACGCGCCCTTCGCGGCGGTGAGCGCTGCCGGGGTGCGCGGTGTCACCGTCGACGACGCCTCGGTGCGGCGGGCGATGAAGATCGCGTTCGAGCGGATGAAGCTGGTGCTCGAACCTTCGGGCGCGGCATCGCTCGCGGCGCTGCTCGGCGGCAAGGTGGATGTGAAGGACAAGACCGTCCTTGTGGTTGCAACCGGCGGCAATGTCTCGCTCGCCGACTTTATGGCGCACATGAACAATGCTTGAAGCGGATTTCGTCATCATCGGCTCCGGCTCCGCCGGCTCGGCCATGGCCTACCGGCTGTCGGAAGACGGCAAGCACTCGGTGATCGTCATCGAGTTCGGCGGCACCGATATGGGGCCGCTGATCCAGATGCCGTCCGCGCTGTCGATCCCGCTCAATATGAGCCTTTACGACTGGGGTTTCGCCAGCGAGCCGGAGCCGCATCTCGGCGGGCGCGTGCTTGCCACCCCACGCGGCAAGGTGCTCGGCGGCTCGTCCTCGATCAACGGCATGGTCTATGTGCGCGGACATGCGCATGACTTCGACCACTGGGCCGAACAGGGCGCCGCAGGCTGGGCGTTCGCCGACGTGCTTCCCTATTTCAAGCGCATGGAGGATTGCGACGGCGGCGAGGACGGCTGGCGAGGCAAAGGCGGACCATTGCATGTGCAGCGCGGCACTCGGAAAAATCCGCTCTACGGCGCCTTCGTTGAGGCGGGCCGCCAGGCCGGTTTCGAGCTCACCGACGACTATAACGGCTCCAAGCAGGAAGGTTTCGGGCCGATGGAACAGACCATTCTGGGCGGCCGCCGGTGGTCGGCGGCGAACGCCTATCTCAAGCCGGCTCTCAGACGCGGAAATGTCAGGCTGCTCAAGGGTTTCGCCCGGCGCGTGGTAATCGAGAATCAACGCGCGATCGGCGTCGAGATCGAAGCTAACAAAAAGATTCAGGTCGTTAAGGCGCGGCGTGAGGTGATCGTCGCGGCGTCGTCGATCAATTCGCCGAAGATCCTGATGCTGTCAGGCATCGGCCCGGGTGCGCATCTCCAGGAAAACGGCATCCAGGTGGTTGCCGACCGGCCGGGCGTCGGCGCCAATCTGCAGGACCATCTGGAGCTTTATATCCAGCAGGAATCGACCAAGCCGATCACGCTGAATTCGGTGCTCAATCCCTTCTCCAAGGCGCTGATCGGCGCGCAATGGCTGTTCTTCAAGACCGGCCTTGGCGCCACCAATCATTTCGAGGCGGCAGCCTTCGTGCGTTCGCAGGCCGGCATCGACTATCCCGATATCCAGTACCACTTCATCCCGGCGGCCGTGCGCTATGACGGCAAGTCGGCGGCGAAGTCGCACGGCTTCCAGGCGCATGTCGGCCCGATGCGCTCGAAATCCCGCGGCTCGGTGAGCTTGCGCTCTCCCGATCCGAAGGCCAAGCCGGTGATCCGCTTCAACTATATGTCGCATCCGGACGACTGGAGCGAGTTCCGCCACTGCATCCGGCTTACGCGCGAGATTTTCGGCCAGAAAGCCTTCGATGGCTTTCGCGGCAAAGAGATTTCACCGGGCAGCCATGTGCAGTCGGACGACGAGCTCGACGCCTTCATCCGCGACCATGCCGAGAGCGCCTACCATCCTTGCGGCACCTGCAGGATGGGCCGCGCCGACGATCCGACCAGTGTCGTCGATCCGGAATGCCGGGTGATCGGCGTCGAGGGGCTGCGCGTCGCCGACTCCTCGATCTTCCCGCGGGTGACCAACGGCAACCTCAACGCGCCCTCGATCATGACCGGCGAAAAGGCGTCCGACCACATCCTTGGCCGAACGCCGCTGGCGCGATCCAACCAGGAACCGTGGATCAATCCGCGCTGGCAGGTGGCGGACCGATAGGGCATTGTCGGGCAGACCGCCCGATCGGCCAACAGTTCTGGAGAAAGCCATGCGCGCCCAACCGACGGCATCGCACTACGTCAACGGCCGCTACATCGAGGACGAAGGCGGTGCGCCGCTGCCGGTGATCTATCCGGCGACGGGCGAGACCATCGCCAGGCTGCATTCGGCAACGCCGAATGTATTGGAGCTGGCGATCGAAGCCGCCCGGGCCGCGCAGCCGGCCTGGGCACGGTTGAAGCCTGTCGAACGCGGCCGCATCCTGCGCCGCGCAGCCGATATTCTGCGCGCACGCAATGCCGATCTGGCCCGGATAGAGACGCTGGACACCGGCAAGGCGATCCAGGAAACGCTGGTGGCCGACGCCCCTTCGGCAGCCGACTGCCTGGAATATTTCGCCGGAGCGATCGCCGCCTTCAATGGCGAGATGATCGATCTCGGCGGGCCCTTCGCCTACACGCGACGCGAGCCGCTCGGCGTTTGCATCGGCATCGGCGCCTGGAACTATCCCATCCAGATCGCCGGCTGGAAGTCGGCGCCGGCTTTGGCCATGGGCAATGCCATGGTGTTCAAGCCGTCGGAGAACACGCCGCTTTCGGCTCTGGCGCTGGCCGAAATATACAGCGAAGCGGGGCTGCCCGACGGATTGTTCAACGTCGTGCAGGGTTACGGCGATGTCGGCGCAGGTCTCGTCGGCCATGATGTCGTGGCAAAAGTTTCGGTGACCGGCTCGGTGCCGACCGGCCGCAAGGTGCTGTCGCTTGCCGGCTCGAAGATGAAGCACGCGACGATGGAGCTCGGCGGCAAGTCGCCGCTGATCATCTTCGACGACGCCGATCTCGAGAACGCCATCGGCGGCGCCATGCTCGGCAACTTTTATTCCACCGGCCAGATCTGCTCGAACGGCACGCGCGTCTTCGTGCAGAAGGGCCTGCACGACCGCTTCGTCGAGCGGCTTGTCGAGCGCACCAAGAAAATCCGCATCGGCGACCCGCTCGATCCGGAAACGCAGATGGGTCCGCTGGTTAGCAAGGCGCAGCAGGACAAGGTCGTGTCCTATATCGAAGCCGGCAAGCAGGATGGCGCCAGCCTAGCCTGCGGTGGCAATTTGCCGTCGCTGCAGGGTTTCGAAGGCGGTTTTTTCGTCGAGCCGACGGTGTTCACCAATGTCGCCGACACCATGCGGATCGCGCGCGAGGAGATTTTCGGACCGGTGATGAGCGTGCTCAAATTCGACAGCGAGGACGAGGTGATCGAGCGCGCCAACGATACCGAATTCGGGCTGGCGGCGGGCGTGTTCACGCGCGACCTGCCGCGCGCGCATCGCGTCATCGCCGAGCTGCAGGCCGGCACGTGCTGGATCAACGCCTACAATCTCACGCCGGTGGAAATGCCTTTCGGCGGCGTCAAGCAGTCCGGCATCGGCCGCGAGAATTCGCTGGCCGCGCTGGCGCATTATTCGCAGCTCAAGGCGGTTTATGTCGAGACGGGGGACGTGGCAGCGCCCTACTGAATAGTTACGGTCGCACATTCTTAGGGAGGGCTACGATGATCTTCTTGATCACTCCCTCGTCCACGTCAAGGTCCGAAATCAAGACGACCACATTTGATCTGAGCCTGCTCGTGACTGCCCCACCGAACCGGAACAGTCCGCTCCTGACATACACTGGTCGGGTAAGTTTCAGATGAGCGGCCAACGAAGCCCTACTGGATATAAAGCTTACGCGCTGGACGTTGCTCCAAGGCATCGGGCCATCCAGCTGCCGCCTATCCCATAGGGTTTCTTTCGTGAGAATGAGCGATGGACGTGAACTCGCCGCGTCCATTGCCGCCCTTGCTAGCATTCCCGCGAACAGTGCGCCGACAAGAAGACAGCCGAGGATCCCAGCAAGCCACCCTAGCCGGTCGAGTGAATTTCCTGCTTCCCAGTTTTGGACCGCAGTGGAGTAGAAGCTCACTGAAGAAGATAGTGCCCACCCCGAGGCTATACCGAAGATGGGCAAGTACCAAGGAAAGCGGCTGCGGGCTTCTATTGGGAGTTTAATCCTTGTCGGCGGAATGCCCTGGGTCTTCCAAAGGGTTGTATCGCCCGGAAGGTCTACAAAGTCGCCGGCGTCCGCCTCTTCCAACCTTTCACCCCTTCTCCGTCGTTCCGTCCAGATACTGCGTCAGCGCACAGACTAGGTGGTAGAAGATGCTGGCCGGCACGTCGGTCGCCAGCGAGCGGCCGCGCTCGTCGATGCGGTCGATCCACAGGCCGAGCGGCGCCGGATCTATGTGCCAGCGGAACAGGCGGCCGACGCGCGCTTCGATTTCGGGCTTGAGGTCCGGCCCGCCCGAGCCGTCGAGCGCGATTGCCGCTTTGATCGCCTCGGCCTGCGGCCAGCTTCGCGAGACCGTGTCGAGCGGCAGTCCCTGGCGCGAGACGGCGCCATAGGCGAGGCCGGTGGCGCGGTTGAGGCCGTTGGCAACGGCCGAGGCATAGAGCTTGCGCGCGAAAGCGGTGAGTTCGCCCTGGCCGCTGCGAGCGGCGAAATCGACCAGCAGCGAGGCCCATTCGAAGTGATGGCCAGGCTCGGTCCAGCTCCGCTTCTCGCCCGCCGCCGGCTTCCAGCCGTCGTCGAAATATTCACCCAGTGTCCAGCTTTCGGCATCGAAGAAATGGCTGCGGAAAAGATCGATGATGCGTGCCGCGCGGCGCAGATAGGCGCGCTCGCCCGTCGCCTTGTGCCAGGCGAGGAAGGCCTCGAGCAGATGCATGTGCGGATTGGAGCGCCGTTCCTCCGCGCCGTCGGAGGTTTCCAGAAAGCCGGTCAGGCGGGCATCCTCCAGATGCGCGTCGAGGAAGGCGAATGTCTCCTCTGCAAGCCGCAACGCGTCGGGATGGCCCGACATATGGGCATGCGCCAGCGCCAGAAGCACGCAGGAATGGTCGTAGGCATCCTCGACCGGATCGGCGACCGAGCCGTCGATGTTGAGCGTGCGCACCCAGCCGCCGCGATCGGTGCGGCCCTGCCCCGCCATGAAGTCGATGCCGTGCGCGATCAGCCGGTCGGCCGGGCCGTCCCAGCCGCGCTCCTTGGCGACCGCGAAAGCATAGACCTGACGCGCCTGGGTGCGCATGCGCTTGGATTTCATCAGCGGCGCGGCGTCGAAGCCCAGCGCCTCGTGGAAGCCGCCATGGCGTTCGTCGACGCCGAGCGTCGACCATAGCGGCAGCGTCTCCTCGAACAGCCAGTGGCGCACGCGGCGCCGCCAGGCGCCGCTCTCGATGACGCGGTCATGCGCCGGCGTGAACCTTGTTTCGAGCCGGCCGGATTTCTCCAGTTGCTCGACGATCTTCTTGACGTGCTGGCTGTGGCTGACCGGCGCGACGAATGTGGCATCGGCCGTGGAGACGATCGCCACGTCCTTCATGCCGATGGCCGACAGCAGCCGACCCTCGCTGCGGATATAGGAGTTCTCGCAATCGATGGCGACGACGTCTCCAACGATGACGTTGCCGCCCTTGTCGGACGGGCCGACATCGAGCAGCGACTGCCAGGAGCCGAGATCGTTCCAGCGGAAGCCGGCGGGCACCATGGCGATATCTTTCGCCTGCTCCATGATGGCGTAGTCGATCGAGGTCGACGGGATCGCGGAATAAAGGTCCAGCGGCATATAGAGGCCGGACAGATCGCTGGTCGCAGCCTCGTAGGCGGCCTCCGTCGCCTGCCAGATTTTCGGTTCATGGGCCGCGAAGGCGTCGCGCATTGCGCCGGCGCGAAACAGGAAGATGCCGGTGTTCCAGTAGAAGCTGCCGGCGTCGACATAGGCCTGCGCGGTGGCGAGATCCGGCTTCTCGACGAAGCGCGAGACGGCGAAGACGCCGTCCTGGCCTGCCCCGACCTCGATATAGCCGTAGCCGGTCTCGGGCTGTGTCGGTTTCAGGCCGAACACCACGAGCCGGCCGGCATTTGCCGCGGCAGCGCCCGCCTCGATGCTTTGCCAGAACTGGCCAGGCGTCGATATCTCGTGATCCGACGGCACCACCAGAACCAATTCGTCGCCATATTCGGAGAGCGTGCGCAGGCTGGCCAGCGCCACGGCCGCGGCCGTGTTGCGGCCCGTCGGCTCGAACAGTGGTCCGCCACCGGCAAGATCGATGCCGGCAAGGTCGGCATGGACGCGGTCGGCGTGACGCTCTGAGGCGATCAAGAAAATCGGCGTCTCGCCTTGCGTGCGCGCCGCCAGCCGGCGCACGGTCTTGGCCAGCATCGAGCCATCGCCGGAGAAGTCGTGGAACTGCTTGGGGTTGTCCTCGCGCGATAGCGGCCACAGCCGCGACCCGACGCCACCGCTCATGACGAAACTGACGATGCGCTGGCTCATGAACGACCCTGTCAAAAGTCCGGCTCCCATGGGTCGGACTTACGACAAAAGCCTTTAAGCCCACCTTTACTCGACAGCCAAATCCTATGCCACTCGGGCAAGCTCCGCGAAAGAAAGGAAATGCGACAGAAGGACTGCCATTGCCGCTTGCAGGATCGGAACGTGGCAGCTATAAGCCCGCGGTCTGGTCACGGAGTGTAGCGCAGTCTGGTAGCGCACCTCGTTCGGGACGAGGGGGTCGCAGGTTCAAATCCTGCCACTCCGACCAGAAAAAACAAGCACTTGGCCTTTCCCGAAATCGCCATCCGTCTGAAATCCGGACTGCCGTCAATCGTCGCCGTAGCTCTCCGGCAGATGGCGCCGGAGTTCCATCGCGTCGTGGAGAACGCGGCCAATTCCGATGACCTCAAGCGTCATCCGGTAGAGCAGGAAATGGCGTGGTCGCAGAACAATGCCGTGTTCGGTCCATGCTCGATCCCGACTATAGCGCAAGTGATAGCTGCGGATATTGCTTCCCAGGTCCGCGTGGGCGATGCTGCCCACCCGTTCGGGATCGGCAGCAATGTCGCGCAGCGCCGTAATCAGCAACCCTTCGTAACGGACACGCGCGATCTCGCCGAAATTGACTTCCGTGTAGGCGAGTTTTGAACGATGTCTTCCTTCGCGGCTGCTGAAAGCCGGTACAGGACCATGGCGTTACAAGCCTGGTTTTTTCGCGCGTAAGCTTGCCTGCCGCCCCAGGCCATTCATAAATTTTTCGAGACTGTCTCCAGCAATATCCTCGAAACGGCCTTGCTCGATGTCGTGGAAACCGATGCTGGCTGCCTCCCTGAGCGCGGCCAGCTTTGCCGACTCCCTCGCCTCGCGCTGCTCGATCAGCCGCAAGCCGTCACGCAATACCTCGCTGGCGTTCTGATAACGCCCGGTTTTCACCAGCCGATCGATCACCTCTTCGAGGTGTTCCGTCAGGACAACATTGCGGGTCGGCATCGCGGTATCAGCTCCAATTCAACAGGCATGATCTAGGGGGATAGCATATTATGCCAATACCGTCGCTCGAACGATGTGTGATCTTCGAAAACAGAATCGTGCGACAACGCTCGACAACGGTTTCTCACTTTGGCCTAATGGCAACCCGCCATGCTCCTGGATGCGCGGGACCGCAGGACGGCGAACCAGGGTTGAGAGTATGAAGTTCACGCCGACGGCCATTCTACCGACAATTGCGGTCCTCTTGTTCGCGGCGGGCTGCTCATCGACCACCGCGTCGATCAGCCCGGCGAACTACGACAAAATGAACTGCCCCGAGCTCAACAATGCGGTCGGCGACACCGCGACCGATATTTCACGCACCGCAATCGCTCGCGGCAAGGTCGCCAACACCAGCGTGCCGACATGGCTGCTCGGCGGCGAGCGCGTGAAGACGGCGATCGCCAATCGCGAAACCGCCCGGATCGAACGGCTGCAGCAACAGCAGCAGGTGATCGTCGCGACGCGGAACCGGAGGTGCCCGTCCTCGCCGTGAGGCGAGCGAGGTCAAGCTTGCCCCGGCTTCAAGCGCTCATGCGGAACCGTGCCGTATCGATCGCGGCGTTCATCAGCGTCTGGGTGTAGGCTTCGCGCGGATTGTCGAAGATTTCTTGCGTCGGCCCTTCCTCGACAATCTTTCCCTGCTTCATGACGATGATGTAGTCGGCCATGGCGCGGACCACCGCGAGGTCGTGGCTGATGAAGAGGTAGGACAGCTCATGGTCGGCCTGCAGCTTGCGCAAAAGCTCGACGATCTGCTTCTGCACGGAACGGTCGAGCGCCGAGGTCGGCTCGTCGAGCACCACCACTTTCGGCTTCAGGATCATGGCGCGGGCAATGGCGATGCGCTGGCGCTGACCGCCGGAGAATTCATGCGGGTAGCGGTTGCGCGCATTGGGGTCGAGGCCGACCTCGCGCAGCGCCTCGACGGCGCGCTGGTCGCGCTGCTTGCCGGTCAATGAGGGCTCGTGCACCAAAAGGCCCTCGGTGATCACCTGGCCGACGGTCATGCGCGGCGACAACGAGCCGAACGGATCCTGGAACACGAGTTGCAATTCGCGCCTGAGCGGCCGCATCGCCTGGCGGTCCGCGTCCGAAATGTCGCGGTCGCCAAAGCGGATCACGCCGTCGCTGGGCAAGAGCCTGAGCAACGCGCGGCCCAGCGTCGACTTGCCTGAACCGGACTCGCCGACGATGCCGATCGTCTGGTTGCGCTTCAGCCGGATCGAGATCCTGTCCACCGCGCGCAGCATCAGCGGCTCGCCGCCAAGGAAGCCGCCGCCGATCTTGAAGACGACTTCGACATTGCGGCCTTCGAGCAGCACCGGCGCACTGGCGGGCGGCGCCACCTTGGTGCCCGTCGGCTCGGCCGCGAGCAGCATCTTGGTGTAGGCATGCTGCGGATTGGCGAAGAGCGCTTCCGCATCGCCCTCCTCCACCACCTCGCCCAGGCGCATGACATAGACGCGGTCGGCGAAACGGCGCACGATGCCGAGGTCGTGGGTGATGAAGACGATGGCCATGCCGAGCTTGCGCTGCAGTTCGGCCAGCAGCATCAGAATCTGCGCCTGGATGGTGACGTCGAGCGCCGTCGTCGGTTCGTCGGCGATGAGGATGTCTGGATCGTTGGCCAAGGCCATGGCGATCATGACGCGCTGGCGCTGGCCGCCCGACATCTCGTGCGGATAGGATTTCATCCGCCTTTCGGGATCGGGAATGTGCACCAGCCTGAGCAATTTCAGCGCCTCTTCCCGCGCCGCGGCCGCGTTCAGCCCGCGGTGTCGGCTGATCGGTTCCATCAGCTGGTTGCCGATGGTGTAGAGCGGATCGAGCGAGGTCATCGGCTCCTGGAAGATCATGCTGATCTTGCGGCCGCGCACCTGGTTCAGCTCGCTCTTTGACATCGTCAGGAGATTGCGGCCACGGTAGTCGACCTGGCCGGTCGCCTCGCCATTGGAGGAAAGCAGGCTCATCGCCGCCATCATCGTCTGGCTCTTGCCGGAACCGGATTCGCCGACGACGGCGACCGTCTCGCCGGCGTTGACCTTGATGTTGATGCCCTTCACGGCCTCGACCGTGCCGTCGAGGGTCTGGAAGCGGACGCGCAGGTCCTTGACGCTGAGGATCGTTTCGGAACCAGTCATCTCAGCGGTCCTTGGGATCGAGCGCGTCGCGCAGGCCGT
Source organism: Mesorhizobium sp. B2-8-9 (assembly GCF_006439475.1). Taxonomy (NCBI): domain Bacteria; kingdom Pseudomonadati; phylum Pseudomonadota; class Alphaproteobacteria; order Hyphomicrobiales; family Phyllobacteriaceae; genus Mesorhizobium; species Mesorhizobium sp. B2-8-9. Next base: position 28,839 of record NZ_VFTQ01000026.1, on the reverse strand, counting down.
CGCCGACGAAATTCAGGGCGAACAGCGTCGAGACGAGGAAAAAGGCCGGGAACAAAAGCAGCCAGTTGGCGTAGCCGATGTTCTTGGCGCCGACCGAGATCAGCACGCCCCAGCTGGTCATCGGCTCCTGCACGCCTAGACCGAGGAAGGACAGGAAGCTCTCCAGGATGATGACCTGCGGCACCAAGAGCGTCATGTAGATGACCACCGGGCCAAGCAGGTTGGGGATGACATGGCGCAACAGGATGCCGCGCTGGCCGACGCCCATGGCCTCCGCCGCCTGGACATATTCCTGCCTGCGGATCGACAACGCCTGGCCGCGCACGATGCGCGCCATGTCGAGCCACAACACAGCGCCGACGGCCAGGAACATCAGCACGAAGTTGCGGCCGAAAAACACCACCAGCATGATGACGAAGAAGATGAACGGCAGCGAATAGAGCACGTCGACAATGCGCATCATCACCTCGTCGACCTTGCCGCCGGAGAAGCCCGCGGTCGCGCCGTAGATGACGCCGATGACGCCGGCGACCACGCCGGCGAGCAGGCCGATGGCCAAAGAGATGCGTCCGGCCATCAGCGTGCGCGAAAGCAGGTCGCGGCCGGTGTTGTCGGTGCCGAAGAAGAAATATTGCTGCTTCACGGCCGAGCTCATCGTCACCTCGAGGCCGTCGGGCGACTTGTTCTCGATCCTGGTGTCGTCGAAGGCGTCGGAGCGGTCGAGATAGCGGATGTTGCGGTCATCGATCGGCTTGGTCGAGGTGACGGTAACGATGACGCGATCGCCGTCCTGATGCCATTCCTTGATGTCGGCGCGCATGCGCTTGATGGCGTCGCCCAGCGCACCCTGGATCATGTCGGGTTTCGGATAGGCCGAAAAGCTCGGCGGCATGCGCACATAGTCGCCATAGATTGTGGTGTATGCATGCGGCACGACCCACGGACCGCAAATGCTGATGACGGCGATGAAGGCCAGGTAGTAGAGGCTGAGCATCGCGGCGCGGTTGCGTTTGAGCCGGGCCCAGGCATTGCCCCAGAGCGAGCGGCCGACGATCGGCTCGGGCACGGCGACGGCGAGGTCAGTCATAGCGCACCCTCGGATCGACGACCGCATAGAGCAGGTCGACGATCAGGTTGAAGACGATGGTGAAGAGCGCGATCACCACCACGGTTCCCATGACAAGCGTGTAGTCCCGGTTGAGGGCGGCATCGACGAAGTAGCGGCCGACCCCGGGGATGGAGAAGATGGTTTCGACGATGATCGAGCCAGTCAACAGCGCCGCCGCGGCCGGACCAGTGAAGGAGACGATCGGCAGCACGGCGCCGCGCAGCGCGTGCTTGACCACCACCGACCAGTCGGACAGGCCGAGCGCGCGGGCGGTGCGGATATGGTGCGAACGCAGGCTCTCGATCATGGAGCCGCGCATCAGTCGGGCGACGATTGCGATCTGCGGCAAGGCCAGCGTCAGCACCGGACCGACCTTGTTGATCAAGGCGCCGTCGCCCCAGCCGCCGATCGGCAACAGCTTCCAGGACAACCCGAAGACGAGCTGGATCACCGGCGCGGTGACGAAGGTGGGGATGGTGCTGCCGGCGGTGGCCAAGGCGATCACCGAATAGTCGCCTATTTTGTTCTGGTTGAGCGCGGCGATGGTGCCGAGGATCGAGCCCAACAGCAGCGCCAGCACCAGTGCCGAGCTACCGATCTGTACCGAGATCGGCAGGCCCTTGGCGAAGAGTTCGGTGACGGTGAAATCGGGCAAATTGTAGCTCGGGCCGAAACTGCCGCGCAAAAGATTGCCGAGATAGTGGACATATTGCAGCCAGAGCGGATCGTTGAGGCCGAACTGGGCTTCGAGATTGGCCCTGATCTCGGGGCTCAGGCCCCGCTCCTGGTTGAACGGGCCGCCTGGCGCGACGCGGATCAGGAAAAACGCCACCGTCACGATGACGAACAGCGTCGGGATGGCGGTCAACAGCCGCCGGAAGACATAACGCAGCATCGGCGCCCCGCTTCAGCCAGGGCGACAGGCTCTCCAGTCGAAGATCCGTGGCGCGCCGGCATCTCTGATCTTCGCACCGGGCAGCCCGAAAATCCAATCCGACTTTCGGCCCGGCACGACGACAGACCGCGACCGCCGCTCCCAAAAAGAGAGCGGCGGCACGGCCAAGGTTTCTTGTCAGTCCTTGGAGATGAAGCGGGACGGATGGATGTCCATCACATTGTCGTCGAAGCCATGCAGCTTCGAGGAAACGATGTCGTGGTAGCTGTAGTAGAGAAGCGGGATCTCGCCGACGTCGTCGACGAGGATGCGCTCGGCTGCGGCGAGGTCCTTCATGCGCTCCTCGGGCTTGCCGCCTGCGGCAGCCGCCTTGTCCATGGCGGCTTCATAGGCAGGACTGTTGTAGTTCGAGTAGTTGTTGCCGCTCGCCTTGCGCGAGATGCCGAGGAAGGTCTCGGGATCCTTGTAGTCGGCGATCCAGGCGGCTCGGGCGACGTCGTAGTTGCCCTTCTGCTCGAGGAAGCTGTAATGGGTCTTGGTGTCGGTGTTGAGCAGCGTCACCTCGACGCCGAGCGGCTTCAGCTGTTCCTGGATGGCCACCGCCGTGTTCTTATGGTTTTCCGAGGTGTTGTAGCGGATCTCCATCTTCAACGGATGCTCGGGTGTATAGCCTAGCTTTTCCAGGATCTTCTTGGCCGCATCCTCGCGGTCGATCTGCGGCATGTCGGCATATTTGGCCAGTGCCGGCGTGTAGCCCTCGATGCCCGGGGGCACCATCGAATATCCAGGCAGCATCGAGTTCTGCCAGACCTTCTCGGCGAGGAAGTCGCGGTCGATCGCCATCGAGATAGCGTTGCGCAACTCGACATTGTCCCAAGGCGCCTTGTCGGTCTTGACCGCGTAATAATAAGTGCCGAGATACGGCCCGACACGGACCTGATCGCCGAATTTCGTTTTGAGATCGGCGAGCTGCTCGGTCGGCAGATCGCCATAGCTGTCGAGCTCGCCTGCCTCGAAACGCTTCATCGCCGACGAGCGATCCTCGGTCGGGATGTAGTTGACCACGTCGAGCTTGACGCTCGCGGCGTCCCAGAATTTCGGGTTCTTGACCAATTTCATATGGTCGTTGGGAATCCACTCCGCCAGCGTATAGGCGCCATTGGAGACCAGCTTGCCCGGCTTGATCCAGTCGGCGCCGAGCTTGTCCATGGAAGCTTTGTTGACCGGATAGGTCGCCTGGTGGGTCAGCATCTCCAGGAAGTAGGGCGTCGGAGCCTTCAGCGTGACTTCAAGCGTGTTGGCGTCGATCGCCTTCACGCCCATATCCTCGGCCTTGCCTTTCTTGGTATTGAAGTCCTCGGCGCCCTTCACCGGATAGAGCATCGAGGCGTATTCTGCAGCGGTCGCCGGATCTTCCAGTCGATGGAACGAATAGACGAAGTCGTCCGCCGTCACCGGGGTGCCGTCCGACCAGAGGCCGTCCTTGCGCAGCTTGAAGGTGTAGACGGTGCCGTCATCCGACACCGTCCAGCTTTCGGCGGCGCCCGGTATGAGATTCGTCTTCTGGTCGTGCATGACGAGGCCCTGGAACAGGTCGCGTATGATATCGGCTTCGTAGACAGTCGACGTCTTGTGCGGATCGACCGTCTCCGCCTCGGCGGCGGCGCCGCGGTTGTAGACGGTTTCGGCGAAGGCAGGCGTATAGAATGTGCCGCTGGCCAAGGCCAATGTGGTGGCGAACACCGTCGCCTTCAGCATGTCTTTCAGCATGAAGTTTCTCCCTGTCGGCGCAGCCCCTCAGCCGCGCCTTCTTAAGTTTTGACACCTCGGAACCGTTGAAACGACCCCGTTTCAGGCGTGCCGCCGGTTCCTTCCGGCGGCTGGTGGCAGGAGACTAGACAGAGCGAAATCTTATTTCAACCATTGCCTGCTTGACGCAAAGTGAGCGCCATAACGCTAAAACAGCGAAACCTAAAGCTTAGAGCTTGCTTTCAACTTGGCACACCTGCCGGTTGTTCCAGCTGTTTTCTGTTTTTGCAGGCGGCCTTTGGCATTCTCCGCGCCATGCTGAAGAACCGAAAATTGCTTGTTCCGTGGTCTCGTTTCCGGGCTGACGCCACGGGCACGTCGGCAATCGAATTTGCCATGCTGGCGCCGGTCTTCATCCTGCTTCTGCTCGGCATGGTTGCATATGGGATTTATTTCGGCGCCAGCCATTCGGTGCAGCAGATCGCCGCCGACGCGGCGCGCACCGCGATTGCCGGCCTCAACCAGACCGAGCGGCAGGCGCTGGTTACCGATTTCATCACTCACGATGTCTCGGGCTATCCGTTCGTCGAGGCCAACAAGCTGACCGTCAACGCGCAGGACAGCGCCCTCGACGGCAGCCAATTCGTCGTCTCGGTCACCTACGATGCGCGCAACCTGCCGATCTGGAACCTGTTCCGGACGCTGCCGCTGCCGGGCACGACGATCCAACGTCAATCGACGATCCGCGTCGGAGGCATATGATGCCCATCAAGGGGGGGCTGGAGCGGCTTATCGTTTCCCGAAAAGGCCAGACCGCTCAATCTGTTTTCAGTGACGCAATTCCGGACGGAAGGCTACGGCGAGGTCGCCGAACTCAACCGCCTCGCATTTTTCCTGGAATTGCTTTCATGGCGGCGACGCGACGGCTGCTCGCCGACCGGAGCGCGAATTTCGCCGTCATGACCGCGCTGTGCACGCCGGTGGCGCTGGCGCTGACCGCCTTCGCGATCGACGAAGGTTCCCTTTACAACGAGCGCCGCGCCGCGCAGTCGATCGTCGACCTTGCCGCCATCACCGCGGCCTCGAACATCACCAACGCCCAGCAGGCGGTGCTGACCGCGCTCAGCGACAACGGCATCACCTCGGTCGCCGTGCAGCAACAAGGCGCGACCGTGGCGCCGACCGCCAGCAAGGCCGTCGTCCAGGTCGTGCCGGGGCGCTACACGGGCGTCAGCACCATTGCCGCCGGCAGCCGGTTCGAGGCGGGCAAGCTGCCCTACAATGCGGTCCAGGTGACGCTCAAGAAGCAGGGTACGCTTTATTTCGCCGGCTCGATCATGGCGCCGCCCACTCTCGGCACGACCGCTATCGCCAGCGCGCAGCCGCAAGCGGCTTTTTCGGTCGGCTCACGGCTCGCCAGCCTCAATGGCGGCGTTCTCAACGCGCTTCTCGGCGGCCTTCTCGGCGGCAACATCTCGCTCAGCGTGATGGACTACAATTCACTGGTGTCGGCCGATGTCGACGTTCTTTCGTTCACCGATGCGCTGGCGACGCAACTGCATCTGACCGGCGTCTCCTACAACGACGTGCTTGCTTCCAAAGCAACGATCGGCCAGATCGCCACGGCAATGGCCAATGTGCCGGGGCTCGACCGCACAGCCAAACTCGCTCTGCAGACCATGGCCTCCAGCGCCACCAATACGGTCAGGATTCCGCTCAGCACCCTCATCGATCTCGGCTCCGTCGGCGATCTCGGCATCGGGCAAAAGCCGGCCGGCCTTAACGTGACAGCCAGCGCGCTCAGCATGTTCACCGCGGCTGCCGCTCTGGCCAATGGCACGAATCAGGTCGCGGTCAATCTCGGCGCCACCATACCGGGCCTGGCATCGACGACGCTTGCGATCGCCATCGGCGAGCCGATGCAGAACTCGGCCTGGCTGGCAGTGGGAGAAGCCGGCACCGTGGTGCGCACGGCGCAGACCCGCATCAAGCTCAACGCCAGCGTGACACTCGGCAATTCCAATCTCGGCGGCGGCACCAGTCTTGTCGCCGTCCACCTGCCGCTCAACGTCGAAGTGGCCTATGCCGAAGCGAAGCTGACCGACATCACTTGCCCGACCGGTCCCTCCAGCATCAAGGTTTCGATCGCCGCGCAGCCGGGCGTGGTCTCAGCCCATCTCGCCAACAGCAATGCCAGCGGCTTCGCGGATTTCACCAAGCCGCAGTCCTTCTCCGACGCCGATATCGCGGACCTGAAGCTGTTGCTCGTCCCGCTGCTGCAGGTGACAGGCTCGTCGGCCTTCTCGGTCACCAACATGACGCCGACCAACCTGACCTACAACGCCACCGACATCGCAAACAAGGCGATCAAGACGGTGTCGACGAAGAACCTGACGCAGTCGCTGACGACATCGCTGGCCAACAACCTGTCGCTCTCGGTCAACGCGCTGGGGCTCGGCCTCGACGTGACCGCCCTGCTCGGCACAGTGAAGCCGGCGGTGACGACGCTGCTCAACGGCGTGACCGCGCCGGTGGACGACCTCGTCTACAACGTGCTTGGAGCCCTGGGCGTCCATGTCGGCGAGGCCGATGTGCGCGTGACCGGCGCGACCTGCGGGCGTTCTGTGCTGGTGCAGTAGCCCAGTCAGCCAATCCTGCCGACGAAACTGCCCAGAGGCGGCAGCGCCAGCACGCTGTCCTCGACAACACCTGTAAGAACGCCGGCGGCGTCAACGTCAAATGCCGCTATCTCGGCCTCGCCGATCTCGGTGGGCAGCGCCCAGCCTGTTGCCTCGGTCGAGAAATTGAAAACGCAAAGCAGCTTTTCGCCGTCGCGCTCACGGAGGAAAGCAAGCACATCGCCCTCGGCCTCGAGAAAGCGGATCGAGCCTTGGATCAGTGCCGGATGGCTCTTGCGCAAGGCAAGGATCGAGCGATAGGCGGCAAGCACCGACCGTTCCTCGCCATTCTGGACGTCGGCCGCCCGGGCGCGATGCGCCTGCGGCACCGGCAGCCAGGGCTTGGCCGTGGAGAAGCCGGCATTGTCCGCCTCCGCCTGCCAGACCATCGGGGTGCGGCAACCGTCCCTGCCCTTCACGCCCGGCCAGAAGCGGATGCCGACGGGATCGCGCAGATCCTCATAGGCTAGCTCCGCCTCCTCGAGGCCGAGTTCCTCGCCCTGATAGAGGCAGATCGAACCGCGCAGGCAGGCAAGCAGCACGATCGAGAACTTCGCCACCGCGTCCGGGCTCTCGCCTGGCCGCGTCCAGCGGCTGACATGGCGCACGACGTCATGGTTGGAAAAGGCCCAGCAGACCCAGCCGTCCGGGGCGGTCGTCTCGAACGCCTCCACGCAGCCGCGCACATGGGCGGCAGAAAATTGCGGACTGAGCAAGTCGAAGGTGTAGCACATCTGCAATTTGTCGCCGCCCGATACGTAGGCGGCGAGCGTCTGCAAGGAGCGCTCCTCGTCACCCACCTCGCCGACCGCGGCGCGGTCTGGATATTCGTCGAGCAGCGCGCGGAAACGTTTCAAGAAGTCGAGGTTTTCGGGCCGCGTCTTGTCGAAAAGATGCTCCTGGAAGGCGTAGGTGCTGGTGGCGCCATTGGTGCCGGCGACGCTCGCGGCCAAGGGCGGGTTGTCGCGCAGCCAGCGGTCGTGGACATAGTAGTTGACGGTGTCCAGCCGGAAGCCGTCGACGCCGCGCTCCAGCCAGAAGCGCACGGTGTCCAAAAGCGCGTCCTGAACGTCCGGATTGTGGAAGTTCAGATCCGGCTGAGCGGCGAGGAAATTGTGCATGTAGTATTGCCGGCGGGTGGCGTCCCATTCCCAGGCCGGCCCGCCGAACAGCGATTGCCAGTTGTTGGGCGCGCTGCCATCCGGCCTGGCGTCAGCCCAGACGTACCAGTTCGCCTTGGCATTGTCGCGGCTGGCGCGGCTCTCGACGAACCATTCATGCTTGTCGGAAGAATGCGAGATCACCTGGTCGATGATGAGTTTCAGGCCGAGCCGGTGAGCCTCGGCGACCAGCGCGTCGAAATCTTCCAATGTGCCGAACATCGGATCGACGTCGCGATAGTCGGATACATCGTAGCCCATGTCGGCCATCGGCGACTTGAAGAAGGGCGAGAGCCAGACGGCATCGACGCCGAGCGACGCGACATGGGCGAGCCGCGCGGTGATGCCCTTGAGGTCGCCGCTGCCGTCGCCGGTCGTGTCCTGGAAGGAGCGCGGATAGACCTGATAGATGACGCAGCCGCGCCACCATTCGCTCCCTTGCCCGGAATTTTCGGCAGCCATCACAAGCCCTTCCCGTTGCGCGATTGAGCGGCGCGCCGCTCGATCATGAAATTGACGCTGCGGCCGGGCAGCGGCCGCGCAAGATCGACCGGCTGCGCCTCGATCGCCGGGCGCCACTCGTAGCCGTCCCGGACCGGCAAGGTGAAGACGCATTGGCGGCGGTCGCCATTGACCATGACGGCAAGGCGACTGCCTCCGCTATCGCCGAGCATCATGACAAGGCGATGTCGATCGCGATCGTTCCACTCCGTCTCGCCGAGCGGCGCGCCCGTCTCCGTCAGCCACTCGGCATCCGGAATGGCCGAAGCATCAGCCGGCTTTCCGGTCAGGAAATGCGTGTCCGACAGCGCGGGAAAGGCACGACGCATCGCAGAGAGCGATGAGGCATATCGCTCCAACGCCTGATCGCGGCCGGCCCAGTCGAGCCAGGTAATGGCATTGTCCTGCGCATAGGCGTTGTTGTTGCCTTTTTGCGTGCGGCCGAACTCGTCGCCGGCGGTCAGCATGATGGTTCCGCGCGAGGCGAAAAGTGTCGCCAGCAGCGCGCGCTGGTCGTCGAAGCGCGCCTTGGCAATCGCCGCGTCGTCCGTCTCGCCCTCGGCGCCGTTGTTCCATGACAAATTGTCGTTGTGGCCGTCGTGATTGTGCTCGCCGTTGGCGTCGTTGTGCTTGCGCTCATAGGCGACGATGTCGGCCAGCGTCATGCCGTCATGTGCAGCGATGAAATTGACCGCACGGCTCGCCGGTTGGCCTTCCCTGCCGAAGACATCGGAGGAACCTGCAAGCCTTGTGGCCAAGACGCCTACCGCGTCGGCATCGCCGCGCCAGAAGCGCCTGACATCATCGCGATAACGATCGTTCCATTCCAGATATGGCGGCCGGAAATTTCCGAGCTGGTAGCCGCTCGGACCGATATCCCAAGGCTCGGCGATCAGCACGCGGTCGCAGAGCACGGGATCGCCGGCAATGGCCCGAAGCAGCGGCGCTTCCGGATCGAAGGCGCCGTCGACGCGGCCGAGCACCGGCGCCAGATCGAAGCGGAAGCCGTCGACGCCGGCGAAACGGACGAAGTGACGGAGCGTGTCGAGCACCATCTCGCGCACAACCGGATGGTCGCAGGCGACGGTGTTGCCGGTGCCGGTGTCGTTGACCAGCCTGCCGTCCGGCTGGTGCCGGTAGTAGCCTATCGCATCCAGTCCGCGCAGCGACAAAGTCGGCCCGAGCCGGTCGCTTTCGCCGGTGTGGTTGAAGACGAGGTCGAGGATGGTGCCGATGCCGGCCTTGCGCAGCACGGCGGCGGTGTCGCGCAGTTCCTTGAAACCGCCGGGCGCGAGGCGCGGATCGAGCGCCATGAAGGTGACGGGATTGTAGCCCCAGGCGTTGCTCAGCCCCAATGGCGGCAGATGCCGCTCGTCGATCGACGCAGTGACCGGCATCAATTCGACGGCCGACACACCGAGACGCTTCAGGTGCTCGACGACAGCCGGATGGGCGAGCGCCGCGATGGTGCCGCGCTGGGTTTCCGGCACGTCCGGATGCAGCTTGGTGAAGGAGCGGACATTGAGCTCGTAGATCAGCCCGCCAGGCCGGAACAGCGGCGGCTGAGGCGGCACCGGTTTGGGCAGCGAACGCGCGATCGCCTTCGGCATCAGCGGAGCGGTGTCGGCGCCTTCGTTGCGTTTGGCGGCAAGCCGCCAATGATATTGGTATGGACGATCGACCTCGACGGCATAGGGGTCGGCGAGAAGCTTGTTCGGATCGAACCACAGGCCGCGCTCCGGAGCATAGTCGCCGTCGGCGCGGAAGCCGTAACGCGCGCCGTCACCAAGGCCGGAGACAAGGAGCGCGTGCACGCCCCCGCCTTCGGGGTTGAGCTCCAGCCGGTCGGTTTCAAGCGCGCCGGTGTCGTCGAAGATCGAGACCCAAAGACGTCTCGCGGATGACGACCAGGCGGCGAAGCGGATGCCCTCGGGGGTGATGGTGGCGCCGAGGGTCATGCGAGCGCCTCCCCTTCTCCTCTTGTGGGAGAAGGTGGATCGGCGCGCAGCGCCGAGACGGATGAGGGGTGTTGGAAGAAATGAGGCGCCGGCGATGCGAGCGCCGGTTTGCGCCAAGCTGGAGCACCCCTCATCCGTCGCCTTCGGCGACACCTTCTCCCACAAGGGGAGAAGGGGGAGTCGCGCCACGCCACCCTCAAGTAATCACGCTCGGCTTGTTGCGGCCGGTGTGGCTCTTGATGCCGGCGATGTCGTCGGCGGCGGCGATCAAATCGGCGAGCGCTTCTTGCGTGTCGAGGTCGTGCCTTGCCTTGTCCGGCTCGTAGCGCTCGATATAGACGCGCAGCGTCGCCCCTGACGTGCCGGTGCCGGAGAGGCGAAGCACGACGCGCGAGCCGCCCTCGAACAGGATCCGGATGCCCTGATGCTCGCTCACCGAGCCGTCGACCGGATCGCGATAGGCAAAATCGTCGGCCTTGGCAATCTTCAGGCCGCGCACGGTCGTGCCGGGCAGCGAGCCCAGCTTGGCACGCAATTCGTCGACCAGCGCATTGGCGCGATCGCTCTCGACCTCCTCGTAGTCGTGGCGCGAATAATAGTTGCGCCCGTAGGTCTCCCAATGCTTGGTGACGATGTCCTTGCAGCTCTCGCCGCGCGCAGCGAGGATGTTGAGCCACAGAAGCACGGCCCACAGCCCATCCTTCTCGCGCACATGGTTGGAGCCGGTGCCGGCGCTTTCCTCGCCGCAAATGGTCGCCATGCCGGCATCGAGCAGGTTGCCGAAGAACTTCCAGCCGGTCGGCGTCTCGTAGATGCCGATGCCGAGCTTTTCGGCGACGCGGTCGGCGGCGCCGCTGGTCGGCATCGAGCGGGCAATGCCTTTCAGACCGTCCTTGTAGCCCGGCGCCAGTTTGGCATTGGCGGCAAGCATCGCCACCGAGTCCGACGGCGTGACGAAGATGCCTCTGCCGATGATCAGGTTGCGGTCGCCGTCGCCGTCGGAAGCCGCGCCGAAATCCGGCGCGTCGGGCCCCATCATCTCGTCATAGAGGTGCTTTGCGTGCACCAGGTTCGGGTCCGGGTGGTGGCCGCCGAAATCGGGCAGCGGCTTGAAGTTGCGGCAGGTGCCGTCCGGCGCGCCGAGCCGGCGTTCGAGGATCTCCTTGGCATAGGGGCCGGTTACCGCATGCATGGCGTCGAAGCGCATGCGGAAGCCCGACTTGAAGAGCTTCCTCAGCGCGTTGAAGTCGAACAGGCTTTCCATCAGTTCGGCATAGTCCTTGACCGGGTCGCAGATCTCGACCGTCATGTCGCCGGCCTTGACGGTGCCGATGGTGTCGATGTCGATGGCGCCGATATCGGCGATCTTGAAGCTCTTGAGCTGCTTCGACTTGGCAAAGATCGCGTCGGTGATCTTTTCCGGCGCCGGGCCGCCATTGCCGGCATTGTACTTGATGCCGAAATCCTCGTGCGGGCCGCCCGGATTGTGGCTGGCCGACAGGATGATGCCGCCGAAGGTCTTGTATTTGCGGATGATGTTGGAGGCGGCCGGCGTCGACAGAATCCCGCCCTGCCCGACCATCACCTTGCCGAAGCCGTTGCCGGCGGCGATGGCGATCGCCTTCTGGATGACCTCGCGATTGTAGAAGCGGCCGTCGCCGCCGATCACCAGCGTCTTGCCCCGAAAACCGTCCAGCGCATCGAAGATCGACTGGATGAAGTTCTCGGCGTAGTGCTCCTGCTGGAACACCGGCACCTTTTTCCGCAGGCCGGAGGTGCCTGGCTTCTGGTCGGTATAGGGTTTGGTGGGGACGGTTTTGATCATGCCTCAGGCAGCCCTTTTTGAAAGCAGCAAGCGATAGAGTTCGACGTATTTTTCGGCGCTCTTGTCCCAGGAGACATCGGCCTTCATGCCCTGGCGCTGGATCGAGGCCCAGGTCGCGGGCCGCGCATGCTGCTCGACCAGCCGCTGGATGGCGTGGAGCATCGCGCCGCCATTGTTGGGCGCGAACTGGAAGCCGGTGGCGACGCCGGCCGACAAGGCGGCCTCGTTGGCGTCGATGATGGTGTCGGCCAGACCGCCTGTCCTGGCGACGACCGGCACGCAGCCATAGCGCAGGCCATAGAGCTGGGTCAGCCCGCAGGGCTCGAAGCGGGACGGAATGATGATGGCGTCGCAACCGCCCTGCATGATGTGCGAAAGGTCTTCGTCGTAACCAACGACGACGCCGACGCGGCCGCGATGCCGGGCGGCGGCGGCAAGCAGCGTGCCTTCGAGGCCGGCGTCGCCTGAGCCGAGGATCGCCAGCCGCGCGCCGGCGGCGACGATGCCGTCGACGACCGCGGCCAGGATGTCCATGCCCTTCTGCCAGGTCAGCCGGCTGATGACGCAGACGATCGGGCTGCCATCCGCTTCCAGGCCGAAGCGCTCTTCGACCGCCTTGCGGTTCTTGCCGCGCGCCGCAAGCGTCTCGGCCGAATAGTTGGCGACCAGATGCTTGTCGGTCTGCGGGTTCCAGATGTCGACGTCGATGCCGTTGACGATGCCGTAGAGATCGGTGGAGCGCATGTTTATCAGCCCGTCGAGACCCATGCCGAATTCGGGCAAGCGGATTTCCTGCGCATAGGTCGGGCTGACCGTAGTGATGGCCCAGGCGGCTTGCAGGCCGGCCTTGAGAAAGCCGACGCCGCCATAATATTCGACGCCGTCGAGCTGCATCGCCACGCTCGGCAAGCCGAGCTCGCCGAAGATGCCGGCGCCGAACTGGCCCTGGAAGGCGAGGTTGTGCACGGTGATCAGCGACGGCACGCCGACCGCCTTGCCGTAGCGCATATAGGCAAGCGTCATCGCCGACTGCCAGTCATGGGCATGCACGATGTCGGGCTGGTAACCGGAGATCGCGCCACCGGCAATGTCGCCGCCGGCCTGGCTGAGCGCGGCGAAGCGGCGCCAGTTGTCCGGCCAGTCGGCGCCGGAGGCGGTGCCGTAAGGGCCGCCCTGGCGATCGAAGAGATGCGGCGCGTCCAAAACGAAGAGATCGAGATCGCCGATCTTGGCGGCATGGATCGAAGCCTTGGCGCCCTGCAGCAGCGGATATTGGTAGACCGCCTTCTTCTTGGCGAAGGCCGCCATCACCACGGGATAGCCCGGAACCAGGGTGCGCATCGCCACGCCCTTGCCGGCAAGCGCGATCGGCAAGGCGCCGGCGACGTCGGCAAGCCCGCCGGTCTTGATCAGCGGGAAGATTTCGGGCGTGACCGACAGAACCTGCATGCGCTCCACATTCCGATCTCAAGATGACAGGTCAAAGTGACAACCTGTTGATCCAGTCGTCAGCTTGCTGATCGACCTCGTCAGCCTGCTGATCAACCTTGTCAGGTTGACAGCCGATCAACCTCATCAGGCCGACAGGCTGCTGATCGACCCTACGGGGTCGACAACTTGTTGATCATGTCCTGCGTGATCAGGCAGATGCCCTTCTCCGATACGCGAAAACGCTTGGCGTCGAGCGCCGGGTCCTCGCCCACCACCAGTCCTTCCGGGATGTGGACGCCGTGATCGATGACGACGCGCTTGAGGCTCGCGTTGCGGCCGACCTGGACGTCGGGCAGCATCACCACTTCCTCGAGCTTGGAATAGGAATTGATGCGGGCGCCGGTGAAGATCAGGCTGCGGCGCAGCGAGGCGCCGGAAACGATGCAGTCGCCGGAGACAAGCGAGGAGATCGCCTCGCCGCGGCGGCCGTCCTCGTCATGCACGAACTTTGCCGGCGGCTTTAATTCGGCATAGGTCCAGATCGGCCAGTCGCGGTCGTAAAGATCGAGCTCAGGCGTGATGTCGGTGAGGTCGATATTGGCTTCCCAATAGGCGTCCACCGTTCCGACGTCGCGCCAATAGGGTTCGGCCTCGTGCGAGGAACGCACGCAGGATTTTGCGAAGCGGTGGGCGATCGCCTTGCCGTGCTGGACGATGTAAGGGATGATGTCCTTGCCGAAGTCCCGGCTGGAGCCGGGCTCGGCGGCGTCGCGGCGCAGCTGCTCCATCAGGAACTTGGTCTTGAAGACATAGATGCCCATCGACGCCAGGGCGAATTCCGGCTTATCCGGAATGCCGGGCGGATCGGCCGGCTTTTCGACGAAAGCGATGATGTTGTCCTTCTTGTCGACATGCATGACGCCGAAGCCGGTCGCCTCCATGCGCGGCACTTCCAGGCAGCCGACGGTGACGTCGGCGCCGGCGTCGACATGCTGGCGCAGCATCAGTTCGTAATCCATCTTGTAGATGTGGTCGCCGGCGAGGATGACCATGTATTCGGGGCCGTAGGCCTCGATGATGTCGATGTTCTGGTAGACGGCGTCGGCCGTGCCTTCATACCACTGCGTTTCCGAGACGCGCTGCGATGCAGGCAGGATGTCGAAGCTTTCGTTTCGCTCGGGCCGCAGAAAGTTCCAGCCGCGCTGCAGGTGGCGGATCAGCGAGTGCGCCTTGTACTGGGTGGCGACGCCGAGGCGGCGGATGCCGGAGTTGAGCGCATTGGAGAGGGCGAAATCGATGATGCGCGTCTTGCCGCCGAAATAGACCGCCGGCTTGGCGCGCCGGTCGGTCAGCTCCCTGAGGCGGCTGCCGCGGCCGCCGGCCAACACATAGGCCATGGCATCGCGTGCCAGCGGCTGGGTTCTTCTGATCTCTGCCATTCTGTTACCCTCCCAAACAAGCTGCCCGGACTGTTGCAAGAGCAGGATGAGACATCATCTGCTTCAATCCGTGACGAATTCCAGCATGATCGTCGACAGCGGCGGCAAAAGCATCGTCGCCGATACGCCGCCTCCTTCCCCGCTTGCCTCGACCATGCCGCTATTGCCCATGCCGGAGCCGCCATAGACCTCGGCGTCGGTATTCATGATCTCGCGCCATTTTCCCGCCTTCGGCAGCGGCACGCGATAGTTCTCGCGCGGCACCGGCGTGAAATTGGAGATGACAGCTATCGAATTGCCGTCCGGCGCGCTGCGCAGCCAGGCGAAGACCGAATTGTCGCGGTCGTCGACGATCAGCCAGGAGAAGCCCTCCGGCTCGCAGTCGCGCGCATGCAGCGCCGGGCGCGAACGGTAGAGATAGTTCAGGTCGCGCACCGTCTGCCAGACGCCGCGATGCGGCGCGAATTCGAGCAGGTCCCAGTCGAGCGCGCGTTCCTCGCTCCACTCGCGGCGCTGGGCGAATTCCTGGCCCATGAACAGGAGCTTCTTGCCGGGATAGCCCCACATGAAGGCGTAATAGGCGCGCAGCGTGGCGAATTTCTGCCAGTCGTCGCCTGCCATCTTGTGGAGCAGCGTGCCTTTGCCGTGCACGACCTCGTCATGCGAAAGCGGCAGCACGAAATTTTCGGAGAAGGCGTAGACCAGGCCGAAGGTGATGTCGTTGTGATGGTGCTTGCGGAAGATCGGCTCCTTGGAGAGATACTCCAGCGTGTCGTGCATGAAGCCCATGTTCCACTTGAAGCCGAAGCCGAGGCCGCCTTCATGCACGGGTCGCGACACTTTCGGCCATGAGGTCGATTCCTCGGCGATCGTCATCACGCCGGGGTGGTGGCCGTAGACCTCCTTGTTCATCTTCTGCAGGAAGCTGACGGCCTGCAGGTTCTCGCGCCCGCCCTTCTCGTTGGGGATCCACTCGCCGGCCTTGCGCGAATAATCGAGGTAGAGCATCGAGGCGACCGCGTCGACGCGCAAGCCGTCGACATGGTATTTCTCGGCCCAGAACAGCGCGTTGTTGACCAGGAACGACACCACTTCGCGGCGGCCGAAATTGTAGATGGCCGTATTCCAGTCGGGATGGAAGCCCTGGCGCGGATCGGCATGCTCGTAGAGCGCCGTACCGTCGAATTTCACCAGCCCGTGCTCGTCGACCGGAAAATGCGCCGGCACCCAGTCGAGGATGACGCCGACGCCGGCGCGATGCGCGCCATCGACGAAACGGGCGAAGCCGTCGGGGTCGCCGAAGCGGGCTGTCGGCGCATAAAGCCCGGTGGTCTGGTAGCCCCAGGACGGGTCGTAGGGGTGCTCCGAGATCGGCAGGAACTCGATATGGGTGAAGCCGGTGTCGACCACGTAGGGGATCAGCCGCGCGGCGAGCTCGTCCCAGGAGAGGAATGTGCCGTCGTCGCGGCGCTGCCAGGAGCCGGCATGGACCTCGTAGATCGAGATCGCCTCGCGCCGGGGATCGGCCTTGCGCCAATAGCCGCGATGCGCCTCGTCGTCCCATTGATGCGCCATGGGCGGCGCCGTCACCGAGGCGGTCGCCGGGCGCAATTCCGATTCGAAGGCGAACGGGTCGGCCTTCAGCGGCAGGCGCACGCCGTCGGGCCCGATGATCTCGAACTTGTAGGGCTTGCCCGCGCCGATATCGGGAATGAACAATTCCCAGATGCCCGTGTCCTTACGGTCGCGCATCGTGTGTCGGCGGCCGTCCCATTCGTTGAAGGCGCCGACCACGGAGACGCGCCGCGCATTGGGCGCCCAGACGGCGAAATGGACGCCGGTGGCGCCCTCATGATCGATGATGTGGGCGCCGAGCTTGTCGAACAGCCGTAAGTGCGAACCCTCGGCCATGTAATAGTCGTCCATCGGACCGAGCACCGGGCCGAAGGAATAGGGATCGGTCAGCCACCAATCGCCGCCGGCATTCCTGGCGTGATAGCGCAGCGGCTGGCGCTTGCGGATCGAGACTTTGCCCTCGAAGAAGCCGGCATCGTCGCTGCGGGAAAGCTCGCCGACCTCCTTGCCGGTCAGCGTGTAGGCGGTGACGAATTCGGCATTGGGCACGAAGCAACGGGCAATGAAGCCCTTGCCGGCTTCATGCACGCCCAGGACCGCGAAGGGATCGCCGTGCGTTCCGGCGACAATCGCCGCGACATCGCCGGCTGGCGCCAGTCCGTCCGGCCCGCTTGTCGCAGCGGTCGCGCGCGGCTTCCTCATCAAACGGTCGCCCTCCCAGGGCACCTTGTTCTGGCACATGCCTCGCTCCGGCATGCGCCGTTCTTTGTCTTGGTGCATGTCGTGGTCCCAAAACCGCTACGCACTTTTGGGCGACATGCATCTGGCCACATTCTTTGTGGCTCATGCAATCATATCAGACGGGCACGTTCCAGATGTCTTTCGCATATTGGCGGATTGTGCGATCGGACGAGAACCAGCCGACGCGGGCGACGTTGCGGATGGCGCGCGCGTACCAGTCGGGGCTGTTGCGCCACACGGCGTCGACCTCGCGCTGGCAGGCGGCATAGGAATCGAAGTCGGCCGCCACCATGAACCAGTCGCTTTGGTAGAGCCCGTTCATCAGGTCGCGATAGCGGTCGGGATCGTCGGGTGAGAAGACGCCGGAGGAAATGGCCGATACCGCCTGCGACAGCTCGGACGAGGTCTCGATCACGCCGCGCGGATTGTAGCCATTGTTGCGCCGTTCGGCGACCTCCGCGGTGGTGAGGCCGAAGATGAAGATGTTGTCGTCGCCGACATGTTCCTTGATCTCGACATTGGCGCCGTCGAGCGTGCCGATGGTCAAGGCGCCGTTCAGAGCGAACTTCATGTTGCCGGTGCCCGAAGCTTCCATGCCGGCGGTCGAAATCTGCTCCGAGAGATCGGCGGCCGGCATCAGCACCTCGGCCAGGCTGACATTGTAGTTCGGCACGAACACCACCTTCAGCAGGCCGCGCACCGACGGATCGCCATTGATGACCTTCGCGACGTCGTTGGCCAGCTTGATGATCAGCTTGGCGTTGTGATAGCTGGGCGCCGCCTTGCCGCCGAAGATCTTGACGCGCGGCATCCAGTCCCGTTCCGGATGCGAGCGGATCTGATCGTACAGCGCGATCGCTTCCAGTATGTTGAGCAGCTGGCGCTTGTATTCGTGGATGCGCTTGACCTGGATGTCGAACAGCGCCGACGGATCGATCCTGATGCCGAGCCGGTCGGCGACGAGATTGGCGAGCCGCGCCTTGTTCTGCCGCTTCACACCGGCGAATTTCTCACGGAAAGCCGCGTCATCGGCGAGCGGATCGAGATCCTTGATCGCCTCGATGTCGTCCATGAAGCGGTCGCCGATCGCCTCGCGGGCAAGCGAGGTCAGGCCGGGATTGCACTGGATCAGCCAGCGCCTGGGCGTGATGCCGTTGGTCTTGTTGTTGATGCGATCGGGATAGAGCTTGTGGAGATCGGCGAACACCGTCTCCTTCATCAGCTCGGTGTGCAGCGCCGAGACGCCGTTGATCGAATGCGAGCCGACAAAGGCCAGATTGCCCATGCGCACGCGGCGGTCGCCATTTTCCTGGATCAGCGAGATGCGGGCGATCTGATCACCCGAGAACTGGTTGGTGGCGCGGGCCTCGAGCAGCACCTGCGCATTGATGGCGTAGACGATTTGCATGTGGCGCGGCAGCAGACGCTCGAACAGCGGCACCGGCCAGCTTTCAAGCGCCTCGGGCAACAGCGTGTGGTTGGTGTAGCCGAAGGTGCGTCTGGTGATGTCCCAGGCCTGGTCGAAGTCCATGCCGTGGACGTCCATCAGGAGCCGCATCAGCTCCGGAACGGCGACCGCGGGATGGGTGTCGTTCAAGTGGATCGCCGCCTTGTCGGGCAGCGATTTCAGGTCGCCATACTGGCTCAAATGCCGCTGCACGATGTCCTGCAGCGAGGCGGTGGAGAAGAAATATTCCTGCCGCAGCCTCAGCTCCTGGCCGGCCATGTGGGAATCGGCAGGATAAAGCACGCGCGACAGCGCGTCGGCCTTGTTGCTCTCGGCCAGCGCGCCGATGTGGTCGCCCGCATTGAACTTGTCGAGCAGGATCGGGTCGATCGGCATGCCGGACCAGAGTCTCAGCGTGTTGACGCGCCTGGCGCGCCAGCCGGCCACCGGCGTGTCATAGGCGACGGCCAGCACATGCTCGGTCGGCTTCCAGACGTGGCGTTCGAGCCGGCCATCCTTCGAGGTGATCGATTCCACCGAGCCGCCGAAGCCGACCTCGAAGGAACGCTCGCGCCGTTCGAACTCCCAGGGATTGCCGTGATCGAGCCAGGTCTCCGGCAATTCGACCTGCCAGCCTCCGTGGATTTCCTGGCGGAACATACCATTGGCGTAGCGGATGCCGTAGCCATGGGCGGGGATGTCGACGGTCGCCATGCTTTCCATGAAGCAGGCGGCAAGACGGCCGAGGCCGCCATTGCCGAGTGCCGCGTCCGGCTCGAGCCCCGCGATCAGGTCGAGGTCGACGCCGAGCGAGGACAGCGCCTCGCGCATGTTCTCCATCAGACCGAGATTGGAGAAGGCGTCGCGCATCAGGCGCCCGATCAGGAATTCGAGCGAAAGATAATAGACGCGCTTTTCCTGCTGGTCGTAAGCCTCCTTGGTCGCCTGCATCCATTGATCGACGATGCGGTCGCGCACCACCTTGATCGAAGCGGTCAGCCAGTCATAGGGCGTGGCGACGGTTGTGTCCTTGCCGACCCGGTATTTGAGCGACATCAAGACTTCTTCGGCGAGCGTCTTGGGGTCGGGATTGTCGAGAACAGGGACTTCGATCGTCATGGCGGATGTCATGCTGCCTCTCGTTCAACTGGCCTGATCATAGCGGCTTTCACCGTTCCTCCCAGCCCATCTTAGTGCGTTGCAGCATAGGTTCAATCGATTTACTCAACCGACCCATCAGCCCGCCTTCGGCAACAGGGACATGTCGTGGGGATCAAGCCGCCAGCGCGTCCTCCGGCGGCTTCTTGGCGCCGGTCATCAGCGCCACCGCATCCGACATGGAAATCTGCTTAGGATCGACGACGCAGAGACGCCTTCCAAGCCGGTGGATGTGGATGCGGTCCGCCACCTCGAAGACATGCGGCATGTTGTGCGAGATCAAAACGATCGGCAGGCCACGCTTCTTGACGTCCAGGATCAGCTCAAGCACGCGGCGGCTTTCCTTCACGCCAAGGGCGGCCGTCGGCTCGTCCATGATCACCACTTTCGAGCCGAAGGCGGCAGCACGCGCCACCGCCACGCCCTGGCGCTGGCCGCCCGAAAGCGTCTCCACCGCCTGGCTGATGTTCTGGATGGTCATCAGGCCGAGTTCCGTGAGCTTGTCGCGAGCACGCTTCTCCATCGCCGGACGGTCGAGCATGCGCAGCCAGCTGCCAAGCGGACCTGGCTTGCGGATCTCGCGGCCGAGAAACATGTTGTCGGCGATCGACAGCGCCGGCGACAGGGCGAGGTTCTGGTAGACGGTTTCGATCCCGGCTTCCCGGGCCTCCATCGGCGACTTGAAGGCAACTGGCTTGCCCTCAAGCCGGATTTCGCCTTCGTCGGGCACGGCCGCGCCGGAGATCGCCTTGATCAACGATGATTTACCCGCGCCGTTGTCACCGATGACGGCGAGGATTTCGCCCGGATAGAGGTCGAAATCGGCATTGTCGAGGGCGGTAACGCGGCCATAGCGCTTGATCAGGCCGCGCGCTGTGAGAATGGGCTCCTGGGTCATGACTATGCCGAAACCTTTCTGATCCATTGATCGATCGCCACGGCGCCGATGATCAGCACGCCGGTGAGCAGCACCTTCCATTGCGGATCGGCGCCCAGCATGTTGAGGCCCATCGAGACGACGCCGACGATCATGGCGCCGAACAGCGTGCCGAGGATCGAGCCGCGCCCGCCGAACAGCGAGATGCCGCCGATCACCGTCGCGGTGATGGCCTGCAGATTGTAGTCGGTGACAGCGGCCGACGGCGAGACCGAGCCATTGCGGCCGATCGAGACCCAAGCCGCGAAAGCGGCGATCAGCCCGGCAAGGGCATAGACCGTCATCAGCACTTTCTTGGTCTGGATGCCCGACAGTTTCGCAGCCTCCTGATCGTCGCCGACGGCGTAGACATGGCGGCCCCATGCGGTGTGGTTGAGCACGTACCACAGCAGGATCACCAGCAGGACCATGGCAATGACGCCAAGCGTCAGCACGGCAGAGCCGACCCTGAAGCTCACCGCGAACAGGTGCAGCAGCGGCGCCTGCACGTCGACGTCGGTGTCGCGGATCGTCTCATTGGCCGAATAGATGAAATTCGTGGCCATGACGATGTTCCAGGTGCCGAGCGTGACGATGAAGGGCGGCAGCTTCATGTAGGCGACCAGGAGGCCATTGAGCAGTCCGCAGGCGCCGCCGGCGGCAAGCCCAATCGCCACGGCGAGTATGGCCGGCATGCCATAGGTCACCGCGCAATTGCCCATGATCACCGCCGAAATCACCATGATGACGCCGATCGAGAGATCGATGCCAGCGGTCAGGATGACCAATGTCTGCGCGGCACCGAGAATGCCGACGATGGCGATCTGCTGCAGGATCAGCGTCAGCGTGTAGGACGAAAAGAAACGTCCGCCGATGGCGATGCCGAAGATGATGACCGACAGAACCAGCACGATCAGCGGCACCGCCGCCGGCGTGGAGTGCAGGAAGTGCTGGGCGCGCTTGACGGCCGATTTGTGCTCGTCGAAGGCGGCGACGCTGGTGTCGCTTCCCGTAAGTACTTTCTCGAATTCCTGTATCTGAGACATATGTCCTCCCGTCTGCATACGGCCTCTCATTGCCGCACACGCCGTCGACGCCTATTCCGGTCTTGTCGCCAGGATTGTCGCGCTTTGACGAAAGCGCATCGTCCACCCGATGCGGCCGGGGATCAAGCCCCCAGCCGCACGGTTCGTGGACCTCTCAGAGCATCAGCCCCAGCACTTGGCCAGGCCTTCCTTGGTGTCGATCGACTTGACGCCATTGGCCGGCTTGTCGGTGACAAGGTTGACGCCAGTGTCGAAGAAGTTCTTGCCTTCGGTCGGCTTGGGCTTGGTGCCGTCCTTGGCGAAGGCGGCGATCGCCTCGATGCCGAGCGCCGCCATCTGCAGCGGATATTGCTGCGAGGTGGCGCCGATGACGCCTTCGGTGACCGACTTCACGCCCGGGCAGCCACCGTCGACCGAGACGATCAGCACCTGCTTCTCGAGGCCGACGGCCTTGAGCGCCTGATAGGCGCCGACAGCGGCCGGCTCGTTGATGGTGTGGATGACGTTGATGGTGTTGTCCTTCTGCAGAAGGTTCTCCATCGCCTTGCGGCCGCCCTCTTCGTTGCCGTTCGTCACGTCATGGCCGACGATGCGCGGATCGGTTTCGTCTCCGATCTTGTTGGGGTCCTTCACGTCGATGCCGTAGCCCATCATGAAGCCCTGGTCGCGCAGGACGTCGACGGTCGGCTGCGAGGGGGTCAGGTCGAGGAAGCCGATCTTGGCGTCCTTGGCCTTGTCGCCAAGCGTAGCGGCGGCCCAGGCGCCGATCAGCTTGCCGGCTTCGAGATTGTCCGTTGCGAAAGTGGCGTCGGCGGCGTCGATCGGGTCGAGCGGCGTGTCGAGAGCGATCACCAGCAGGCCGGCGTCACGCGCCTTCTTCACCGTCGGCACGATGCCCTTGGTATCGGAAGCCGTGATCAGGATACCCTTGGCGCCGTCAGCGATGCAGCTTTCGATCGCCGCGACCTGGCTCTCGCTGTCGCCGTCGATCTTGCCGGCATAGGTCTTGAGGTCAACGCCGAGTTCCTTGGCCTTGGCGGTCGCGCCCTCCTTCATCTTGACGAAGAAGGGATTGGTGTCGGTCTTGGTGATGAGGCAGGCGCCGACGCCCGCGGCCGACGCGGACGAGGCGAACGCGAGCAGGCCCAGCCCGGCCGCCGCGAATACGGTGGATTTCAGCAGCGATTTCTTGGTCACGATTTCCTCCCAGTGGAACCATTCCGGACGCCAGCCAACCCGGCGCCTCAAACGCATCCAACCATTTCTCCCAGCGTGGACGCCAGATCAAAAGACACCAGTCCGCAACGGCTGTCAATAATTAAATCACTCTTATTTATTATTGACAGCCTTGCGCTGTTCACCCATTCTGAACGAAAAGTATCGAGGGGAAACAGACGGGAGGAAACAGGGTGGAGACCGGCATTGCGAGGCACGGTTCGCCCGAGGCTTTGGAGAGCCGGCTGCACCGCGGCACCAACCAGAGCGGCATGCGCGACCACAATGAGCGGCTCGTGCTGTCCCTGGTGCGCCAGCATGGCAGCCTGGCCAAATCCGACATTGCGCGTATGACCGGGCTGTCGGCCCAGACGGTGTCGGTGATCATGCGCGAGCTCGAGGAAGACAAGCTGCTTGTGCGCCAGGCGCCGCTGCGCGGCAAGATCGGCCAACCGTCGATTCCGATGGCGCTCAATCCGGAAGGCGCTTTTTTTATCGGCCTCAAGATCGGCAGGCGCTCGGCCGAGCTCGTGCTGATCGACTTCCTCGGCAATGTGCGCGCCATGCTGCAGCATTCCTACCGCTATCCCGCACCGCGCGAGACTGTCGAATTCGTCACTGCCGGCATCAAGACGATGCGCGGCGAACTGACGCCGGCCCAGGACAAGCGCATTGCCGGGCTCGGCATCGCCATGCCGTTCGAGCTATGGAACTGGGCAGACACGGCCGGCGCGCCGCGCGAGATCATGGACGAATGGCGCCATCGCGACATCCGCGCCGACATCCAGGGGCAGTGCGAGTTCCCGGTTTACCTGCAGAACGACGCGACTTCGGCTTGCGGCGCGGAGCTCGTCTTCGGACGAGCGGGCGCAGCGCGCGATTTCGTCTATTTCTACATCGGCGCCTTCGCCGGCGGCGGCATCGTGCTCAATGGCCGCCTCTACAGCGGGCCGAACGGCAACGCCGGCGCGCTGGGCTCGATGCCGGTGCCCGGACCGGACGGCAAGCCAACGCAGCTCATCGACGTCGCCTCGATCGCGATGCTGGAAAAGGCGCTCTCCGCCAAGGGCATCGACGGCTCCTATCTGTGGACCTCGCCGCAGGAATGGGGCGAGATCGGCGCCGATCTCGACGAGTGGATCGCCAGCGCATCGCGGGCGCTGGCCTATGCCATTGTCGCTGCCTCGTCGGTCATCGATTTCGAAGCGGCAGTTATCGACGGCTGGATGCCGCTCGATGTGCGGCGCCGGCTGGTCGATGCCGTCACGGAAGCGATCGCCCGCGTCGATGCCGAAGGACTGAAACTGCCTGTCGTGCGCGAGGGAACGGTCGGCATTCACGCACGCGCCATGGGCGGCGCCAGCCTGCCGCTCTCGGAGCGCTTCCTGATCGGGCCTCACACGTCCGGAGGGGCCTGACATGCTGATCGGCATCCCGTCGCTGCTCGGGCCCCAGTTCCTGGCGACGCTCAGGGCAATGGGCCATGGCGACGAGATCGCGATCGTCGACGGCAATTATCCGGCCGAGGAACAGGCGCGGCGGCTGATTCGCGCCGACGGCCACCACGTTATAGCCGTCCTCGACGCCGTGCTCAGTGTGCTGCCGGTGGACGAGGCTGTGCCGGAGGCATTGTTTCGTGCCTCGGTGAAGGGCGACCCGGCGCTGGCCGACGCCGTGCATCATGAGATGGAATCGGTTTGCGCCAGGCGTGCGCCGGGCCACAAGGTGGTTGCGCTGGCCGGGCCCGACTTCTATGCACGCGTCAAGGCGGCGCACGCCATCGTTGCGACCAGCGAACCCAGGCTCTTTGCCAACATCATCATTCGCAAGGGCGTGATCCATCCGCCGGAGACCAAGACGACATGATCCTTTGCTGTGGCGAAGCCCTGATCGACATGCTGCCGCGCACCACGACGCAAGGCGAAGCGGCCTTCGCGCCCTATGTCGGCGGCGCGGTGTTCAACTCGGCGATCGCGCTCGGCCGGCTCGGCGCTCCGGCCGGCTTCTTCTCCGGCCTCTCCTCCGACCTGTTCGGCGGCCAGTTCCGCGAGGCGCTCGGCGCAAGCAAGGTGAGTTCCACCTATGCGCACACCTCGCCGCGTCCGACGACACTCGCCTTCGTGCGGCTCACCAACGGCCAGGCGACCTACACCTTCTATGACGAGAACACCGCCGGGCGCATGCTCACCATCGAGGACCTGCCGAAGCTCGGGTCCGAGATCGAGGCGATGCTGTTCGGCGCCATCAGCTTGATCTCCGAGCCGGCGGGATCCGCCTATGAGGAATTCATGCGGCGCGAGCACCGGAGTCGGGTGATGATGCTCGACCCCAACATCCGGCCGAATTTCATCCCCGACAAGGCGAAGCATCTGAGGCGTATCCGCGAGATGATGGCGATGGCCGACATCGTTAAACTGTCCGACGAGGATCTCAAATGGTTCGACGAGGCCGGCTCGCATGAGGACGTGGTGCGCAACTGGCTGGAGCGCGGGCCGAAGCTGATCGTCGTCACCCATGGCAGCGAAGGCGCCGTCGGCTACAGCAAGGCGCACAAGGTCACCGTCATGCCGCAGAAAGTGAAGGTCATCGACACGGTCGGCGCAGGCGACACCTTCAACGCCGGCATTCTGGCCTCCCTGCACGAGCAGGGCCTGCTCACCAAAGCGGCGATCGGCGACCTGCCGGAAGATGCGATCCGGCAGGCGCTGGAGCTCGGCGCCAAGGCGGCGGCGGTGACGGTTTCGCGGGCCGGCGCCAACCCGCCCTGGCGGCACGAAATCGCCTGATCCAGCGTGGGAGCGGACGCGAATCCGCCCTTCGCGGCCGATCACTTTATGTTTCCCACCGGTGCAACGACGCGATAAGAGGGGCCGGAAAACGCCTCTCGCGGCTCGGATTTCCGGGTTTTTCAGGCATTGCGCCGGCAAAATCGGCAACAGGCTGCGACACCTGAGCAATTTGCGCCGGCCGCCACCGGCTTTCTCAGCCGGTTCAAGTCTGTTACCAGCGGGCCGGTTTTACAGGCAGTTTCGAGGGCGACATGCAGTTCATCGATCTTGGCGCGCAGCGCGAACGTATCCGCGACCGGCTGAAGGCCGCGATCGACCACGTCGTCGAGGACGGCCGTTATATCCTCGGGCCGCAGGTTGCGGAATTCGAGAACAAGCTCGCCGCCTATATCGGCGTCAGGCATGTGGTCGCCTGCGCCAACGGCACCGACGCGCTGCTCCTGCCGCTGTTTGCCGCCGGCATCGGCCCGGGCGATGCCGTGTTCGTGCCGAGCTTCACCTTCGCAGCCACCGCCGAGGTGGTGGCGCTCGCCAAGGCCGAGCCGGTCTTCGTCGACGTCGACCGCGACACCTATAACATCGACATCGCCAGCCTCGAGGCGGCGATCGAGATGATCAAGAAGGAAGGTAGGCTGAAGCCGAAGGCGATCATCCCGGTCGATCTGTTCGGGCTCTCCGCGAATTACGAGGCGATCATGGCGATCGCCAGGCGCGAGAACCTGTTGGTGATCGAGGACGCTGCGCAGTCGATGGGCGGTTCCGCCGACGGCACCATGTGCGGCGCCTTCGGCCATGTCGGCTCGACCAGCTTTTATCCGGCGAAGCCGCTTGGCTGCTACGGCGATGGCGGCGCGATGTTCACCAACGATGCTGCGCTGGCCGACAAGCTCCGTTCCTTCGCCTTCCACGGCAAGGGCGAGACGCAATATGACAATGTCCGCGTCGGCATCAATTCGCGCCTCGACACGCTGCAGGCGGCGATCCTGATCGAAAAGCTCGCCATCCTCGAGGATGAGATGGTGGCCAGGCAGGTGGTCGCGGACCGCTATGCCAAGGGCCTTGGCGACATCGTCAAGGCCTCACGCAATCTCGGCCACGGCCGCTCGGCCTGGGCGCAGTACGCCATCGAGACGCCGAAGCGCGACGGGCTCAAGGCCCATCTCGGCGAAAAGGGCATCCCGTCGGTGATCTATTATGTGAAGCCGCTGCACGAGCAGGTCGCCTACAAGCACTATCCGCGCACGCCGACCGGCCTTGCCGTCTCGGAGGAATTGCCGAAGCAGATCCTCTGCCTGCCGATGCATGCCTATTTGAGCGAAGCCGACCAGGGCCGGATTATCGAGACGATCAGGAATTACATCGGCTCGAACTCGGCGCATGTAGCGGCGGCCTGATCTCCCTCAGTGTCGCTCAAGACGACAGAGGGTCGCCATCGCATAGGACTCACAGCCAGGCCAAGCCTGAATGCGGCCGCACTGCATCAGCCGCAGCGTACATGCTCTGCGGTCTTTCTTTGTCAGCCTGACCGGCGCCTCGATCGCCGCCATGTTCGCCAACGGGCTTGCCCGTCTGGCAGTTTACATTCCGCCCTTTCACTTTTGCATACGATGCCACGGCGAAGTGATTGATGCCGGGAACAAATTAGCAGTCCGAAAGTTCGCGAGAACGGCGAACCGGGAGAAGGAGTAACCGCTGCCGTCCCCGGTTCGTTGAAGGCCGACTTTCGTTCCAGGATGCCCTGCACATGAAGATTGCCCAGATCGCACCCCTGACTGAGTCCGTGCCACCCAAGTTCTATGGCGGGACCGAGCGCATCGTTTCCTATTTAACGGAAGAGTTGGTTCGAAGGGGCCATGACGTGACTTTGTTCGCCAGCGGCGATTCACGTACTTCGGCCGAACTGGTGGCATGTTGCGACGTTGCGCTACGCCTGAATCAGAAAGCACAGAATCCCATTCCTTACCACGTCATGATGCTTGAAGAGGTTCGCAGACGGGCGAATGAATTCGACGTGCTGCATTTCCACGTCGACGTTCTCCATTTCCCGATAATTCGAGAGTTCGCGCAGCGAACCGTTACCACGCTTCATGGCCGGCTCGACCTTCCGGACCTGGCGCAGCTTTACGCGATGTTCAACGACATTCCACTGGTCTCGATTTCGGACGACCAGCGCCGGCCCATGCCGCCGGTCAACTGGCTTGGAACGATCTATCACGGCCTGCCGAACAATCTCCTGCCATTCCGGCCGAAAGCCGCTGGATACCTCGCGTTCCTCGGCCGCATCTCACCCGAAAAGGGACCGGAGGCCGCGATAGAAATCGCCGCGCGCGCCGGAATGCCGCTGAAGATCGCAGCCAAAATCGACGCAGTGGACCAATCATTTTGGAGCGACAGGGTCGAACCACAGGTGCTTCGGCATTCGAATGTCGAGTTCATCGGCGAAATTGATGAGCGTGCGAAGGCGGAATTTTTGGGCAATGCGACGGCGCTGCTGTTTCCGATCGATTGGCCGGAGCCGTTCGGCCTCGTGACGATCGAGGCGATGGCCTGCGGTACCCCGGTGGTTGCGTTCAACCGCGGAGCCGTTCCGGAGGTCATCGATCATGGCGTGTCCGGACTGATAGTGGAAAGCATTGACGAAGGCGTCGAAGCTGTGCGGCGGATAGGCAGTCTCGATCGCGCACGTGTGCGGAAAACTTTTGAAAGGCGATTCACGGTCGGGCGCATGTGCACCGACTATTTGGGGATCTACCGCCTGCTGGCGCGCGACGAGCAATTTCCACTCGGCTCGCGAAACGGGTTCGCCGAAAACGCGGCTGAAATAGCCAGCACTTTTTAACAGCACCGCTTGAGACGAGTTGGCGGTTAGAATCGCCGGGTTCCCGCCGCATTCGATCGGACTCGAACAGCGGAAGCTTCGCCGAATATCCGCCAAGATTTCAATGACGCTCTCGGGATCATAGGCATCGCAGCATTGATGCGAGATACTGTTGATAGGAGATGGTCGGGCGCAGGCATATGCGATGAGCGCCTGCATCGGCCGTCTGAACAGGAGGGATGAGATGAGCATCGAAGTCGAAGAACGCAAGCTTAATCCAGCGGTCGCTCTCCCCGCACTCGATGAATCGGCACCGCGCGAGCCGCATAGGCAATTTGCGCTGAAGCATGAGGACTGCTTCGTCGTCGCGGACAGCTATGGCGACATACG
>NZ_VFTQ01000025.1:0-97808 GCF_006439475.1 Mesorhizobium sp. B2-8-9 | reverse complement strand
GCATATGACGACGGTCGTGCTCGGCCTCATCGCGGTGCTCGCCTACGCCTATTTCGGCTTCAGGACGCGGCGCAAGCGCGAGCGTCACGGCTATGAGGCGGAGCCCTTCCCGCTGTTCGTCGTCAAGACGCTGGTCGGCAGCGCGCTGGCGCTGTTCCTGGTCTTCCAGTTCGCCAGCTACAGGGGCCTGCCGGTCGTGCTGCTGGTGATGGGCGTGCTGATCTCGCTGTTCGTCTTCGTCACCAAGCGCATGACCATCGGCCGCCGGATCTACGCCATGGGCGGCAACGCCAAGGCCGCGCAGCTTTCGGGCATCAACACCGAAAGGCTGACCCTGCTGGTCTTCATCAATATGGGCGTGCTGTCGGCACTGGGCGGCCTGATCATCGCGGCGCGCCTCGGCCAGGCCGTGCCGGCTGCCGGTCTCGGCAGCGAGCTCGACGTCATCGCGGCCGTCTTCATCGGCGGCGCCTCGGCAATGGGCGGCGTCGGACAGGTGATCGGCGCGGTCGTCGGCGGCTTCATCATGGGCGTGATGAACAACGGCATGTCGATCATGGGCGTCAATGTCGACTGGCAGCAGGTGGTGAAAGGCCTGGTGCTGCTCGGCGCCGTCATCTTCGACGTCTACAACAAGAACAAGGCCTGAAGACCTGAAGCGGACTTAAGGAGGCATACGGGTTTCAGATCGCGAAGCTGCCGGCAACCCGTCGGCGCCAAGAAGGCAAGGACCGGGCTCGCGAGCGCAATCCGGACGAAGAATTTCAACCGTGGCACGGATTTCTCCGCGCCGCGCCGGTCAAGGTTTGCCCGCGGGCAGCCAGGCAAGATGAGAGAGGGTTCAAACATGCTGATCTCCCAGATCCTCGACGACGCCGAGACGATCCGCGTCGTCGCCCGCAATGGCGGCGGCAAGACCAGAGTCATCAACGGCGCGCGCAGCGTCTATTCGCTGGCGATGGAGGCCGCGCGCACCGGCACAGGGCTCGAAGCGCTGATCGAGCGCAAGGGCTATGGCGAGACGGTCGATCTCGACGCCGCCTACAAGAGGGGCAGGCTGGTCTCGCCGATCAACCATCCGGACCCGGCGCATCTGCACCTCACCGGCACGGGGCTGACGCATCTCGGTTCCGCGGCGACGCGCGATTCCATGCACAAGAAGCTCAATGACGGCGAAGAACAGCTCACCGATTCCATGAAGATGTTCCGCATGGGCCTCGAAGGCGGCAAGCCGGCCAAAGGCCAGGTCGGCGTGCAGCCGGAATGGTTCTACAAGGGCAACGGCACGATGGCGGTGGCCCCCGGCGCGCCGCTGATGTCGCCGGCCTTCGCGCAGGATGGCGGCGAGGAGCCGGAGATCGCCGGCATCTATGTCATCGGCGATGACGGCGCGCCGTTCCGCGTCGGCTTCACGCTGTCGAACGAGTTCTCCGATCACGTCACCGAGCGGGTGAACTATCTGTTCCTCGCCCATTCCAAGCTGCGCAACGCCTCGTTTGGCCCTGAAATCCTGATCGGCGAGCTGCCCGCCGATATCCGCGGCGCCTCGCGTATCTGGCGCGACGGCAAGCTGCTCTGGGAAAAGCCGTTCCTGTCGGGCGAAGCGAACATGTCGCACACCATCGCCAATCTCGAGCACCACCATTTCAAATATTCGGCCTTCCGCCAGCCGGGCGACGTGCATGTGCATATGTTCGGCACCGCGACGCTCTCCTTCGCCGATGGCATCAGGACCGAGGCCGGCGATACGTTCGAGATCGAGGCGCCGGATTTCGGCTTGCCGCTGCGCAATCCGCTGGAGATCGAGAAGCCGGTCAAGGTGGCGGTGAAGGCGCTGTAGCGCCGATCTCCCGGTGACTGGCAGGC
The DNA here is from genome assembly GCF_006439475.1 of Mesorhizobium sp. B2-8-9. Classification (NCBI taxonomy): domain Bacteria; kingdom Pseudomonadati; phylum Pseudomonadota; class Alphaproteobacteria; order Hyphomicrobiales; family Phyllobacteriaceae; genus Mesorhizobium; species Mesorhizobium sp. B2-8-9. The sequence goes on along the minus strand of NZ_VFTQ01000025.1, from coordinate 95,942 downwards.
CAGAGGGGCGCGAAGGAAGCTGCCTCTTCCACCTCGTCATTCTAGGGCGGAGCAAGGAGCGAAGCGACGCGCGCAGACCCTAGAATCCATGCCGTGACATTGGGCGTAGACTGCTGCCGTCCAGAATAACCGTTGGCGCAGCGCCAGCTAAGATCGCAACATGACAGGCTATGTTTACATGACCGCGAGCCAGAAGGTGGCACGCTATTTCGGTGTCGCCAATGACCTTACCCACCGCATGCCCGGGCACAAGACCGGCCAAGGCTCCAGAAGATCATCCTGAATGGTTCGAGTTCTCTCGCGGAATTGGCTGGTGAGCGTTCGGCACCGTGGCGGCGCTCAGGCGTCACGGCATGGATTCTAGGGTCTGCGCGCGTCGCTTCGCTCCTTGCTCCGCCCTAGAATGACGAAGAACAGATGGGACGGCGCGTCCCCTTCCGGACATCTCCCCACTTGGACCTCACCGCGCTGCCCGAAAATGCTTGGAGAGCTTCAGGCCCTGCGCCTGATAGTTCGAGCCGAGTTCGGTGCCGTAAAGCGCCTGCGGGCGTTTCAGCATATGCTCGTAGACGAGACGGCCGACGATCTGGCCGTGGTCGAGGATAAAAGGCACCTCGTGGCTGCGCACTTCGAGCACGGCGCGGCTGCCGCTGCCGCCGGCGGCGGAGTGGCCGAAGCCCGGATCGAAGAACCCGGCATAATGGACGCGGAACTCGCCGACCAGTGGGTCGAAAGGAGTCATCTCGGCGGCATAGAGCGGCGGCACGTGCACGGCTTCTCGGCTGACCAAGATATAGAATTCGTCCGGATCGAGCACCAGTTCGCCGGCGCCGCTCTTGTAGATCGGCTCCCAGAAATCGACGACATCCTGGGCGGCGCGCTTGTCGACGTCGACCAGGCCAGTGTGGTGCTTGCCGCGGTAGCCGACAAGGCCATCCTTGTCGCCGTCGAGGTCGATGGAAAGCGCGATGCCGCCGCCTGAAATATTGGGCGGCTCGGTGGCGACCAGCATCTCGGCGCGGTGAAGGTCGCGCAGCTCTCTCTCCGAGAGCACCGCGTTGCCGGTGCGGAAGCGGATCTGCGACAGCCGCGAGCCGGCACGCACGACGATCGGGAAGGTGCGCGGACTGACCTCGAGATAGAGCGGTCCGCGATAGCCGGCGGCGATCTTGTCGAACTCGTGGCCACGATCGGTCATGACGCGCGTGAATATGTCGAGACGGCCGGTCGAGCTCTTCGGATTGGCCGAGGCGGATACGTTCGCCGGCAGCGCGAGGCTCTCGAGCAGCGGCACGATATAGACGCAGCCGGTTTCCAGCACCGCGCCCTCGGCAAGGCTGATCTCGTGCAGCTTCAGCCGCTCGAGCTTGTCGACGACCCGATGATCCGGACCCGGCAAGAACGAGGCACGCACGCGAAACGCCTTGTCGCCGAGCCTGAGATCGAGACTGGCCGGCTGGATCTGGTCGGCGTCCAGCGCGCGCGGCGACTTCAGCGCCTTCGCCTCGAACAGCGCTGCGATGTCCTGATCCGGAAGAATGCCTGTTTGCCGCAAAAGCTGGCTCCGTTCACAAGGCCGGGCGAGGATCTAAGCAGGCTCTTGCCGCCCGGCTGGTACAAACCTCTTAATGAAGCCGGCAATTGACGCAAGCGCGGCGCGGGTCTAAAGGGTCGTTATCCCGTGGTGATTTGGCCGGTCGGCTTGCAGCCACGTTAAACAAGTCGCTAAAGGACCGTCGAGCCGCAAGGCTATATGGACCGGTTGCGACTTCGCGGCCGGTTTTTTTGTGTCTGAAAGCAGGGCTATGAGCACCAAGAAGCGCAACTGGAAACCTCAGACGGCACTCGTGCATGGCGGAACGTTGCGTTCCGGTTTCGGCGAGACATCCGAGGCGATGTATCTCACCCAAGGCTATGTCTACGAGACGGCGCAAGCGGCGGAAGCCCGCTTCAAGGGCGAAGAGCCGGGCTTCATCTATTCGCGCTACGCCAATCCGACGGTCGACATGTTCGAAAAGCGCATGTGCGCGCTGGAAGGCGCCGAGGATGCCCGAGCCACCGCTTCCGGCATGGCCGCAGTAACCGCCGCGCTGCTCTGCAGCGCCAAGGCCGGAGATCATATCGTGGCGGCGCGCGCCCTGTTCGGCTCCTGCCGCTGGGTGGTCGAGACGCTGGCGCCGCGCTACGGCATCGAGGCGACGCTGGTCGACGGCACCGACATCGCCAATTGGGAAAAGGCGACAAGGCCGAACACCAAGCTGTTCTTCCTGGAAAGCCCGACCAACCCGACGCTGGAGGTGGTCGACATCGCCGCCGTCGCCAGGCTCGCCAATTCGATCGGCGCCAGGCTGATCGTCGACAATGTCTTCGCCACGCCGCTGCAGCAGAAGCCGCTGCAGCTCGGCGCCCATATCGTCGTCTATTCGGCGACCAAGCATATAGACGGCCAGGGCCGCTGCCTGGGCGGCGTCATCCTGTCGGACAAGAAGTGGATCGACGAGAACCTGCACGACTATTTTCGCCACACCGGCCCGAGCCTGTCGCCCTTCAACGCCTGGACGCTGCTCAAAGGCCTGGAGACGCTGCCGCTACGCGTGCGCCAGCAGACGGAGAGCGCCGGCAAGATCGCCGATTTCCTGGCCGAGCGGCCGGAGATCGCCCGTGTCATCTATCCGGGCCGCGCCGATCATCCGCAAGCGGATATCGTCAAGAAGCAAATGTCGGGAGGCTCGACGCTGATCTGCCTCGACGTCAAGGGCGGCAAGCAGGCGGCCTTTGCCTTCCAGAACGCGCTCGACATCGTGCTGATCTCGAACAATCTCGGTGACGCCAAGAGCCTGATCACCCATCCGGCGACGACGACGCACAAGAACCTGAGCGACGAGGCCCGCGCCGAGCTCGGCATCGGGCCAGGCACGCTGAGGCTCTCCGTTGGCCTGGAGGACACCGACGATCTGCTGGAAGACGTGGAACAGGCCCTGAAGGCGGCAAAATAGAAGGCTGAGAACGCCGCGGCCCGAGCCTTCCAGAGCCGCAATTCCGGACGGAAAACCGTTTCACACTTTTCCTGGAATTGCTCTAGGCGAGCTCCTCCAGTTCGGTCATCGCCTTGGTGCGGATGGTCATGGCGTTGCCGCGCCATTCGACGGCGCCGCCGAACCAGGCGCGCGCCCAGATGGCCGGTAGCAGGGCATCGCGCACAATCATCGCGGTGACGCTGCGTGGCGACAGGTACCAGCCCTTCGCAAAGGCCAGCAGCCATTCCGGCAGGTAGGCGATCGCCAGCACGCCCAAGGCCGTCGTGGGCAGGCTGACGCCGGCGCTTGCCGCTGCAATCAGCGCCAGCAGCAGCGGCACCGCAGCGCCAGTCAGGATCTCCGGCGCGAAGAACAGTGGGAAGGTAACCCGGCGCAGCCGCGCCCAGCGCGTCTGGCGCGACCAGATCTCGGCGAGCCTGCGCTGGCCGAGCGGCTGCTCGAATGGCGAGGCGACGAGGTTGACGTTGAACCCCAGGCCGTTGACCAGCTTGGTGGCCGCCGCGTCCTCGGCGATCTCGGCGGCCAAAGCCTGGATGCCGCCATTGGCATCGAGCATCGGCTTGTTCCACAGCATGCTCTTGCCCTGGGCGAAGCCAAGGCCAACCGCCTCGCCGGCATACTGCCAGCGCGCCTGCAGCGTGTTGAGGAAGGTGCATTCGACTTCGGCCCAAAACCCGTCCGGCCGCGAGCCGATCGGCGTCGAGCAGACGAGGCCGGTATCCGGCCGCCATGCCGCCATCAGGTGCTGGACATAGTCTCTCGGCATCAGCACGTTGGAATCGGCGAGGATCACCCAATCGTGTCGCGCCGCCTGCCAGCCCTTGACGCAGTTGTTGAGCTTGGGATTGGCGCTGACGCGATCGTCGCCGATCAGCAGCCGCGCGGGAATTTTGGGGTGGCGTGCGATCGCCGCATCGATCAGCTTGACCACCGGGTCTTCGGCATGCGCGACGCAGAAGATCAGCTCATAGCGCGGCCAATCGAGAGAGAAGGCGCGCTGCAAGGTCTCCGGCGTGAACGGCTCGACGCCACGCGACGGCACGATGATGGAGACCGGCGGTCGCGCGCTGGAGGGCGGCGCGATGACATGCCGCCGCTTCAGCCGCGACGAGGCGAGCAGGATGCTGGCGAGATTGAAGGAAAGAAGCGCTGACGAAGCCAGGCCGGCTGCGATAGTCAGTTCCATCGAGATCTGGTCACTCCCGATAGAGAGTTTCACCGTTTCACGCAAACGGCGACACACTCCATCTCCTTGTTTTCACGCAATTCCGGACGGAAGGCTACGGCGAAGGCGCCGAGCCTAACCGCTCGCGCTTTTCCTGGAATTGCTTTAGGCCGCACGCGGCCGTTTCAACTGTTTTCAGAGCGTCCGAGTCGCCCGGCACGGTTTGTGCACACCAACATTGTCATGTGTCACCTAAATGACATTGTTTTTCGGCACCTGCACTTACAAGGCTGGCAGGATGGTCGGCGCTGCGTTTATCAAGAGCGGAGCGTGACATATTTTCCGCGGCGGCAACCGGAGTGGCCCATGTATCGCGCAGTGACGCGCAACATCGAAGTGCTGGTCAGGCCCTTCTATCTGGAGGACCGCTCCGATCCGTCCGAGAACCGCTATGTCTGGGGCTATCAGGTGACGATCGACAACCGCTCCGACGAGTTCGTGCAGCTTGTGTCGCGCTACTGGCACATCACCGACGGTCAGGGCCGGGTCGAGGAGGTGCGCGGCGCCGGCGTCGTCGGCGACCAGCCGGAACTCAATCCCGGCGACAGTTACCAGTACACCTCGGGCTGCCCGCTCTCGACGCCGTCAGGCATCATGGTCGGCCACTACACGATGCGCAACGGCCGCGGCGAGACGTTCGATATCGCCATTCCGGCTTTCTCGCTCGACATGCCGGGGACAAGGCGCACGGTGAATTAGCCGTCGGCGACAGCCTCTTTCTCCCCGTTTCACGGGGAGAAATGCCCGGCAGGGCAATGAGGGGCGGCGCCGGGCTTCTGAGATTTTCCTGGAGCCGGACGACCGCGTCGCCAGCGTGTCGCTATGATCGCCAACGTTGGCGCCGCCCCTCATCCGCCCTTCGGGCACCTTCTCCCCGTGGAACGGGGAGAAGGAAGAGAGCTCACTTCGCGAATTCAGCTGGGTCGAAGTCGTATTGGGTCGAGCAGAACTCGCAGGCGACATGGATGCCGCCCTCCTCGGTCGATTCCTTGATCTCCTCAGCCGAAAAGCCTTCGAGAATGCCGCGGATCTTGTCGCGCGAGCAGGAGCACTGGTCGGCGACAGGGACGCCGCGGAAAACGCGCACGCCGTGTTCGTGGAACAACCGGTAGAGCAACCGCTCGGCGCCCACCGTCGGGTCGATCAACTCGGTCGGCTCGATCGTGCCGAGCAGCGCCAGCAACTCCTGCCAGGAATTGTCGGCCGGCTGGTCCGCAACGTCACGCGGATCGCCGTCGCCGCCAGAAATATCGGGAACGCGCATGCGTTCCGGCGACTGCGGCAGGAATTGCGCCAGGATACCGCCGGCGCGCCACTGCTCGCGCGCGCCGGCCGGGCCGGGCGTGACCAGCTTGGCGACCGACATCTTGATATCGGTCGGGATCTGCTCCGACTGCCGGAAATAGGTGCGCGCGGCGTCCTCGAGCGAGGTGCCGTCGAGCTGGACGATGCCTTGGTAGCGCTGCGTATGCGCACCCTGGTCGATCGTCAAGGCCAAGACGCCGTCGCCGAGCAGCGTCTGCTGCGAGGTCTCGCCGGCGGCGGTCAGCGCCTGCAGCCGGTCGGCATCGAAGCGCGCATAGGCGCGCAGCGCATGCGGCGTGGTGAAATCGGCCACCAGCATGTCGACCGGACCGTCGGTGCGGGTCTGCAGGATGAACTTGCCTTCGAACTTCAGCGAAGTGCCGAGCAGCACGGTGAGCACGCAGGCTTCCGCCAGCAGGCGGGCGACCGGCTCGGGGTAATCGTGGCGGCTCAGAATAGCGTCGAGCATCGGCCCGAGCTGCACGGTGCGGCCGCGCACATCGAGCGGCGCGACCTCGTAAGGCACGACGTGATCGTCGCCGGCGAAGCCGAATTCACCGAGTTGGGGTTTATGCTCAGCCAAGGTCTGGGTTTCCAACATGACAATACTCCGGGGCGCAGCCATGCCGCCCGGTGAGCCGCATGCGTCGAAGCGCGTTCGATTTACGTGATGGCCCGCAAATAGGCATCACATGTCCCCAGATCAAGTTGAGCCCGATCGGGCCGGAAGCGGTCAGGTCCAGCCCTTCTCACGCGCCCAGACACCAGGCCAGCACCGCCTTCTGGGCGTGCAGCCGGTTCTCGGCCTCGTCGAAGACCACCGAATGCGGGCCGTCGATCACCTCGTCGGTGACCTCCTCACCGCGATGCGCCGGCAGGCAGTGCATGAACAATGCATCGGGCTTGGCTTTCGCCATCAGCGCCGCATTGACCTGATAGGGCAGGAAGACGTTGTGGCCGCGGGCGCGATGCTCCTGGCCCATGGAGACCCAGCTGTCGGTAACGACGCAGTCGGCCTGGTCGACGGCTTCCTCGGCGGACCTGGAAAACCGGACCTTGCCGCCATTGGCTTTCGACCAGTCGACATATTTCTCGAAAGGCTCGCTGCCTTCCGGCACCGCGACATTGAGGTTGAAGCTAAACCGCGCCGAGGCCTCCAGGAGCGAATGCAGCACATTGTTGCCGTCGCCGGTCCAGGCGAAGGTCTTGCCGGACACCGGACCGCGATGCTCCTCAAAGGTCATGATGTCGGCCATGAGCTGGCAGGGATGCGTGTCGTCGGTCAGCCCGTTGATGACCGGAACGGTGGCGTTCTCGGTGAGCTCCAGCAGCCGGTCGTGCGAGGTGGTGCGGATCATGATGGCGTCGACATAGCGCGACAGCACTTTCGCCGTGTCGGCGATGGTCTCCGAACGGCCGAGCTGCATCTCGGTGCCGGTCAACATGATGGTCTCGCCGCCGAGCTGGCGCATGCCGACATCGAAGGACACGCGCGTGCGCGTCGACGGCTTGTCGAAGATCATGGCCAGCACCTTGCCATCGAGCGGTTTTGAACGCTCACCCGCCTTGAGCCTGGTCTTTCGCGCCACCGCGTCGTCAAGCATGATGCGCAGGTCGCCCGCGGAAACGGCGGACAGATCGGTGAAGTGGCGAACACTCATCGGCAGGTTCCAGAAATTATTTGGCGGCTTCGGCGGCAATCGCGTCGGTCAGGCGCTTGGCGCCGCCGCGAATGCGCTCCAGCGCCTCGCCGATCTCCTCGTCGGTGACGGTGAGCGGCGGCAGGAGGCGGATGACGTTGTCGCCCGCCGGCACGGCAAGCAGGTGCTGGTCGCGCAGCGCCATATTCACCTTGGCGTTGGGCATGGCGCATTTCAGGCCGAGCATAAGGCCGGTTCCCCTGATGCCCTCGATGACGTCGGGGAATTCATCGGCCACCGCCGCAAGGCCCTGCTTCAGAAGCAGCGCCTTGCGCTGCACGTCCTCGAGGAAGCCGCCGGCCAGCACCACGTCGAGCACGGCGTTGCCGACGGCCATCGCCAGCGGATTGCCGCCGAAGGTCGTGCCGTGCACGCCGGCCGTCATGCCGGTCGCCGCCTCGTCGGTGGCAAGGCAGGCGCCCATCGGGAAGCCGCCGCCGATGCCCTTGGCGATCGCCATCAGATCGGGCGTGACGCCTGACCATTCATGTGCGAACAGCTTGCCGGTGCGGCCGATGCCGCACTGGACCTCGTCGAAGATCAAAAGCAGGCCGTGCTTGTCGCAGAGTTGCCGCAGCCGCTTCAGCGATTGCGTCGGCACCGGGCGTATGCCGCCCTCGCCTTGCACCGGCTCGATCAGGATCGCCGCGGTCTCCGGCGTGATCGCCTTTTCAGCGGCGTCGATGTCGTCGAAAGCCACCTGGTCGAATCCCTCGACCTTCGGGCCGAAGCCTTCGAGGTATTTGTACTGGCCGCCGGCGGCGATCGTCGCCAGCGTGCGGCCGTGAAAGGCACCCTCGAAGGTGATGATGCGGAAGCGCTCGGGACGGCCCTTGACGAATTGATAGCGCCTGGCCGTCTTGATGGCGCATTCCAGTGCCTCGGCACCGGAATTGGTGAAGAACACCTTGTCTGCAAAGGTCGCCTCAGTCAGCCGCTCGCCCAGCCGGCGCTGTTCCGGGATCTCATAGAGGTTGGAGACGTGCCACAGCTTGGCGGCCTGCCCGGTGAGCGCCGCGACCAGATGCGGATGGCTGTGGCCCAGCGAATTCACCGCGATGCCGCCGGCGAAGTCGAGATATCGCTCGCCCTTGTCGGTGACCAGCCAGGTCCCCTCCCCACGGTCGAACGCCAGGGGTGCGCGGGCAAAGGTCTCGTAAAGCGCCGAACCGCTCATTATATGCGTCTCCGGAACCGGAAATCAAAAAAGCCGCCAATGCGGCGGCCTTTGCGGCTTATCATGTTTTTCGGCCATGAAGTCAACGAAAACGTCACGCAGAAGCGCGTGGCAAGCCCCTGACGCCACGCCGGTTCATAAGTAGGCCGGCAAGTTGGGGAAAACCGAAAAAACCGAATCGTGTTGCCCTGGGGACTCTTGTCACCGAGTCAGCGCATAAGGTATTTGTAGTCGAGAAATAACTAGATTTCGTGCGGCGGACCTAATCACCCGGTATATGTGGTGTTGTTTGCCCGGCGAGAGCCGGGGGCGGGAAAGGATTCTGACTGCCGTACGCCTCAGCAGGAGCGCGGTCTCATGAACTGGACTGACGAGCGGGTCGAACTTCTCAGGAAATTGTGGTCGGAGGGTCTGAGCGCCAGCCAGATCGCCGCACAGCTCGGCGGGGTGAGCCGCAACGCCGTCATCGGCAAGGTGCATCGCCTGAAGCTGTCGGGCCGCGGCCGCGCAACGGCCGCTCCGGCGCGCCAGAAGAAGGCGACGCAAGGCGCCTCGATGCAGAAATCGGTGACCCGCGCCGCGAGTGCCACGCGTCACGTGACCACCACCATCGGCGCCACCGCGCTGCAGGTGCAGTTCGACGCCGAGCCGGTCGCGCGCCACTACATCCGACCGGTCGAGAACGTGGTCGTGCCGATCTCGCGGCATCTGCAGCTCGTCGAGCTGACCGAACGCACCTGCAAATGGCCGAACGGCGATCCGCTGTCGGAAGACTTCAACTTCTGCGGCAACGACGCCGCCGAAACGGGACCCTATTGCAAGTATCATTCCCGGGTGGCGTTCCAGCCGGCAGGGGAGCGGCGCAGGGCGCGTTGAGCGAATAGAGAATAGCGAATAGCGAATAGCGAATAGCGAATAGAGCTGGATGGAGTTTCGCGAAGAGGGCAACTTATTTCCCCTACTCGCTACTCCCTATTCGCTACTCGCCCCCTACTCCCTTACTGCCTTACTCCCCTATTTCACAGCCATCCATTCTTCTTGAACCGCCAGTACAGGAACGCGCAGATGAGCGCGATCGCCACCAGGACGGCCGGATAGCCGTATTCCATCTTCAGTTCCGGCATGTCGGAGAAGTTCATGCCGTAGATGCCGGCGAAGGCCGTGGGCACCGCCAGGATGGCGGCCCATGAGGCGAGCTTCTTGGATATTGCGGTTTCCTGGCTCTGCCCGACCAGCAGACTGGCTTCGAAAGCGAAGGCCAGAACCTCGCGCAGCGAGTCGATCTTTTCCTGCACGGTGCGGATGTGGTCGGTCACGTCGCGAAACAGCGGATGCATGGCGGCATGTATCTGCGGCAGGTCGGCGCTTGTCAGCCGACGGCAGACCTCGACCAGCGGCAGCGCCGCATTGCGCAGCCGCAGCAGATCGCGGCGCAGCATGTAAAGCCGCTCGATATCGGAACCGGTCATCGGCTTCAGAAGCACCTTGTCCTCGATCGCCTCGACCTCGTCCTCGATCTGCTCCAGCACCGGCATGTAGTTGTCGACGATGAAGTCAAGGATAGCGTAGAGGACGAAATCCTCGCCTTTGGCGAGCGAATGCGGGCAGCTCTCCCAGTGCTGGCGCACGGCGGCGTAAGAGGTCGACGGGCCGTGCCGGACGCTGACAATATAGCCGGCGCCGACGAATAGATGCGTCTCGCCGAAAGTGACACGGCCGTCGATCAATTGCGCGGTACGGGCAACGATGAAGAGGGCGTCGCCATATTGCTCGATCTTCGGGCGCGCATGCGGATGCTCGGCATCCTCGATCGCCAAATCATGCAAGTGGAATTGCGCCTGCACCCGGAGCAGCAGGTTGCGATCGGGCTCGAGCAGGCCGATCCAGACGACATGACCGGGTTTTGCCGCCCATTCGCCGGCCTGTTCGATGGCGATGTCGGCGATGCGCTTGCCGCCCGAATAGACGCTGGAGGCAATGATGCCCGACATAGGGGCCGGGGTCAGGTTTCGAACTTGTTCCATCGCAAACCTCCCGAGACTGCGACTGACAAAATCGCTGTCCCTGGAGGAGCTTATCCTAAATCAGGAAGCCATTCGAGAGGCGGCGGTTCACTTAGCCGGCACCGGGCCGGGAAGCACGACCTTGTCGGTCTTGTCGCCTTTCGGCCGGTCGGCTGGCATCTGGTCGCCCGTGACGATGTAATAGATCGTCTCGGCGATATTGGTCGCGTGGTCGCCGATGCGCTCGATGTTCTTGGCGCAGAACAGAAGATGCGTGCAGGGCGTGATGTTGCGCGGATCTTCCATCATGTAGGTCAAGAGCTCGCGGAACAGCGAGGTGTACATGGCGTCGATCTGGTCATCCCGGTCGCGCACGAGACCAATCCTCTCGACCGAGCGCGAGGCGTAGACGTCGAGCACTTCCTTGAGCTGCGTCAGCGCCAGATTGGCAAGCGCCTCGATACCGCGGAAAAGACTATTCGGCTGGCGGCCGTCCACCGAGGCCACCCGCTTGGCGACGTTCTTGCCCAAGTCGCCGACACGCTCGATATCGGCCGAGATACGGATCGCGCCGACGATCTCGCGAAGATCCGTCGCCATCGGCTGGCGCCTGGCGATGATGATGATGGCCTTGTCGTCGATCTCGCGCTGTCCTTCGTCGAGGACGAGATCGTCCTGGATGACCTTTTGCGCGAGGCCATGGTCGACATTCACCAGGGCCGCGACCGCCTGTTCGACCATGCGCTCGGCATGGCCGCCCATCGCGGCGATGCGCTTCGACAGGAATTTCAGCTCTTCATCATAGGCACTGGCGATATGAACGGACTGCATGGATATGCCTTCCCGGCTTGTGCCGGCTGGTGCGTTCCCTCAATCCGTCGCTGATACGTGAACCGCATGACAGAAAGAAGAAAATCCCGGTTGGTAACCGATATACGATCAGCGAGCCGGCAAATGAACCGTGAACGCCGCGCCCTTGCCGACTTCCGACTTGATGGACAATCTTGCGTTATGACGGGTCAATATATGCTTGACGATCGAAAGGCCAAGCCCGGTGCCTTTCTGGGCGCGGCTGTTTTCGACATCGACGCGGTAGAAGCGCTCGGTGATGCGCGGGATGTGCTCTTCGGCAATGCCCGGACCATAATCCCTTATCGTGACGTCGAAGCCCGGCTGCTGGCCATCCTCGCCGCCGGTGACCGATACGGTGACGCGCCCGCCTGACTGGCCGTATTTGCAGGCATTCTCGAGGAGATTCTCGAAGACCTGGAACAGCTCGTCGCGATCGCCGGGGACGACTAGCGGCGCGTTGGCGAACTCCCGCTCGATGACGACGCCGTTCTCACTGGCCAGCGGCCCCAGCGAATCGATGACGCTGTCGATCGTCTGGCGAAGATCGACTTCCGTGCCCGGCCCCAGATAGGGTTTCATCTCCAACCGCGACAGTGAGAGCAGATCGTCGATCAGGCGGGCCATCCGGCCGGTCTGGTTCTGCATGATCTGCAGGAACTGGTCGCGCGCCGCCGGATCGTTGCGGGCCGGCCCGCGCAGCGTCTCGATGAAGCCGGCGATCGAGGCGAGCGGCGTGCGCAGCTCATGGCTGGCATTGGCGATGAAATCGGCCCGCATGCGGTCGATGCGGCGCGTCTCGCTTTGATCCTTGAACACCAGCACGTAAAGGCCTGTGGCATGGCCGACCGTGGACGCGCTGACCCGATATGTGCGTTCCACCGGCAGCTTTTCGGTGTAGTCGACCGCATCGGAAGCGACTTCCCCGGCAAGGATGCCGTCGAGCAGCGCCTGCATCTCCGGGGCGCGGAACTTGAGCGACAGCGACATACCGGGCGCCAGTCCGCCAAAGGCGGCGAAGGCGGCAGCGTTGGCGTGAACGATGGTGGCGGAATGGTCGAAGATGATCAGCGGGTCGGCGACCGCGGCGGCCAGATATTCGGCGGAGAGCCTCTGCAGCCCGCTGGCCTCGATCGCTGCCCCCGCATCGGCCGGCTGGCGTTCGGCATCTGCAGGCAGCATCGCCGCGGCCGCCAGCGCGGCCAGGGCTAGCAGCAGCACATAGGCGGATGCGCCGGCGAAAAAGTAAACGGCAAGGACTGCGAGAACGCCTGCGCCAAGCAGCCAACGGTTGCGCATCAGCCGCCCGGCCAAGGCTTGCCCCTTGTCGTCTTGTCCCGCGCCCGTCTCTGCCATAGGCCCGCGCCACCCCGCATCCCGTTCGACCGGTCAGCCGGCTCGCTGGACCGGCCTGACGCATGGGACCCTGGAAATCAGGATCGATTTTCGCGAAGGTTCATGCGCAAGATCAAAATGCTGCAGCGTCTTTGCGCTGCACAGGCTCCATAGCATGAGTCCGCAAACTGGAAAGGTTCGTCCGGATGAAAAAAGCCAAGGAAACGGCTGAAGCGGTGCCGGCCACGGCGCCGATCAAGATCAAGATCGGCGGCAAGGAGCGCGAGTTCGACATCGACAATCCGGTGCTGCCTGACTGGATCGAGGACAACAAGCTTACCGCCGGCGGCTATCCTTACGACAAGAAGATGAAAAGCGAGGACTACGAAAAGGAGCTCGAGGAGCTGCAGATCGAACTGGTCAAGGCGCAGGCCTGGCTACAGGCCACCGGCAAGCGGGTGATGGCGCTTTTCGAGGGCAGGGACGCGGCCGGCAAGGGCGGTACGATCTTCGTGCTGCGGCAATATATGAACCCGCGCACGGCCCGCAACGTCGCGCTGCCCAAGCCGACGCCGACCGAGGCGGGGCAATGGTATTACCAGCGCTATGTCGACCATTTCCCGGCCTCGGGCGAGTTCGTCACTTTTGACCGCTCCTGGTACAACCGCGCCGGCGTCGAGCCGGTCATGGGGTTCTGCACGCCGGAGCAGCACGAGAAATTCCTGGACGAGACGCCGCATTTCGAGCGGATGATCTGCAACGAAGGCATCCATTTCTTCAAATTCTGGCTGAATATCGGCCGCGAAACGCAGCTCGAACGGTTCCATGACCGCCGCTGGTCGCCGCTGAAGAACTGGAAGTTCTCGCCGATCGACATCGCCGGCGTCGGCAAGTGGGACGACTACACCAGGGCGCGCGACCAGATGATCGAGCGCACACATAAAGAGTTCTCGCCCTGGGTCGTCGTGCGGGCCAATGACAAGCGACGCGCCCGGCTTGCGGTGATCCAGCGTATCCTGCTTTCCCTGCCCTATGACGGAAGGGACCTCGACGCCGTCGGCAAGCCCGACAAGAAGATCATCGGCGAGGGGCCGGAATTCCTTAAAGACTAGTTGTTGTTCTTCGTCTGGAACCGCTGGCCTGCCCTACCCGCGGGGTAACGCGGTTCCGGACGAGTTACAGCGCCGCGCGCCTTTCGGCTCGCGCGGCGCTGAGGTTTCATGCCGGGCGCTCAGGCGGCCAGGCGAGCAATCCGCTGCAGCCGCTTCAGCGTGGTGTCATCCTGAAGCGCCTGCTGGAACAGCGTGATCTCGTGGTCGATGCGGTCGCACAACACGTCCGTATCTCCCTTGAGGAGGCTGCGCGTCTGCAGCAATGCCGCAACAGGCTTCTTGGCCAGCTGTTTCGCCCTCGCCAGCGTTGCTTCCTCGGCGCTGCCTTGCGTCACGATCTCGCCGACCAGGCCAAGCGCCTTGGCGTCTTCGACGCCCAGCGTATCGCCCAAGCAGAAGAAACGGAAGGCGCCGGCATAGCCGAGCTTCTGGGGCGCCAGAATGCTGGTCGCCGCGTCCGGCACCAGGCCAAAATCGACGAACGGCACCCTGAAGGTGCTGCCCCTGGAAGCGATCACCATGTCGCAATGGAACAGGATGGTGCAGCCGACGCCGACGGCATCGCCGTCGACGCAGGCAAGGACCGGCTTGGGGAAGGTCGCCAACATGCGGAACATGTCGGTGACGGCGGCGATCAGCTCTCGGTGCTTGGTGGCGTCGAGGAACTCCGAGAAGTCGCCGCCAAGGCAGAAGCACCCGGCAAGGCCGCGCAGCATGACGACGCGGACCTCGTCGTTGACCGCCGCATCGCGCAAGGTCCTGGCAAGGCTCGCATAGGCGTGCCTGTCGAGCACCGGCCGGCCGTCATGCGAGGACACGGTGACGACCAGCGTATGGCCGCGCAGTTCCGGTTCGGGATGGAAACTCATGACCGCCTCCATCACGAAGCCTGCTTGAGGCCGAGCAGACCGGGATAGCCCCGGTTCAGCACCGGCAGATGGTGGTTGCGGCGGGCCCGCACGACATCGAGCGTATGCTCGGTGAAGGTGAGCAGCGTCGCCACGACCTGCTGGTTGCCATAGGTGCGCTGGTAACCGAGCGGCGTCGCCAGGAAGTGCAGTTGCAGGGCGCGCAGCACCCACATCGGCTCGAACTCGATGATGACCTGGTTGACGTTGCGCTTCAGGCCCCATTCGACGAAGCCGGCGATCAGCTCGGTGCCGACCGTCGAGACGCCGCGTTTGCCGTCGCGAAAACCGGGAGCCACCGCGTAGCGGGTCAGTTCCCACACATTCGGCCCCGAAGGGGACGGTCCTTCGCAGAGATCCGACAGAACATCCGTCAGAAGATGCGGCCGTGTGGTCGGCAGCATGCGCTGGTAACCAGCCAGTTCGCCGTTGCGGATGACGAGGTGGTGTTCGGCCTCGTCATGATCGAACTGGTCGATCTCGAGCTGGTCCGGACGGTCGAGATCGGTCCAACCCATCTCCTCGACGAAGATCTTGTAGCGCAAGCGATGGACCGCCTCCCAAAGGTCGGGGCGTTCCATCAGTTCCTGAGTGGTAAGGGCAAAGAGCATTAGCCGTCTCCTGGGCTTAAGAGGAAGATACGGCCGTGATGTCCCTTAAAATATTGCGCGAAGGCGCAGGCAAGAATTTCCAGGTCGGCACGGCCGACCTAGCTAATATAACCGCGCCTAATCGCCTCCGCGACCGCCTGTACCCGGTTGGCTGCCCCGAGTTTGCTCTTGGCGTTAAGAAGGTGTTTCTCGGAAGTGTGTTCCGAGATGCCGAGGATTTGCGAGATCTCCCATTCGGACTTGCCGACGGCGGCCCATTGCAGGCACTCCCGCTCACGCGCCGTCAATTCTATGTGATCGATGACGCTGTCGGCCTTGGTGTGCAGTTGCATGGCGCGGCCGATCGCATAGGTCGACGCGAGCGAGACCATTCCGAATTCCGCATCCGACAGTTCAACGGATTCGCCGCCCAGCGAGACCATCACGATCTGGCCGTCGAGCGTGACCAGCGGAAACGCCAGGCCGTCGCGCAGCTTGAACTCGCGCGCGTCGCCCATGACTTCGTCGCTGTTCTTGTCGATCAGGGCGTTCTTGGAAGCGTCCCGCCATTGGAACGGCGCCTGAAGCTGCTTCATGTGGCTGACGACCGGGTCGTGGTCGACATAGTTGCGCGCCACATAGCGCTCCAGCCATTCGCCGGGCCAATCGCAAAGCATCACATGCTGTTTCTGCCGGCCGCGCGGCGTGCCCGGCTGCGGCACGGTTCCCGCCATCAGTGCGGTCAGGCCGAAGCTCGAGGTGATGCCGAGCAG
The DNA here is from genome assembly GCF_006439475.1 of Mesorhizobium sp. B2-8-9. Lineage (NCBI taxonomy): Bacteria > Pseudomonadati > Pseudomonadota > Alphaproteobacteria > Hyphomicrobiales > Phyllobacteriaceae > Mesorhizobium > Mesorhizobium sp. B2-8-9. Next base: position 79,927 of record NZ_VFTQ01000025.1, on the reverse strand, counting down.
CCTCTCGCAGACCGCGGCCGCGGTGCCAGCATGCTGCAACTGGTCTATGTATTCCAGCGTTCTGTCGAACAGGCCCATCGCAACATCTACCCCATGTTGCTTCTGCTTTTTCATTACCGACGGTAGATGCCCGAACCCCCCTTCGTCATCAACCCCCGCGTCGCAATCTCCTCAGCAAAACCGGCAGCTTCCCCCTTCCGGCACGCAAGGTCACTTGCACACGTGCTAAAGCATACGCTGAATTTGGCGGCTTGAAATCAAAAACCGTTGTGCCTGCCCCCCTTTTCATACGAAAAGCCAAGAAAGCTGTCTGGGCGGAGCCTTATCGTGAAATTGCGGTGGATATTTCTGGCCCTGATATCGGCACTGACCGGCGCGCTGCCCCTTGCCGGACCGACTCAGGCGGCGGAGCCGCAGGTGCCGGTGCTGTGGGACGCCAAGGAACGGCTGCCGAAGCCCGATCTTTCCGCGCTGCCGCGGCTCAGATTCCTCACCACCACCGATTTTCCGCCGTTCAACTTCCTCGACGGCGCCGGCCGCCTGTCGGGTTTCCACATCGATCTGGCGCGGGCGATCTGCGCGGAACTGGGCGTCGCCGAAAAATGCCAGGTCCAGGCTTTGCCGTGGAACGAATTGGACGATGCTCTCCAGAAAGGCGAAGGCGAGGCGATCATCGCCGGCATCGCCGCGACGCCGGACAGCCGCGAGAAATACGCCTTCTCGCGCTCCTACATGCAATTCCCGGCGCGCTTCATCATGCCCAAGGCGAAGGCCTTCGGCGAGCCGATCCTCGACAAGCTGCGCAGCAAGCGGGTCGGCGTCGTCGCCGGCTCGGCGCATGAGAAAATGCTGCGGGACTACTTTAACACCGTGCAGGTGGTGACCTTCGACACACCGGAAGACCTCTATGCCGACCTCAAGGCCGGCAAGGTCGACGCCGCCTTCGGCGATGGCATGCGCTTTGCTTTCTGGCTGGGCGGCTCGGACGCCGCCGGCTGCTGCCGCTTCGCCGGCGGTCCGTATCTGGCGCCGGAATATCTGGGCTCGGGCATGGCGATCGCCACCCGCAAGAACGACACAGCGCTTGCCGCCGCCTTCGACTACGCGCTGCAGGAAATCTCGATCAAGGGCACCTTCGCCGAGTTTTACCTGCGCTATTTCCCGGTGAGTTTTTTCTAACCGGTTATTCAGCAATTCCGAACAGAAGGCGCGGCGAAGTCGCCGAGCCTAACCGCTCAGACTTTTCCTGGATTGCTTCATGTCAGCGAGCGCAAGCGCGCCTTGGCCGCGCGGGCGATCGCGGCGACGGTCAGCGTGTCGAGGTCGAGCTTGAGGCGGATGAGCTGGAGGACGCGCACTTCCTCCATGCGCATTTCGAGATCGACGGCGGCAACCTCGAAAGCAGCCGCATAAGCGGTGTCGCGCAGCCGCTCCGGCAGCGCCTCGGCGACGCGCGCCAGCACGCCTTCCAGCCCGTCCTTCTCATGCAGCGCCTTCTGACACGCCTGCGCCACTGCAACCAGCCTGTCCTGGTTGAAGTCGACGAACACCGGCCAGGAGCGGACGACGTCGCCGATCCGCTGCAGCTCGACATCGGTCATGTCGCGATCGGAGGCCGATGTGATGACCATCAGGTGGATCAGGGCTTCGTGCGGCGTCAATGAAGGCATTCAAAACTCCTGAAGGCGGCGCGCATGTCATCTTTCCAAAACCGTGACACACTTTTGGATGACATGCACTGGATGATGGGCCCGAACGTAGGAGCGCTATCGCGGCGTCGCAAGGAAAAGCGCCGCAAATCGTTGACGCTCCAGCCTGTCACGCCTAGAGACCGGTCGACAAAACCTTATCCGCCGCGAAGACGGCCATGACTGGAACTTTGACATGACGGGATCAAACATCATCGATCTCACTCCCGAGATGCTTGCCGCGGCGGCCGAGAGCAAGGCCTGGCCGTTCGAGGAAGCGAAAAAAGTCATCGCCCGCTACAAGGGCAAGGACTTTCCCGAGACCGTCCTGTTCGAGACCGGCTATGGCCCGTCCGGCCTGCCGCATATCGGCACCTTCGGCGAGGTGGCGCGCACGACCATGGTGCGGCATGCCTTCCGGGTGCTGACGCAAGATAAGGTCAAGACCAAGCTTCTGTGCTTCTCCGACGACATGGACGGCATGCGCAAGATCCCGGAGAGCGTGCCGGACCGCGCCGCGCTTGAGCCCTATCTGCATATGCCGCTTACCTCGGTGCCCAATCCGTTCGGCGGCGACTATGCGAGCTTCGCCGACCACAATAATGCGATGCTGTGCCGCTTCCTCGATACGTTCGGCTTCGACTACGAGTTCGCCAGCGCGACGCAGTACTACAAGGCCGGCCGTTTCGACGAGGTGCTGCTGCGCGCCGCCGAACGCTATGACGAGATCATGGGCGTGATGCTGCCGACGCTCGGGCCGGAGCGCCAGGCGACCTATAGCCCGTTCCTGCCGATCTCGCCGAAGAGCGGCCGCGTGCTCTACGTGCCGATGATAAATGTCGACGCAAAGGCCGGCACCATCACCTTCGACGACGAAGGCACCGAGACGACGCTGCCTGTCACCGGCGGCCGTGTGAAGCTGCAATGGAAGCCGGATTTCGGCATGCGCTGGGCGGCGCTCGGCGTCGATTTCGAGATGTTCGGCAAGGACCACCAGACCAACGCGGCGATCTACGACCGCATCTGCAACATCCTCGGCGGACGCGCGCCGGAGCATTTCGTCTACGAGCTGTTCCTCGACGAGGAAGGCCAGAAGATCTCGAAGTCGAAGGGCAACGGCCTCACCATCGACGAATGGCTGACCTACGCGCCGACGGAGAGCCTCGGCCTCTACATGTATCAGCGGCCGCGGCAGGCGAAGAAGCTCTATTTCGACGTCATCCCGAAGGCGGTGGACGAGTATTACGCTTTCCTTGGCGCTTATCCGCGCCAGGACTGGAAGGAGCGGCTCGGCAACCCGGTCTGGCACATGCATGACGGCAATCCGCCGGCCATCGACCTGCCGGTGCCCTTCGCGCTGCTGCTCAACCTGGTCAGCGCCTCCAATGCGCATGACAAGGCGGTGCTGTGGGGCTTCATCTCGCGGCATGCGCCGGGCGTGACGCCGAAGACGCATCCGGAGCTCGACCGGCTGACCGGCTATGCGATCCGCTATTTCGACGACTTCGTGAAGCCGACCAAGGTCTACCGCGCCGCCGACGAGGTGGAGCGCGAGGCGCTGGCCAAGCTCTCCGACGCGCTCGGCGCGCTGCCGCAGGGCGCCGACGGCGAAGCGATCCAGAACGCCGCGCTCAATGTCGCGCGTAAGATCGAGCGCTACCAGGATCATTCCAAGCAGAGCCCGGAAGGCGGACCCGGCGTGTCGGTCGCCTTCTTCCAGATGATCTACCAGGTGCTGATCGGCCAGGAACGCGGGCCGCGCTTTGGTTCCTTCGCGGCGCTTTACGGCATCGCCGAAACACGCGCGCTCATTGAGCGGGCGCTGGCTGGTCAACTGGCGGCGTAACCGCGCCGCCATCGGCCGGCAGGATCGAATCCGGCGCGACCGGCGCCGGCCCTGACGCGGCCGGCAGCGCCGGTAGGCCGTCAAGCTTCGGCGCCGGGCCGAAAATACCTTTCCTTGCGGCGCGGGCCTTGTCCCCGGCCTCGACATAGGGACCGCCTTGCGCCGCGCGTGCCCAGCCATTCTCGACCAACCACTGGCCGATGTCCTGGTTGCCGATATGGCATTCGGCGGTAATGATGTCGCGACCGCCGTCCGGCGGCACCGTGCAGGCGACCGCACGGCCACGCAGGAAGGCGCGGAAGGCTGTTCTGGCGCGCGTGCCGCAGGCCCAGCTCTTGCCCGCGTCGCTACAGGTTTCGTCGGCTTTGACGACGTCCACGCCGGACACGGCGACCGCGTAGCCCTTCGACTCGATGAGCCCGGCGGCGGTGGCGACCGGCTGGAACAATTTTGTGCCGTTCCAATCGCCTGGCATCTTCGTTTTGGGCGGCTTGGGCGGCCCGGCCAGCGCCAGATCACTGAGCGGCGCGCGCGGTTCCACCCGTTCGAGTTCCTGGTCCGACAGGTCCGGCGGCGCCACGACGTCGGGATCGATGGCCCTCGAATGAGCGGCAGGCTTCAGTGGGCGCGGAGCGGCCGGCGCCGGGATGGCCGAGGTCGCGGGCTCTTGCGCGGCATCAGAAGCGGAAGGGGTGTCGCCGCCGGTGGGAAGCGCATCGGCGATGGGATCGATCTGATCGACCGTGATGCCGCTTTCGTGGCCCTTGACCGTGCGTCCGCCGGCAACAACGAGAGCCGCCATCACGGGAAGTGCCAGAATCGTCAGAGCTGTTTGAAGAAGCCGCACCGGCCCCTGCCCTACTGGCTCGCCCAGACGATGCGCGCCATCCATTCGATGTCGCGCGTCGGAATGTCACGGTCCGGATGGGCAGGGTTGAGCGAAACCAGCACGATCGATTTCACCGTTTGCCGGTCGAGCACCTTGGCCATCACCTCGCCGGCGGTGGTCTTGACGACGACACGGTCGCCCTTGCGCGTCGGCGCGCCCGGTTCGACGATCAGCACATCGCCATTGCGGTAGAGCGGCAGCATGGAATCGCCCTGCACCTGCAGCGCGTAGGACGTCTCGGTCGCCCGCGCCGGAAGCTCGACCAGATCCCAGCCCTGCCCTGCCGGATAGCCGGCATCGTCGAAGAAGCCTCCCGCGCCGGCCTGGGCGAAACCAAGCAACGGAACGGCGCTGCGCTGTTGGGCTATGGCGGCGCCGCCGCGCCCTTCGACCAGTCCGGTGAATTCCTCGAGCGACGCGCCGGTGGCCTCGATGATCTTGGCCAGCGATTCGGTCGAGGGCCAGCGCGGCCGGCCATCGGAAGACAGGCGCTTCGACTTGTTGAAGGCCGTCGAATCGAGGCCCGCGCGCCGGGCAAGACCGGAAGCCGATAGCGAATAGCGCTCGGCGAGAGCGTCAATGGCGGCCCATACGCGGTCGTGTGAGAGCACGCGCGCTCTCCTTCAAACAGGAAAAAATGCCTCAAGCCTGTCTAGCGCGCGACCACACCATTGTCCACCGGTAGCGGCGGACCGGGATGGAAAGTGATACGCAGTCGCGCAAATGGGCAAGGTCGATATCGGGCGTCCGGTTGACCCCGGCGACCGAATGAATTTATGGTTGACCTGCGGTGCAAGCCGTCTCCGGGTCCGCGGGAAGGGTTGAACCCACTTGCTTCGATGAGCTGACAGCTAAACCTTTGTGCAGCCGGATTTGCGGACCTTCGGCGAAGAACGCACGGAGGTTTTCATGAACCAACTCCCCAACCGCCCGAATCTCGACCTGTTGAAGAAACAAGCCAAGGACCTGCTCGCGGCCTACCGGCGCGGTGAGCCGGACGCGCTCGCCCGCTTTCGCGAAAGCTTGCCTTTGGCGCTGGGCAAGGATGATCCGGCAATCGCCGCGCTCGGCCTTCGCCTGCATGACGCCCAGTCCTGCCTGGCGCGCGAATATGGCTTCCCATCCTGGCGCGACCTCGGCAGCTTCGTCAGCGTGCAGCGTGCCTATGGCGCCGACCGCGCCTCCTCGTTCCGTAATTGGGCGGGGCTCGTCTATGCCGGAGACATCAGCGGCAGCACCGACCGCGCGAGCCCGGCGGCCGCAGCACGCATGTTCGAGGAACATCCCGGCCTCATACGGGGCGACGCATATCTGGCCTGCGCGGTTGGCGACGAAGCAGTCCTGCGGAAGGCGATGAAGCGGGACGCCGGCTGGGTCAACCGCCCCGGAGGCCCATTGAACCTGCCGCCGCTGGTGGCCGTGACCCATTCGAGCCTGGTACGGCTGCCACGCTTTCGCGACGCGCTTCACGCTGCCGCTAGGTTGCTGCTCGAAGCCGGCGCCGATCCGAACCAGGCAGTGGGCAGCCGCTGGCCACCGGCCTCGCTGGAGCAGCCTTCGGACGAATACAGGCTCTCGGCGCTGCATGGCGCGGCCGGGCAGAACCACGATCCTGAGATGACAAAGCTGCTGCTCGACGCTGGCGCCAATCCGAATGACGGCGAGTCGCTCTACCATTCGCTCGAGAATCCGGCCTGCACCCGGCTTCTGCTTGCGGCCGGCGGTCGTGTCACCGGCTCCAATGCGCTTTATCGCGTTCTGGATCTCGACAGCCTGGAGGCGTTGAACCTGCTGCTCGCCGCGCCGGACGCCGATCCGAACGAACCGGCTCGAAGCCAGCCGACCTCCGATTGGGGCAGGCCGTTGTTGTGGGCGATCCGGCGGCGGCGCTCGCCGGCGCATATTGAAGCGCTGCTTGCGGCGGGCGCCGACCCGTCGGCGCGAACGCCCGAAGGTGTGAGTGCCTATCAGCTTGCGCTGCGGTTCGGGTTGCCGGATGTCGCCGCGCGGCTGCGGCAATCAGGTGACGAAGGTCCATTTCTGGACGACGAGCAATTCATCGCCGCCTGCGCGACCGGCGACGAGACGGCGGCGCGGATAATCAAGGCCCGCCGGCCCGACCTGCCGGATTCGCTGTCGGACCAGCAATTGCGCCTCTTGCCCGAACTCGCCGCACAGGGCGGCCGCGACGCGGTGAAGGCGATGGTCAGGCTCGGCTGGCCGATCGCCCGGCGCGGCGGCGACTGGGACGCCTCGGCGCTGAACCATGCCGTCTTTCGCGGCGATGCCGACCTTACCCGTTTCCTGCTCGAACACGGCGCGGACTGGAAAGAACGGCATGGCTTCGGCGGCGATGTGCGTGGGACGCTCGGCTGGGCGTCGGTCAACGAGCCTGAACCCGGCGGCGACTGGCTGGGCTGCGCCGAGGTTCTGGTCCGACACGGGATGTCTTCCGGGCGACCGGATCCCCGAGGGACGCGGGCCGTCGCCTTCGAAGATGGGCCGATGGTCTTTTCGGATGAGGTGACCGACTTTCTGCTCGGCAGGGCGGGCTGATCGCTTCGAAGCGCGATCAGGCCGCCTTGGCCTGTTCGCGAAAATTCCGGTGCGAAAGCATGAAGGCCCGCTCGGATTCAGTCGACGGGCGTGGAGTGGCGGCGTGGCCGAGCGCCGCAACGACCTCGTCGATGTCAAGGAAGTGGCGGCGGCCGCGGTCATAGACGCCGCCGGCGGTCAGGATCAGCGCCGCGGTCTCGCCGCCATCGAGCACGAAACGGTGCCTGCCGATGACGGACGTGCCTTCCCAGGTCTCGATGGACGAGACCACCTCGAAGCGGCGCCACAGCCTGATCTCGCGCACATAGGCGACCTGCAGTCCGCCGATCATCGGCGCCCAGCCATTCCTGCGCGCAAGCGCGATCAACCCGATGCGCAGGAAAATGTCGATGCGGCCAAGATCGGCCAGCATCATGTAGCGGGCGTTGTTGAGATGCAGGTTGAAGTCGATGTCGGTCGGCAGACAGCGAAAGGCCAGCCGGTTTTCGTCGCCGACCCTGTAGGGGCCACGGCTCGACGCCGTGGCCATGGTGCGGGCCATTCGCCCCCAGACATACATCTTGGGTTGATCAGGCCGCCTCTCGGACCTCGCCCTTCCGGTAAGGGTCGAAGCGCTCGTAGAAGGTCTCGCCCTTCTCGGCCATGTCGAGCAGAAGCTTCGGCGCCTTGAACTCGGCGCCATACTTCTTCTGCAGCCCCTTGGCGATCTTGACGAAACGCTTGGCGCCGATGCTGTCGATGTAGGACAGCGCGCCGCCGGTAAAGGGAGCGAAGCCGAAGGCAAGGATCGAGCCGACATCGGCCTCGCGCGGATCGGTGACGATGCCTTCTTCCATCACCCGCGCCGCTTCCAGCGCGATGGTCACCAAGAGGCGCTGCTTCAGCTCCTCATAATCGACCTTTTCGGGCTTCAGCTGCGGATAGAGATCCTTCAGGCCCGGCCACAGCTTCTTCTTCGCCGGCTTCGCCGGATAATCGTAGAAACCCTTGCCGTTCTTACGGCCGAAGCGGCCATGCGTGTCGACCATGGTGTTGATCAGCGCCATCTGTCTGGGGTCGACGGCCTTGTCGCCCAGATCCCTGATGGTCTGTTTCATGATCTTCTGAGCGAGGTCGACGGCCGTCTCGTCGGTCAGCGCCAGCGGGCCAACAGGCATGCCGGCGGCCTTGGCGGCGTTCTCGATCATCGGCGCCGGAACGCCCTCGATCAGCATCTTGTAGGCTTCCGACATGTAGCGCAGCACGCAGCGGTTGACGTAGAAGCCGCGCGTGTCGTTGACGACGATCGGCGTCTTCTTGATGGCGCGCACGAAGTCGAAGGCGACCGCCAAGGCCTTGTCGCCCGTCTTCTTGCCGAGGATGATCTCGACCAGCATCATCTTGTCGACCGGCGAGAAGAAGTGGATGCCGATGAAGTTCTTGGGCCGCGCCGAATTCTTCGCCAGGGCGGTGATCGGTATGGTGGACGTGTTGGAAGCGAAGATTGCCGACGATTTCAGCACCGCTTCGGCCTTCTCCGTGGCTTCCTTTTTGACGCTCGAATCCTCGAAGACCGCTTCGACGACGAGATCGCAGCCGGCAAGGTCGGCATAGTCCGCCGTCGGGGTGATCAACGACAGAAGCTTGTCCTTGTCCTCGGGTTTGGCGCGGCCCTTCTTGACCTGATCGGCCATCAGGCCGTCGGAATGCGCCTTGCCCTTCTCGGCCGACGGCAGATCGCGGTCGAGCAGCACCACGGGAATGCCGGCTCGTGCGGTGACATAGGCGATGCCGGCACCCATGAAGCCGGCGCCGAGGACGCCGATCTTCTTGAACTTGGTCTCCGGTACGTTGGCCGGCCGGCGCGCGCCCTTGTTCAGCTCCTGCAGCGAGACGAACAGAGAGCGGATCATGGCCGCTGCTTCCTTCGACTGCATGATCTCGGTGAAATAGCGCTGCTCGATCCTGAGCGCCGTGTCGAAGGGCACCAGCAGGCCTTCATAGACGCATTTCAGGATCGCTGCCGCGGCAGGATAATTGCCGTAGGTCTCGCGACGCAGGATGGCGATCGCCGGCGGCCAGAGATTGGCGCCGGCCGCCGAATAGATCGGGCCGCCCGGCAGCTTGAAGCCCTTCTCGTCCCAGGGCGCCACCGGTTTCAGGCCGTTCCGGATCATCGCCTTGGCGGCCTCGATGAGTTTCGAGGGCTCGGCGATCTCGTGGATCAGGCCCATCGCCTTCGCCTTTTGCGGCGCCAGGTTCTGCCCGGTGGTCAGCATCTGTAGCGCCTGCTGCTGGTCGGTCAGCCGCGGCACGCGCTGGGTGCCGCCGGCACCGGGGAAGATGCCGATCTTCACCTCGGGCAGCGCCATCTTCACCTTGTCGGAATCGGCGGCGACGCGGCCGTGGCAGGCGAGCGACATCTCGAAGGCACCGCCCATGCAGGTGCCGTTGATCGCCGACACCCAAGGCTTGCCGCAGGTCTCGATCTTGCGGAAAAGACCGGTCATATAGCCGGCATTGTCGAACAGCGCCTTGGTCGCCTTCTCGAGATCATTCTCCTTGTCGGCGGCGAAAGTGGCCAGCATCTTCTGCAGCATGGTGATGTCGGCGCCGCCGGAGAAAGAGTCCTTGCCCGAGGTGATGACCGCGCCCTTGACGGCGGCATCGCCGGCCACATGATCGACGATGGCGTTCAGCTCGCGCATCACCTCCTCGGTGAAGACGTTCATCGAGCGGTCCGGCATGTCCCAGGTGATCAGCGCGATGCCGTCGGCGTCCACGTCGAGGGTGAAATTGGTGTAGCTCATCTCTTCTCTCCCTCAGACGCGTTCGATGATGGTGGCGGTGCCCATGCCGGCGCCGATGCAGAGCGTGACCAGCGCGGTGTTGAGGTCGCGGCGCTCCAGCTCGTCCAGCACCGTGCCCAGGATCATGGCGCCGGTGGCGCCGAGCGGATGGCCCATGGCGATCGCCCCGCCATTGACGTTAATCTGGTCGTGCGGGATGTCGAAAGCCTGCATGTAGCGCAGCACGACCGAAGCGAAGGCCTCATTGAGCTCGAACAGGTCGATGTCCGACTGCTTCATCTTGGCGCGCTTCAGGAGCTTCTCGGTGACGTCGACCGGACCGGTCAGCATCAGCACCGGTTCCGAGCCGATATTGGCGAAGGCGCGGATGCGCGCGCGCGGCTTCAGTCCCATCGCCTTGCCGGCCTTCTTGGAACCGAGCAGAACGGCGGCGGCGCCATCGACGATGCCCGAGGAATTGCCGGCATGGTGGACGTGGTTGACCTCCTCTACCTCGGGATGCTTCTGCACGGCGACCGCGTCGAAGCCGCCCATCTCGCCGGGCATGACGAAGGACGGGTTGAGCGAAGCCAGCGACTGCATGTCGGTCGTGGGCCGCATGTGCTCGTCATGATCGAGGATGGTGAGACCGTTCTGGTCCTTGATCGGGATCACCGAATTCTTGAAACGGCCCTCGCCCCAGGCCTTGGCCGCGCGCTTCTGACTCTCGACCGCATAGGCGTCGACGTCGTCGCGGGAAAAACCGTATTTGGTGGCGATCAGGTCGGCCGAGATGCCCTGCGGCACGAACCAGCCGGGCAGGCCGACGGAAGGGTCCATGAACCAGGCGCCGCCGGACATGCCCATGCCGACGCGGGACATGGATTCGACGCCGCCGGCGATGACGATCTCGTCCGCTCCTTGCGCGATCTTGGCGGCGCCGAAATTGATGGCGTCGAGGCCCGAGGCGCAGAAGCGCGATATCTGCATGCCGGGCGCCGAGGTCGCATAGCCGGCCTCGAAGGCGGCCGCGCGCGGAATGACGGAGCCCGCCTCGCCGACCGGATCGACACAGCCGAAGATGATGTCGTCGACATTGCCGGTGTCGAGCCCGTTGCGGTCGCGCAGCGCCTCGAGCGTCCTGGCGGCGAGCCGCACCGCCGGCACCTCGTGCAGCGAGCCATCCTTCTTGCCCTTGCCGCGCGGCGTGCGCACGGCGTCATAGACGTAAGCCTCAGTCATTTTCGTGCTCCTTGGCTTTGCCGGCCGCCGCGCTCAGAGAGAGCGCCCGATCAGCAATTTCATGATTTCGTTGGTGCCGCCGTAGATGCGCTGGACGCGGGCGTCGCGGTACATGCGGGCGATCGGATATTCATTCATGTAGCCATAGCCGCCGTGCAGCTGAAGGCACTCGTCGACGACCTTACCCTGCAGATCGCTGAGCCAGTATTTGGCCATCGAGGCGGTCACCGGGTCGAGACCGCCGTCGATATGGCGGGCGACGCAGTCATTGTAGAAGACGCGGCCGATCGTGGCCTCGGTCTTCAACTCGGCCAGCTTGAACTGGGTGTTCTGGAAATCGATGACCGCCTTGCCGAAGGCCTTGCGTTCCTTGACGTAGTCGATGGTCAGCGCCAGCGCCCGCTCGATCATGGCGATCGCCCCGGTGCCGATCTGCAGCCGCTCCTGCGGCAATTGCTGCATCAGCTGGACGAAGCCCTTGCCTTCCTCGTCGCCAAGCAGGTTGGAGGTCGGCACGCGCACGTCGTTGAAGAACAGCTCGGATGTGTCGTTCGACTTCAGCCCGATCTTGTCGAGGTTGCGGCCGCGCTCGAAGCCCTCCACCTCATCGGTCTCGACGACGATCAGCGACGTGCCCTTGGCGCCCTTGTCCGGATCTGTCTTGGTGACGACGATGATCAGGTTGGCGAGCTGGCCATTGGTGATGAAGGTCTTGGAGCCGCTGATCTTGTAATGGTTGCCGTCCTTCTCGGCGCGGGTCTTGACGCCCTGCAGGTCAGAGCCGGCGCCGGGCTCCGTCATGGCGATGGCGCCGATCAGCTCGCCGGTCGCGAGCTTGGGCAACCATTTCTGCTTCTGCTCTTCGGAACCGTAATGCAGGATGTAGGGTGCTACGATCGAATTGTGCAGGCCGATGCCGAAGCCGTCGACGCCGACATGGCCGATCGCCTCGATGATGGCGCTCTCATGCGCGAAGGTGCCGCCCGAGCCGCCGTATTGCTCCGGCATGGAAGCGCAGAGCAGGCCCGCTGCTCCCGCCTTCAGCCAGCTCTCGCGGTCGAACATCTCGTTCTTCTCGAACTCGTCGTAACGCGGCGCGATCTCCTCGGCCATGAAGCGCGAGGCCATATCGTAGAGCATGCCGACCTCGTCCGCCGCCCAGGCGGGCTTCGGAAGACCAAGAATTTCGGCTGGATTTGTCGCCACGATTTCCTCCGCGTTCCGACACTTGTGGGCCGGCGGTGCCGGCCCGCCGAACCTAGAACGCTTCCGCCGGCAGCGCCATCAGCGTGTCCGCGCCACTCGATATGCGGGCGAGACGCGCCGCCGTTTCCGGCATGACGCGCTCCATGAAGAAGCGCGCGGTCGTGAGCTTGGCGTCGTAGAACGCGCCAGCGCCGTTGGCGCCGTCCGCGAGCTTCGCCTCAGCGGATTTCGCCATCTGCGCCCACATGTAGCCCAGCGCCACCAGGCCGAAGAGATGCATGTAGTCGCTCGAGGCCGCACCGGCATTGTCGGGCTTGGCCATGGCGTTCTGCACCAGCCACATGGTGGCCGCCTGCAGGTCGTTGAGGCCCTTCTTCAGCGCCTTGGTGAAGGGCGCCATCTTCTCATCAGTGCGGTTTTCCTCGCAGAACTCGCCGACTTCCTTGAAGAAGGCCTGCACGGCGCGACCGCCATTCTGCGCCAGCTTGCGGCCGACGAGGTCGAGCGCCTGGATGCCGTTGGCGCCTTCATAGATCATGGCGATGCGGGCGTCGCGCACGAACTGGCTCATGCCGTGTTCTTCGATGTAGCCGTGGCCGCCGAACACCTGCTGCGCCATGACCGCGTGGTCGAAACCCTTGTCGGTGAGCACGCCCTTGACCACCGGGGTCATCAGGCCGGTGTAGTCGTCGGCCGCCTGGCGGTCCTTGTCGTCACCGGAACGGTGCGCGACGTCGGACTTGATCGCCGTCCACAGCGCCAGCGCGCGGCCGGCCTCGTTGAAGGCCTTCATGGTCATCAGCGAGCGGCGGATGTCGGGATGGACGATGATCGGGTCGGCCTTTTTGTCCGGCGCCTTGGCGCCCGACAGCGAGCGGCCTTGCAGGCGGTCCTTGGCGTAGGAGACGGCGTTCTGGTAGGCGATCTCGGCGACCGAGAGCCCCTGCAGGCCGACGCCGAGACGGGCCTCGTTCATCATCGTGAACATGGCCTTCAAGCCGCCGTTCAATTCGCCGAGCAGCGTCCCCTCCGCCTCGTCATAATTCATGACGCAGGTCGAGTTGCCGTGGATGCCCATCTTCTCCTCGATCGAGCCGCAGAAGACGGTGTTCCTCTCACCGGGATTGCCCGAGGCATCGAGCTTGAATTTCGGCACAATGAACAGCGAGATGCCCTTGACGCCTTCCGGCGCGCCCTCGGCGCGGGCAAGCACCAGGTGGACGATGTTGTCCGCCATGTCGTGCTCGCCGGCGGAGATGAAGATCTTCTGGCCGGAAATTCTGTAGGTGCCGTTGCCGTTGGGAACGGCCTTGGTGCGCAGCAGGCCGAGGTCGGTGCCGCAATGCGGTTCGGTCAGGTTCATGGTACCGGTCCAGGTGCCCTCGATCAGCCTGGGCAGCCATGTCGCCTTCTGCTCCTCCGTGCCGTGGGTGACGATCGCCGCGATCGCGCCTTGCGTCAGGCCGGGATACATCATCAGCGCCATGTTGGCGGAAACCATATATTCGGAAACAGCCTGGTGCACCGTGTAGGGCAGGCCTTGGCCGCCGAACTCGACGGGTGCCGCAAGCCCCATCCAGCCGCCTTCGCGATACTGGTCGTAGGCGTCCTTGAAACCCTTCGGCGTCGTTACCGAGCCGTCGTCATGGCGCACGCAGCCTTCCATGTCGCCGACGCGGTTCAGCGGATGCATGACGTTTTCGGCCAGCTTGGCGCCTTCGGCGAGGATCGCCTCGAGAACGTCGGGCGTTGCGTCCGAGAAGCCCGGAAGATTGGAATAGCGCTGATAACCCAGCACGTCGTTGAGCACGAACAGCGTGTCCTGGATCGGCGCCCTGTAGATCGTCATGCCTTCCTCCGCCCTTACGGTCCCGGCCCGACCAGCAAGTCGCCTGTCCACGTCCTGGACAGGAGGCCGGGCCAATGTCGATGCTGCGATAGCAAATATTGACGTTTGCGTAAACGTCAACTTCGTCGCAGTCAAAAATTTTGTGAGTGGTCAGGCATCCTGGCGACAAAAAAGCCGCGCGGCTATGGCCACGCGGCTTTCAGTTTTTGGATTGTCGCCGTTGAACGCGTGCGTTCACCCGGCGGCGCTGGCCTGCGGCGCCGCGGTGCGCTCGACGAGCATCTGGCGCACGACGGACATCGAGTTGCTCAACTCGCCGATGGCGTCGTCGATCAGCGCGCGCTGCTTCTGCAGGCGGGCGAGTTGCTTCTCCGACTTGTCGAGGGCCAGCCGCAACTGCCTGGTGTTGGTGCCGGTCGGATCGTAGAGATCCATCATCTGCTTGACATCGCGCAGCGAGAACCCGACCTTGCGGCCGAGCAGGATCAGCTTCAGGCGAGCCTTGTCGCGGCGCGTATAGAGACGGGTCGAGCCGTCGCGATGCGGATTGAGCAGGCCCTTGTCTTCATAGAAACGCAGCGTGCGCAGCGTCACACCGTATTTCTTGGCCATCTCGCCGATGCGGACGAATTCCTCGCCGGCTTCGACCGGGATGTCATTGGTATTGGCCGCGGCTTCGCCGGGCGAAACAAGTTTCATGGTCACTGGCTTTCCCCTGGCGGCGTCGCGGTCGCGGACCAAGCGTCGCCTGAATGGAAGCAGGGGCGTGCTTCCAATCGTGGTTGCAACAAATCAATCGCAAGAGGCACGGTTCGCACCTTTTACGTTTACGTCAATTCTATATCGATAGCCGCAAGGTGACGCAAGGGCGTTGTCGAAACGGAGCTTTATGCCGCACCCCGCCAGGCGGCTGACGATTATGCGCGGCTTCTTAAGCTTGGTTAACGCCTTGTTTACCACGTTGGGCGAAATGTGCGCATGTCGGTCACCCGTGTTTATCCTGTAGAGAATTTTTCACGGTTTTCGAAGCGTGGGTGAAAACCCGGGAAGCCCGTCTTCCTCCGCAGCAAAACCGCTCGGCTCGCTTCGTTTCCGGCAGGCTAATGGGAGACCGGCCTCCGGCCGGCCATTCTGAACACGGGCGCATCGATGAACAGCAAGCGGTCCTATCTCGATACACTCAATGCCGGCAGGCAACGCCGGCCGCACGCCTCGCTCGAAGAACTGAACCGCTCGCTCGAAACCCTGGAGCAGCGGCTGGACCGCACGCGCGCCGACATGCCCGATCGCCCCGACCTGCGGCGGCCGCCAGTCGAGCCGCGTTATCCAAGCACGCAGCCTTACGGCCAGCCGCGGTGGTACGAAGACACCTATGCCGCGCAAAGACCCCTGGACCGGCCGCAGCAGAACCCGGCGACGCAGAATCCTGGCTCACAGTATCAGCGGCCGCAACCGCGCGCGCCGCAAAATCCGGCGCCCGCCGCGCCCGCCTTCGACCAGGGCTATCAGGCGATCGCGCGTGACATCGACCGGGTGCGCGGCCAGGAAGACAGCGTCGCCATGGTCGGCAAGATCGCCGTCGAATTGCGCGGGCTGCGCGAGGAATTGCGCCACCAGATGACCGCCGGCCTGCAGCGCGAATTCGAGGCGTTTCGCCAGGACATCGACCGCGCTATGCAGCGCGGCGCCAACGGCCTGCCGGATAAGAGCAGCGCCGAGCTCGGTCTCGAATTCGAGCGGCTTTCGGGCGCCATCCAGACACTGGCCGAAAAGAGCGACGACCGCAGCGTCAACCTGCTGCGGCTAGAACTGGAACAGGTGAAGGGCGCGCTGGACACGCTGGCACGCGAGGAAAGCGTGCAGAAGGTCGACCGCCGCTGGGACGATTTCGACCGCCGCTGGAGCGCCTTCGAAGACCGCGTCGACGCCGATCAGCGCAAGCGCGCGGAAGGCCCGAGCCTTTCGGTGCTGACCGACCGGCTCGAACAGATCAGCAGCGCCGTCAACAACCTGCCGGAATCGCTTTCGCTGCGCTCGCTGGAGGAAAAGGTGCGCACGCTTGCCGGCGCGGTCGACCGTTTCGCCAGCCAGCAGACTATGCGCGGCGGCGAGACGCTGGCCATGATCGACGAGCGGCTGGACGAGATTTCCCGCGCCATCGTCGCCTCGACGGTGGCCGCGCAGGCCAATGCCTTCGACCCCGAGACCTTCGGCCGGATCGAGAAGCGCATGGCTTCGCTGGCGGCGCAGATCGAAGAGGTTGCGCAGTCGCGGCCCGGCGCGGAAGTCATTGATCACCTCAACCTTCTTACCAGCCGTGTGGATCAGTTGGCCGGCAGGGCAGACCTGCCCGAGCAGGCCATGGAGCGGCTCGGTAAGCAGATCGCCTTGATCACCGACAAGATGGACCGCGCGCAGGCCATGCCCGACGCCGATCATATCTTCCAAGGCCTGGAACAGCGCTTCGAGGCACTGTCCATGTTAATCGAGCGCCGCCAGGGCGATGCGATGGAACAGGGCAATATGCTGTTTCGCGATCTAGAGCGTCGGCTGGACGAGGTCGCGGACCGGCTCGACCAGCGCATGCGCCAGGATGAGAGCGCCGGCATCATGGAGGTGATCGACGCCCGCTTCACCGCTTTGGCCAAGCGCATCGAGACACGCACGCCGGATCCCGCCAACGACGCGGCGATCCGCGGGCTGGAGAGCCGGCTCGAGGATATTTCCAGCCGGCTGGAAATGTCCGCGCAGCAGGTCGCGGGCATCGATCCGGCGCTGATCCGCAGCCTGGAGGCGCAGGTCGCCGGCCTGTCGGCGCATCTTTCCAAGCCCGGCACGCCGCTGCCCGAATTCGAGGACATCAGCCCGCGCCTCAACGAGATTGAGAAGTCGCTGGCGGGCACGCGCGATTCCATCCTGACCGTGGCGCGCGAGGCGGCTGAGAGCGCCGTCAGATCGCTTGCCGACTCGACGTCCAGCACGGCCCAGAGCAACGCGACCGCCGTTGCCGGCCTCGCCCAGGACCTGAAGACGCTCGAAGCGCTCACCCGTCGCTCCGACGAGCGCAATTCGCGCACCTTCGAGGCGATCCACGACACGCTGCTCAAGATCGTCGACCGGCTCGGCTCGCTCGAAGCGGGCGAGACCAGCGAAGCGGTCAGCGAACTGGTGGATCCGCAGCCGGCCGGTAAGCGCGGCGGCCGCGGCGGTAAGATCGCGGTGCAGGACGCGCCTTCGATGGATATCGACCAGCCGCTGCCGCTCACGGGGGACATGGCCGGTCTCGAAGGCCGTACGGCTGCGATCATGCGCGATGAGCCAGACGCGCCGCGCACGCCTGCCGAGGCCGCGGCGGCAGCAGCCATGGCGGCCCTCGGGCCGGATGCGATCGGCGACAAGAGCGAGACGGCCGGCCGCAGGAGATCGATGTTCAGCGGCCTGGCGCGCGCTTTCAAGGGCAAGAAAGATGCGGACACGCAGCCGCTTGCCGGCTCTGCGCCGGTCGGTGACGTGCCAAGCGTCGACATCGACGAGCCGCTCGACCCCAAGGCCGCCAACCGGCCGTTGGAGCCCGGTTCCGGCGCGCCGGACCTCAACGCTATCATGAAACGCGTGCGCGACGAGCGCGGCGGCCAGCCGGTCAAGCGCAACGAGAGCGATGCCGCCAAGTCCGATTTCATCGCCGCGGCCCGCCGCGCGGCCCAGGCCGCAGCCGCGGAAGCCGACACGCTGAAGCGGCAATCGACCCTGACCGGCCCGGTGAAGGCGCTGAGGATAGGCGACCTGCTCAAGGCGCGGCGCAAGCCGATCCTGATGGCGGCGGCCGCGATCATGATGGCGCTGGCCGGCCTGCAGTTGGGCAAGGCCTTTTTGTCAGATCCGGTCGAGACGGCCAACAACCAGCCCGCACCGGTCGTCTCTCCGCAGACGGTCGACACGGAAACAGCACAGGACGAAAGCGGCGCGGCCCGGCCCGTCAGGCAGGCCGAGCCCGTCAAGGACGCGGCACTCGCCGCTTCTACATCTTCCAGTCCCGAAAATGCCGCAGCCATGCCCGCCGAACCGGCGCCCGCGCCAGTGGCGCTTGCTGCGCCTGCCGCGCCGGTGCCGGCTCCCATGGCTTCGGCAACGCCGCCCGAACCCGCCGCCGCAGCCGTCTCCGCGGCGGATACGGATGGCGACACGCAGCCGATGGCCAAGGACCCCATGACGGCCAGTCCGGCAGCCGAGGGCGCCGCCGCCAGCACACCGACGGCCACGTCCGTCGACACGACAGGCGCCGTGCCGCCGGCCGGGAGCCAGGCAGCCGCGGCCAAATTCGATATCCCTTCCGAAATCGGTCCGGTGGCGCTGCACGACGCGGCCGCCGGCGGCGACGCCAAGGCGCTGTTCGAGATCGGCTCGCGCTATGCGGAATCGCGCGGCGTGAAGGAAGACATGAAGGCGGCCGCCAAATGGTACGAGCAGTCGGCCGAGCTCGGCTTCGCGCCGGCCGAATACCGCATCGGCAATTTCTACGAAAAAGGCATCGGCGTCGCGCGCGACATCAAGAAGGCCAAGACCTACTACCAGCTCGCCGCAGAACAGGGCAATGCCAGCGCCATGCACAATCTGGCGGTGCTGTTCGCCATGGCGGCGGACGGCGTGACCGACAATGAATCGGCGACGCACTGGTTCCAGGAAGCCGCCGACCTCGGCGTCAAAGACAGCCAGTTCAACCTCGGCATCCTGGCTGCCAAGGGCGTCGGCATGAAGCAGAACCTGGAGGAATCCTACAAGTGGTTCGCGCTCGTCGCCAAGACCGGCGACAAAGACGCTGCGGCCAAGCGCGACGAGATCGCCAATGCGCTCAGGCCCGAACAGCTCGAGCGGGCGCGCGCCGCCACGGAATTGTGGAAGGCCAAGCCGCTCAACGCGGCCGCCAACTCGGCCGACGTTCCGGAGTCCTGGCAGGACAGCACTCCGCAGACGACCGCCGGCATCGATATGAAGAAGGCGGTGAAGAACATCCAGCTGATCCTCAACAAGAACGGCTATGATGCCGGCGGCGCCGACGGCGTTATGGGCGGCAAGACCAAGACCGCCATCATGGCCTTCCAGACCGACAACAAGATGAAGCCGACGGGCGAGATCGACGCGCCGCTCGTCAAGGCGCTCCTGGCGCACAAATAACGGCGGACGCGTCGCATATGCGACGCCCTGCCACACATTTGCCTGTTAACTGATTGAGATGGTTTTTGTTTCGGCGCGGCGGCGGGCTTGATCCCGCCGCCGCGCCGGCGCAAGAAAAAATTGGCTTTTCGGTGCTTTACTGTCCGGGGACGGCACTGTGCGCCGGCAGACAAACTGATCGAGACAGACGGGTGGGCATCTATCTCCCGATCGCGGAAATTTCCGTCAACATCTTCGTGCTGCTCGCGATGGGCGCCGCGGTGGGTTTCCTGTCGGGCATGTTCGGGGTCGGCGGCGGCTTCCTGATCACGCCGCTTCTGATTTTCTACAACATCCCGCCGGCAATCGCCGTCGCCACCGGCGCAAACCAGGTCATCGCCTCCTCCTTCTCCGGCGCGCTTTCACATTTCAAGCGCGGCACGCTCGACTTCAAGCTGGGCGGCGTGCTTTTGGCCGGCGGCATCGTCGGCTCGACGGCCGGTATCTTCGTCTTCGCGCTGTTGCGCCGGCTCGGCCAGCTGGACCTGTTCATCTCGCTGCTCTACGTCGTGCTGCTCGGCACGGTCGGCGGGCTGATGCTGTTCGAAAGCGTCAACGCGCTGCGAGCCAGCCGCAGCGGCGCCGCGCCCGTCCTCAAGAAATCCGGCCAGCACAACTGGATCCACCGGCTGCCGTTCAAGATGCGCTTCCGCGCTTCGAAGCTGTTCGTCAGTGTTATCCCTGTGCTCGGGCTCGGCGCCGGGATAGGTTTCCTGTCGTCGATCATGGGCGTCGGCGGCGGCTTCATCATGGTGCCGGCGCTGATCTACCTGCTCAAGGTGCCGACCAATGTCGTCATCGGCACCTCGCTGTTCCAGATCATCTTCACCTCGGCCTATACGACGCTGGTGCATGCCACGACCAACCAGACGGTGGACGTGATCCTGGCCTTCCTGCTGATGGCCGGCGGCGTCGCCGGCGCGCAATATGGCGCCAAGGCCGGCCAGAGGCTACGCGGCGAACAGCTGCGCGCGCTTTTGGCGATGCTGGTGCTGGCCGTCGCCATCCGCCTTGCCGCCGATCTCTTCGTGACGCCGCCAAATCTCTATTCTCTGTCCGCCGCGGGGCTCAACTGATGGCGGCGCGACGAGCATTTGCAGCCGCCGTCTCGTTGTCGATGCTCTTTGCCCTTTCCCCGGCGACGGCGCAGACGCCGCCCGCCGAAAGCATTCAGATCGGCCTGTCGACGGATGCCATTTCCATCACGGCGGGCTTCTCCGGCGCCGACCTGACGATCTTCGGATCGCTGGAGAATCCCGATCCGCTGATCGCGCGCCAGGGGCGCTACGACGTGATCGTCGTGCTCGAAGGGCCGCCAAGGCCGGTCGTCGTCCGGCGCAAGGATCGCGTGCTCGGCGTCTGGATCAATCTGGATTCGGAGACGTTCGAGAACGTGCCGGTTTCCTATTCCGTCGCGACGACGCGACCGCTGCAGGACATCGCCGAGCCCGCCAAATACAAGCAGCTCTCGCTGGGCGCGCAGAACCTCTACATGAAGCCCGCCGACGAGACCGACAGCCCGGCGACGATCGAGGAATTCACCGCCGCGCTCCGCGACCGCAAGGCAGCGACGGGCCTCTACAGCGAGAATGTCGGCGGCGTGCAATTCCTGTCGCAGAACCTGTTTCGCGCTACCGTGCGGCTCGCGCCCAACGTGCCGGTCGGAACCCATAAGGCCCGCGCGTTCCTGTTCAAGAGCGGCATGTTCGTCAAGGAAAGCTCGGCCCAGCTCGAAATCCGCAAATCTGGCTTCGAGCAATCGGTCTTCCGCGTCGCGCATGATGATTCGTTCCTCTACGGCGTGTTTGCGATATCGCTGGCCATGCTGACCGGCTGGCTGGGCCGGCTCATCTTCCGCAAGGACTGATGCTTCGGGAAGAATCGGAAGACCCATTTTCCGTTCGAAACAGGGTTTCCCTTTTCCCGGTTTTGCGATACATCGCCGCCTCCCAGCCCTAGGGATAAGCACACACATTTCGACTTCGGCAGAGCGGTCCGGCACTCGGATGACGGCGCGCAACGCGTCGCCGACGATCTGCCGCCATGAAGCAAAGACAGGAGGCTGCGATGCGATCGGCATTCGGCGGCATCGATTTCGGCACGTCCAATTCGACCGTGGGCGTGATCCGCGACGGCCGGGCGCGGCTGGTGGCGCTGGAGGGCGAGCAGCCCACTCTGCCGAGCGCCGTGTTCTTCAACTTCGAGGACGGCTACACCTATTTCGGCCGCCGTGCGATCAGCGACTATACCGACAGCATCGAAGGGCGGCTGATGCGCTCGCTGAAGAGCGTGCTTGGCAGTTCGCTTGCCAACGAGAAAACGCGCATCAAGGCACGCCAGATCGGCTTCATCGACATCGTCGGCCTGTTCATCGACCACCTCAAGAAGCGGCTGGAAGAAGATGCCGGCGGTCCGGTCGACAACGTCGTGCTGGGCAGGCCCGTGCAATTCGTCGACGACGACGCGGCTGCCGATGCGAAGGCGCAAGGCGAACTTGAAAAGGCCGCCCGCGCGCAGGGCTTCAAGCACATCGCCTTCCAGTTCGAGCCGATCGCGGCGGCGCTCGATTACGAGCAAAAGGTTTCCCGCGAGGAGCTGGCGCTGATCGTCGACATGGGCGGCGGCACCTCCGATTTCTCGATCGTACGAGTCTCGCCGGAGCGCGCCCGCTCGACCGACCGCAAGGCCGACATATTAGCCAACCGGGGCATCCATATCGGCGGCACCGATTTCGACCGGCTGCTCAGCATCGCCCATGTCATGCCCGAGCTCGGCTATCTGACGCGGACCAAGGACCACAAGCGGAACCTGCCCGCGGCCTATTTTATCGATCTGGCGACCTGGCAGCGCATCAACCTCGTCTACACCGCCAAGGCGATGAACGACCTGCGACAGATCCGCTACGAGGCCGAGCGGGCCGACCTCGTCGACCGCTTCATCCACGTCGTCGAGCATCGCTACGGCCATGCGATGGCGGGCCTAGTCGAGAGGGCCAAGATCGCGCTCACGGACCAGCCCTCGGCCGAAGTGAGGGTGTCGCTACCCGGCGCGCGCTTCGCGGCCGAGATCACGCGCGCCGGCCTCGAGGAGACCATCGCGAGCGATATCGAACGCGTGGCCGCGACGGTCAAACACACGATCGCCGACGCCGGCATCCCTGCTTCGGCCATCACCGCCGTGTTCCTCACCGGCGGTTCGACCGCCATCCCGCTGGCGAAACGGCAGATCCTGGCGCTGGTGCCGCAGGCCGCGGTCATCGAAGGCGATATGTTCGGCTCGGTCGGCCTGGGCCTCGCGCTCGACGCACAGCGCAAATACGCGTGAGCGTTTTGCCGCAACGTAGCTGCGGGGGTTGTCCATCGGGTAGCGACGGCATGCCCGGAAGGTTGGTCGAAACGCCCGTGACGTAGTCATCCACGGGCGGAGCAAGGAGCGAAGCGACGCGGCGCAGACCCGAGGATCCATTCCGTGAGTTTGAAGCGTTGCTCCGGTGCAGAATTCTGCTCCGCTGCATTCCACGTCGAAGGTCACGGAATGGATCCTCGGGTCTACGCTCCGCTTCGCGTCGCTCCGCCCGTGGATGACGAAGTTCGGAGGCTTTCGGCTAGTCGCGAGCGCTCGCAATGATCAGCATCCAAATGATACAGTTCGGATGCCGCCTGGGCTCAGCTGGCCCTTCCACCCAGATGCGCCTTCAGCGCCATCTGCGCGAGGCTCGCCTGGCGGTCGCGATGCGTGATCATGGCGAAATCGCGCTTCGGCAATTCGACCGGCACGGCCCTGAGGCTGCCCTCCGCCAAAGAGCGCGCGACCACCAGTTCCGAGATGATTGTCGCCCCTGCGCCGGCCTCGACCGCCTGACGCACGGCCTCATTGCTGGGCAGGACGAGGAAAATCTGCAACTCGGCCGGCGGGACTCCCTGGCTAAGCGCGAAATCCTCCAGCGCCTCGCGCGTGCCCGACCCGCCTTCCCGGATGATCCAGCGCAGCGCCCTGATGTCGAGGTTCCCCGCCCGCGTCGTCGGAATTTCGGGATGCGAGCGCGCCACCACTAGCATCGGACGGTCTTCGTCGACCGTGGCGCGGCGCAGGATGTCGGACTCGGTGCGGCCCTCGACCAGGCCGAAATCGGCCCTGCCGTCCAGCACATTGGTCTCGACCTGCCTGGTGTTGCCGATTGTCACGCTGAGCTTCACGGCAGGATAGGCCTCGTGGAAGGACGCCAGGCGGCGCGGCAACCAGTAGCTGGCGATGGTCTGACTGGCCGCGATCGACAGGCTGCCGGCGACGGTCTGCGAGACATCCTCCAGCACGCCACGGGCCGCCACGGCGCGATCCAGAACCGCCTTCGCCTCCGGCAGGAAGCGGTGGCCGGTCTGGGCCAGCTCGATGTTGCGGCCGACCCGGTTGAACAGGCGCACGCCGTGCTGGCTTTCGAGCGCGCGAATGGCAGCCGACGCCGCCGACTGCGAGATGCCGAGCCGCTCGGCAGCCTTGGTCATATGGCCGTGCTCGGCGACAGCGACGAAGATGCGCAACTGATCGAGTGTCATGGGCTAACTAAGAAGCAAAATCGATCGGAATTACAAGAGCTGCTTGTTAGACGCATCAATAGCTTTGTTCTAAGTTTTTATCGGAAGTTGGAAAAATTAGCTGCATTTCCGTCAACGGTTGAAATGATCGAGCGTTTCAAATCCTTGTTCGCGCATTGGAACCGCCGGCTGAAGCGGCAGCTCGCCGGCGAGCGCTATCATCCCGAGCTCCACTATATGCGCGGCCCGGGTCCCAAGACGAAGGCCAAGATGGCGACCGGCAAGAGCGTTCGCGGATCATGAACCCCGGCGCGCCGCGCGGCGCCAATTCCGCACCCTCGCAGCGGCCGCTGGCGGACAGCCGAGCACCAAACGAGGGCGATGGCGTCGAGACCTCGCCCGAAATCTCCGACCGCATCGCCAAGACCACCTGCTACATGTGCGCCTGCCGCTGCGGCATCGACGTCCACATCAAGGACGGCAAGGTGCGCTACATCAACGGCAACAAGGACCATCCGGTGAACCGCGGCGTGATCTGCGGCAAGGGCAGCGCCGGCATCATGCAGCATTACAGCCCGGCGCGGCTGAAGAAGCCGTTGCTGCGCACAGGTCCGCGCGGCTCCGGCGAATTCCGCGAGATCGAGTGGGAGGAAGCGCTGACCATCGCCACCGAGAGGCTGTCGGCGATCCGGCGCACCGACCCGAGGAAGCTTGCCTTCTTCACCGGGCGCGACCAGTCGCAATCGCTGACCGGCTGGTGGGCGTCAAAATTCGGCACACCCAACTTCGCCGCCCATGGCGGCTTCTGTTCGGTCAACATGGCGGCCGGCGGCCTCTATACGATCGGGGGCTCGTTCTGGGAATTCGGCGAGCCCGACTGGGACAACACCAGATACTTCATGCTGTTCGGCGTCGCCGAAGACCACGATTCCAACCCGATCAAGATCGGCCTAGGCAAGCTCAAGGCACGCGGGGCCAAGGTGGTTTCGATCAATCCCTGCCGCACCGGCTACAATGCCATCGCCGACGACTGGATCGGCATTCGCCCCGGCACCGACGGCCTGTTCGTGCTGGCGCTCGTCCACGAACTGCTCAAGGCCGGACGCGTCGATCTCGACTATCTGCTGCGCTACACCAACGCGCCCGTGCTGGTCGTGCAGGAACCGGGGACCGCCGACGACGGCCTGTTCGTGCGAGACGGCGACGGCAACCCGCTTGCTTGGGACAGAGTGGCCAAGCAACCGGTCAACGCAACCGACCCCGAAGCAAAACCGGCGCTGACCGGCAGCTATCAGATCGGCGAACAGCGCTGTGTGCCTGTCTTCCAGCTCATCGCCGAACGCTATCTTGACGAGACCTATTCGCCGGACGCGGTAGCGGAGCGCTGTGGTGTCGATGCCGACACGATCAGGCGCATCGCGGCGGAACTGGCGCATGTCGCCTTCGAGCAGACGATCGAGCTGCCGGTCGCCTGGACCGATTGGGCAGGCCGGCGACACGAGACGATCAGGGGCCGCCCCGTCTCGATGCATGCCATGCGCGGCATCTCGGCCCATTCCAACGGCTTTCACACCTGCCGCGCCATCCATCTGCTGCAGGTTCTGCTGGGCACCGTCGATGTTCCAGGCGGTTTCCGCTTCAAGCCGCCCTACCCGCGCCCGGCGCCGCCGGAGCCGAAGCCATGCGGAAAAAACGTTCGGCCGATGACGCCGCTGGACGGCATGCCGCTCGGCTTCGTCTGCGGCCCGGACGATCTTCTCGTCGACGAGGCCGGCCGGCCCACCCGCATAGACAAGGCCTATTCCTGGGAAGCACCCCTGGCCGCGCACGGGCTGATGCACTCGGTCATCCGCAATGCCTGGGCCGGCGATCCTTATCCGATCGACACACTGATGATGTACATGTCGAACATGGCGTGGAACTCGTCGATGAATACGGTCGAGACCGTTCGTATGCTGACCGACAAGGACGAGGCGGGCGCCTACAAGATCCCCTTCATCATCTATTCCGACGCCTATTATTCCGAGACGGTGGCGTTCGCCGACCTGGTGCTGCCAGACACCACCTATCTCGAGCGGCATGACTGCATCAGCCTGCTCGACCGGCCGATCAGCCATGCGGACGGTCCGGGCGACGCCATCCGCCATCCCGTGGTGCAACCGGACCGCGACGTGCGGCCGTTCCAGTCGGTGCTGATCGAGCTCGGCGCGCGGCTTGGCCTGCCCGGCTTCGTCGACGAGGACGGTTCGGCGAAATACCGCGACTATGCCGATTATATCGTCAATCACGAACGCACCCCCGGCATCGGCCCTTTAGCCGGCTGGCGTGGCGAGAATGGCGACTCGATCGGCAGGGGCGATGTCAACCCCGACCAGCTGCAGCGGTACATCGACAATGGCGGCTTCTGGCACCACGATTTTTCCGACGACCAGCGCTATTACAAGATGGGCAACCGCGCTTATCTCGATTTCGCGGTCGAGATGGGTTTCATTTCCAAGGCCGAGCCTATCGTCTTCCAGCTCTACTCGGAGCCGATGCAGCGGTTCAGGCTTGCCGGGCGCGGCCATGGCGAGGTGCAGCCGCCGGACGCCGAGCGCGGCCGCATCGAGGCCTATATGGACCCGCTGCCCTTCTGGTACGCGCCCTTCGAGGACAGTACCGTCGACCTGCAAAAATATCCGCTGCATGCGCTGACGCAGCGGCCGATGCACATGTACCATTCCTGGGGCTCGCAAAATGCGTGGCTGCGGCAGATCACCAGCCAGAACCGGCTGTTCGTGCATAGGCAGACCGCCACCGAGCTTGGCCTTTCCGACGACGACTGGGTGTGGATCGAAAGCGCCAACGGAAGGGTGAAAGGCCAGATTAAGCTGATCGACGGCGTGAACCCGGATACGGTGTGGACCTGGAACGCGATCGGCAAGCGGCGCGGCAGCTGGGGCCTGAAGGACGATGCGGCGGAGAGCAATCGCGGATTCCTGCTCAACCATATCATCGGCGACCAGACGGCGGCCGATGCCAACGGCAAGCGCTATTCGAATTCCGATCCGGTCACCGGACAGGCCGCGTGGTTTGACGTGCGCGTGCGGATCGTCAAATGCGCGGCGCAAGAAGCCGGCTTGACGGAGCCGCAATTCGAGCGTTTCGCCCAGCCGCCGCATTTCGAGCCTTCGCCGGACGTGCTTCGCTTCGGCGCGGAATTCCGCATGAAGAGGGAAGCCGCCGAATGACCTGTCTTCCCGCTCGAACCGAGAAAAAACTCGGCCTCGTCATCGACCTCGACACCTGCGTCGGCTGCCAGGCCTGCGTCACCGCCTGCAAGGAGTGGAACACTGGCGGCCACATGGCGCCGCTGACCGACATCGATCCCTATGGCGGGCATGTCGACGGCGTCTGGTTCAACCGGGTGCATAGTTATGAGCACACGACGGAACAAGGCGGCCGCACGGTGAACTTCCCGCGCTCCTGCCTGCATTGCGAGCAGCCGGCCTGCGTCACCGTCTGCCCGACCGGCGCCTCCTACAAGCGCGCCTCGGACGGCATCGTGCTGGTCGACGAGGACAAGTGCATTGGCTGCAAATTGTGCAGTTGGGCCTGTCCTTACGGCGCGCGTGAATTCGACACCGATGTCGGCGTGATGAAGAAATGCACGCTGTGCGTCGACCGGATCTACAACGACAATCTGGCTGAGGAGGACCGGGTGCCCGCCTGTGTCGCCGCCTGCCCGACCAGCGCCCGGCATTTCGGCGATTTCGGCGATCCGGCCTCGGCGATTTCGCAGCTTGTCGAGGAGCGTGGCGGCGTCGCGCTGATGCCGGAGCTCGGCTACCAGCCGACCAACAGATATCTGCCGCCGCGCGCCCGCAGCCAACGCCCGGCGAAGGTGGACGCGCCGGCGCTGGAGCCGATCCGGGCCGAGGGCGGCTTCCTCGGCTGGGTCGACCGCATGCTTTCGAACTGATCATGCATCCCGCCTTCTCGGTCGTCTTCTTCACCACTGCCACCGGCGCCGGCTACGGCCTGCTGGCACTGCTCGGCCTGCTTGGCGGATTTGGCGTGATCCCGGCCGATTTCTGGCTTGGCCTTGTCGGCATGGGGCTGGCGCTCGGCCTGATCGCGGCCGGCCTGTTGTCCTCGACCGGCCATCTTGGCCGCCCTGAGCGAGCCTGGCGCGCTTTCTCGCAATGGCGCAGCTCGTGGCTGTCGCGCGAAGGCGTGGCCTCGGTCGCCACCTTGATTCCGGCCGGCCTGTTCGGCATCGGCTGGGTGTTGCTCGGCAGGAGCGGCGGCTGGGTAGCGATCGCCGGCCTGCTGGCGGCGGCAGGCGCGGTCGTGACAATCTGCACGACCGCCATGATCTATGCTTCGTTGAAGCCGATCGCGCAGTGGCACAGTCGCTATACTTTGCCGGCCTATCTCATCTTCGCGGTGATGACCGGAAGCGTTCTCGCCAACGCCTTGCTCCAGGGGTTCAAGCTGGGTTCAACGGCGATGCCGATCTGGGCTCTGCTTGCCACGCTCGCCGGCTGGGGCTGGAAGCTTGCGACTTGGCGCTACAATGACCGGCTGGAAATCCCGACCACCGCCAACACAGCGACCGGCCTTGCCGGCGGCACGGTGCGTTCCATCGAGTGGCCGCACACGGAAGAGAACTATCTGCTGAAGGAAATGGGATTCCGCATCGCGCGCAAGCATAGCGCCAAGTTGCGGCTGATCACGCAGGTGCTGGCATTCGCGGTGCCAGCCATTCTGCTGGCGATCGCGTACTTCCTGCCAAGGCCCTTAAGCGCAATTGCATCCATGCTTGCAGCCGTCGCGCAGTTCGCCGGCATGCTGGTCGAGCGCTGGCTGTTCTTCGCCGAGGCGAAGCATACGGTCACCCTCTATTATGGCAGGGAGTAAGCTTCAGCCCGGTCTGAGCATCGAGCCGGAGATAGCAAAAATGCGTTCGGCGCCCAGCATATAGGCCATTAGCGTCTCCAGCCGGAACAGGCCGGCATAGGCGCGGTCGAGAACGTTGAGCGAGCCGGTATAGGCGCCGAAGGCCGGCATGATCATGCGGCCGCCATCGCCGGCAAAGCAGCGCCGCCTGACCGAGCGCCCGCGCTGAACGATGCGCGCGCATGGATGGAGGTGGCCTGATATCTCGCCCTCCACCCGGACCTTCGACGGCTCGTGACGGAAGAGCAGCGAGCCGATGGCGAGTTCCCGCATGGTCTCGCCCGGCAGGTCGGCTGGCGCATCCGGGTCGTGGTTGCCGGCGACCCAGAACCAGTCGCGGCCGGCCATCATCGCCTCCAGCCTTTCGCGGAAACTCAGATGCATGCGCTCGGCACCGCCGCCGTCATGGAAGGAATCGCCCA
Source organism: Mesorhizobium sp. B2-8-9 (assembly GCF_006439475.1). NCBI lineage: Bacteria > Pseudomonadati > Pseudomonadota > Alphaproteobacteria > Hyphomicrobiales > Phyllobacteriaceae > Mesorhizobium > Mesorhizobium sp. B2-8-9. Next base: position 50,777 of record NZ_VFTQ01000025.1, on the reverse strand, counting down.
GGCTGACGACGATGCGCGGCTGATAGTCGGCGATCACCGCCTGAAGCCGCAGCAGGGTGGCCCCGGTGTCGTAAGGCGGGATCAGCGCGCCGCGCCTGGCGAAAGAAGAGCCTTTTTCGAGATGCAGATCGGAGACCGCGAGCAGCCGCAGATCGGGGAAATAGAGCACGCCGCGCCGGTCGCAGACCGCGCGCTCGCCGGCGATGCCGACAGGGTCGGCCTCGGCGATCAGCGTTGCGCGCGACAGCGAAAAATTCATCCCCTCTTAGGCCTTCTTTCAGTCCGCCATCTCCGGCCCCATGGCCTCTTCGACGAGCGTGGCGGCATCCATCAGCAGCGTCTCGTCTGCCTCGCCATTCACCGGCATCTTGCCGATTTCAAGCATGATCGGCACGGCCAACGGCGATATCTGCTCAAGGTTCTTATGCATGATTCGACCGCGGATGCGCGAGAGCATCTCGGCAAGTCTGCTGACATCGAGCAACCCGGTCGCGGCATCCGTACGGGTGGCCTGCAGCAGAATATGGTCGGGTTCATGGCTGCGCAACACGTCATAGATCAGGTCTGTCGACACGGTGACCTGGCGGCCGCTTTTTTCCTTGCCTGGGTGGCGCTTCTCGATCAATCCGGAAATCAGCGCGCAGTTGCGGAAGGTGCGCTTCAGCAGCCAGCTGTCGGCGAACCAGGCTTCGAGATCATCGCCCAGCATGTCCTGATCGAATAGCGTGGCCAGCGACGGTTTTCTGTTCTTGAACATCCAGCCCATGTCGGCTAGCGACCAGATGGCCAGCGCATAATCGGTAGCGACGAAGCCGACCGGCTTGGCGCCCGCCCGGTCAAGGCGACGCGTGAGCAGCATGCCGAGTGTCTGATGCGCGAGCCTGCCCTCAAACGGATAGGCTACGAGGTAGTAGCGGTTGCCGCGTGGAAAAGTCTCGATCAACAGGTCGTCGCGTTTCGGCAAAACGGACTTGTCCGCCTGAAATCTTAACCAGTCAGCGACCTGCTCAGGCAGTTTCTTCCAGCGTTGCGGGTCGTCGAGCATGGCCCGCACCTGCTCGGCGAGATAGGTCGAAAGCGGGAATTTGCCGCCGCCATAATAGGGCACCTTCGCGTCACTGCCCGGTGCGTTCGAGACGAAGCACTCGTTCTCGCGAATGCCTTCGAAGCGCAGGATCTTGCCACCGAACATGAAGGTGTCGCCGTGGGTCAAAGTCTCCAGAAACGCTTCCTCGATCTTTCCCAGCACCCTGCCGCCGCGCGAGGCCGCCCCTCTGCTGCCGGCCTGGACGTAACGCACATTGAGCGCCGGCACTTCGATGATGGTGCCGACATTCAGCCTGTATTGCTGGGCGACGGCCGGATTTGAAACCCGCCACAAGCCTTCCTTGGTCTGTCGGATGCGGGCATAGCGCTCGTAATTTCTCAGCGCGTAGCCGCCGGTGGCGACGAAGTCGATGACCCGGTCGAATGTCGGCCTGTCCAGGCTGGCGTAAGGCGCGGCCGTCCTTACTTCATCGAACAGCGTGTCGGCATGGAACGGCGCCCCGCAGGCGCAGCCCAGCACGTGTTGAGCCAAGACGTCCAGCCCGCCATTGACAAGCGGCGGCGTGTCCTGGGCGCCGAGATAGTTGGCATCGAGCGCCGCCCGGCATTCCAGCACTTCGAAGCGGTTGGCCGGGATGAGAATCGCCTTTGAGGGCTCGTCCATACGATGGTTGGCACGGCCGATGCGCTGCGCGAGCCGGCTGGCGCCTTTCGGTGCGCCGACATGCACGACCAGATCCACATCGCCCCAGTCGATGCCGAGATCCAGCGTCGAGGTAGCGACGATGGCGCGCAAGGCGTTTTCGCCCATGGCCTTCTCGACGCGGCGGCGCTGGGCGACATCCAGCGATCCGTGATGAAGCGCGATCGGCAGCGTGTCTTCATTGACGCGCCATAGTTCCTGGAACAGCAGCTCGGCCTGGCTGCGCGTGTTGACGAACAGCAGCGTGGTCTTGTGCCGCTTGATCTCGCGGTAGATCTCAGGCGTGGCGTAGCGGGCGGAGTGACCGGCCCAGGGCACCCGCTCTTCCGAGTCGAGGATCGATATCTCGGGCTTCGCGCCGCCGGTGACGACGATGAGCTCGGACATGGCGCCTGGAGAAGCCTGGCTTACCAGCCAGCGCCGCAACTCGTCCGGCTCGGCCACGGTCGCCGACAGGCCTATGGTTTGCAACCCGGGCACAAAGGCGCGCAAGCGCGCAAGGCCGAGCGCCAGCAGATGGCCGCGCTTCGAGGTGACAAGCGAATGCAATTCGTCGAGCACAACATAACGCAAATCCGCGAAGAAGCGCTTTGCGTCGTTTGAAGCGATCAGCAGCGCGAGTTGCTCGGGCGTGGTGAGCAATATGTCGGGCGGCGCCAGTTTCTGCCGCTGGCGCTTGTGCGAAGGCGTGTCGCCGGTGCGCGTCTCGATGGTGACAGGCAAGCCGATCTCCTGGACCGGCTTGCCGAGATTGCGCTCGATGTCGACGGCCAGCGCTTTCAGCGGCGAGATGTAGAGCGTGTGGATGCCGCGGCGGGCTTCGCCCGGCCTTCGCTTGGGACGGTTGGCCAACTCGGTCAGCGACGGCAGAAAGCCGGCCAGCGTCTTGCCGGCGCCGGTCGGCGCGATCAGCAGCACCGACTGGCCGCTTTGAGCCTTCGCCAGCAGCTTGAGCTGATGGACGCGCGGCGACCAGCCCTTTTCGCCGAACCATTTGACGAATGGCTCAGGCAGCAGGACGGCGGCATTCTGTTCGGCAAGGCGCGGCTGCTCGGTCACGCGCAAGAGGTAGCGCGGCGGCAAGCAATCGCCAAGGAAAATCGGAACAAAAGGGGATCAGCGCGATTCTTCCTTCCCCCCTTGTGGGGGAAGGTGGATTGCCGCGTAGCGGCAAGACGGATGAGGGGTGCTGGAAGAAACGAGACCTGACTAGATAAAGGTGCTAAAGACGCTTAGCTCTTCAACGTAGCGATCCGTCCAGCACCCCTCATCCGTCTCGGCGCTGCGCGCCGATCCACCTTCTCCCACAAGGGGAGAAGGGGAGGCTGGCGCTACGGCCTCCGAAACCCAGTCGGACCGCCATAAAGATAGCCGATGCGGTCGACAGCCTCTTTAAGGCCCTCGCGCGAGACGAGCATGGTGTGGCCGTTGGCGTGGATCATGTCTCTTTCGTCGGTCATGATCGCGACATGGCCTTTCCAGAAGACGAGATCGCCGCGCCGGAGACCTGAATAGTCCGGACCCGGCTCAAACGGCGTGCCGATCGACGCCGCCTGCATATCGGAGTCGCGCAGGACATCCTTGCCCGTCATGCGCATCGCCAACTGCACGAGGCCGGAGCAGTCGATGCCGAAGCCGGAGGCACCACCCCAGAGATAAGGCGTGCCGAGGAAGCTTTCGGCGACCGTGACGTAATCCTCGGCCAGCTCGGCGATCGGCCGCAGATGGTGGGCGACGATCGCCTGGCCGGAGGGCAGCAGCGCATAATGCGTGCCGCGCGTTTCGGCCGAACCGGTCACCGTCACGGTCGATCCCATCGACAGCTGCCCGCTGATCGGGAAGCGCAAATCGGGGCCTGGATAGAGGAAGGTGCGCGGCACGGAGACGACATGCGTGGGCGCATGTTCGCGTGCGCCAATCAGATTGTCGGCCACATAGCCGACATAACCGTCGCGCTCGGCCTGCACCCAGGCCCAGCCTTCCGCGTCCTCGAAAACGAGCACGACGTCGCCGAACAGCGCCTGCGTGTTGACGCCCGCGTCGGGGCGCGGCGCCTTGCGCAGGTCGGCGACAGCGGCCGTGATCCGCGCCGGGCGGCCGGTGACGAAACGGTCGGCCGCGACCTCGCCCTTCAGCCTCGCATCGGCAAGGTCGGAGCGGAAGGCATGAAGGCGGGCATCCCTGGCGGTCAAATCGATAATCCAGTCATATCAGATAAGGGCAATGAGGTCAGATGGGCAGTTCGTGCGCCCTGGCGACGATACCATCGCCGAAGCGCTCGACAAAGAGCGCGCCTTCCACCGTGCGCCGGATCAGCACGTTGCGCTTGTCGAGCTCGTCGCGGTGGCGCGAGACCAGCTTCAGCGCGCCCATCGTGTCCAGCGCCCGGGTGATGACCGGCTTGGTGACGTTGAGCTTGGCGGCCAGCCCGCGCACCGTATGGGGCGGCGGATCGAGATAGATGGTGAACAGGATAGCCGTCTGGCGCATGGTGAGATCGGGCTCGCCGTCGCGCACCTGGGCCAGCATCACCTGCTGCCACAGTCGCAAGGCCTGGCTCGGGCGCATCGAGATCGACATCGCCCAAGCATGCCGGCAAATTGTTTCGGTTCCGTTTCAGTGACGATCTGCCACCTTGGTCTTCCGGCCTAGGCAAATCGCTGCGTAATTATCCGCTCCAGCGCGCGAATGCCTTGCGCTTCGCCGCCGGTCAGGCCGTAGGGTCGGTCGGCCGGGTTCCAGGCGAAGATGTCGAAATGCGCCCAGCTGTGAGTCTTCTCGACAAAGCGCTTGAGGAAAAGCGCGGCGGTGATCGATCCGGCAAAGCCGTCCGTCGTCACATTGTTGATGTCAGCGATCTTCGAGGAAAGCTTTGCATCATAGGGGCGCCACAAAGGCATGCGCCACAGTGGATCCTCGACCGCGACCGACGCCGCGGCCAGGTCGGAGGCAAGCGTCTCGTCGTTGGTGTAGAAAGGCGGCAGATCGGGCCCCAGCGCGACGCGGGCGGCTCCGGTCAGCGTCGCCATGTCGACCAGCAAAGCGGGCTGCTCCTCGTCGGCCAGCGCCAGCGCGTCGGCCAGGATCAGCCTGCCTTCGGCGTCCGTGTTGCCGATCTCGACCGTGATGCCCTTGCGGCTCCTGAGCACGTCGCCGGGCCGGAAGGCATTGCCGGCGATCGAATTCTCGACGGCGGGGATCAGCACGCGCAGCCGGACATTCAGTCTCGCCGCCATGATCATGGCGGCGAGACCGAGCACGTTGGCGGCGCCCCCCATATCCTTCTTCATCAAAAGCATGCCCGACGACGGCTTGATGTCGAGGCCGCCGGTGTCGAAGCAGACGCCCTTGCCGACCAGCGTCACCTTCGGCGCGTCGCCCGGTCCCCAAGTTATGTCGATCAGCCGCGGCGCGCCGGTCGAGGCCCGGCCGACGGCGTGGATCATCGGGAAATTCCGCATCAGGAGATCGTCGCCATGGATCACCGAGATATCGGCGCCATGGGCGGTCGCCAGTTTTCGGGCGGCTTCTTCCAATTCGACCGGACCGAGGTCGCTGGTCGGCGTGTTGACGAGGTCGCGTGTCAGGAACACGCTGTCGGCGACACGGCGGACATGCGCCGCGTCGGCGCCCTCCGGAAGCGCGAAGCGCAAAGCCTTGCCGGGCTTCTTGCCGTAGCGAGTAAAGATATAGCCGCCGAGGACAAGCGCGAGCGCCGCGAGATCGGGTTGCGCCGGGCGCGACGCGAAATGCCAGTCGCCTTCCGGCAACGCCCTTGCGAGCGCGCCGAGGGCAAGAACGCTCTCGCCATCGCCTGTGCCGAACAACGCGCCGGCAAGGCCGCCACCCTCGCCCGGCAAGACCAGCGTGCGCCCTGCTTCGCCAGAAAAACCGTTGGCCCTTGCCCAGGCGATGGCGGAGGGCGGCAGTGCCGCGGCTTCAAGGGCGTCCTTCGCCACCAGATAGACAGGCAAGGCGGCTTCCGGCTTCTGCTCAACGAGTTCGACAGGCATGCTATGATCTCCGGCCGAACCGTCCGAGTCGGCGCTTCTTAACGGTCCGTTAGGGTTAACAGAATATTTCTGCCGGAGGGAAGACGGCCAGCCAATGGCCGCACAGGAATGGAGACCGGGCGATGCCGACCGAAGCGTTGAACCTTACAGCCAAGCGTCTGATCACCACGGCTTTCATGGCGGCGCTGGCGACCAGCGTGGCGGGTTGCGGCAGCACCAGCAAGTTCACCACGGGCTCCATCTCCCGCTCCGACAACAGGCCGCTGGAAACGATGTCGTCCGGCGAATTGCGTACCGCCACGTCCAGGCTCGGCCAGTCCTATGCCCGCAATCCGGGCGACAAGCGCATCGCGATGAATTTCGCGGCGGCGCTGCAGATGGATGGCGATGCCGACCAGTCGCTGGCGGTGATGCGCAAGCTGGCGATCGCCTATCCCAAGGATCGCGAGGTGCTTGCGGCCTATGGCAAGGCGCTCGCCGCCAACGGCCAGTTCGAACCGGCCCTCGATGCCGTGCGGCGCGCGCAGACGCCCGAATATCCGGACTGGAAGCTGGTGTCGGCGGAAGCCGCCATTCTCGACCAGATGGGACAGAAAGACGAAGCGCGGCAAGACTATCGCAAGGCGCTGGAACTGAAGCCGAACGAGCCTTCGGTGCTGTCCAATCTCGGCATGTCCTATGTGCTCGAAGGCGACCTGCGCACGGCAGAAACCTATATGCGCTCGGCCGCGCAGCAGCCCGGCGCCGACAGCAGGGTGCGGCAGAACCTCGCGCTGGTCGTCGGCCTGCAGGGCCGCTTCGACGAAGCCGAGAAGATCGCCTCGCAGGAACTGTCGCCCGAACAGGCGCAGGCCAACGTCGCCTATCTGCGCCAGATGCTTGCCCAGCAGAACGCCTGGAGCCAATTGAAGGATCAGGACAAGAACAAGGCGAAGGTCGCCACGAACTGACCGCGGACGGCATTGCCAATCGACCACCGTTGAAATCAAAAAAGCCGCGCGGATCCCGCGCGGCTTTTTTGATTTGAAGCGAACGGCCCTATCTCTTTGTTTTTACGCAATTCCGGACGGAAAACCGCTCAACACTTTTCCTGGAATTGCTTTACTGGCTCGAGGAGCTGTGCTGGTCGCCGAAGATGCCGCGCTGGCTGACCTGGATGCCGGCCGGTCCCAGAATGATGGCGAACAGAACCGGCAGGAAGAACAGGATCATCGGCACGGTAAGCTTCGGCGGAAGTGCCGCGGCCTTCTTCTCGGCGGCGTTCATGCGCATGTCGCGGCTTTCCGAGGCGAGCACGCGTAGCGCGTGCGCCACCGGCGTGCCGTAGCGTTCGGCCTGGACCAGGGCCTGGGACACCGACTTCACCGATTCCAGGCCGGTGCGGCTTGCCAGGTTCTCATAAGCGTTCTTGCGGTCCTGCAGATAGGACAGCTCCGCATTGGTGAGCACGAATTCCTCGGCAAGCGCAACCGACTGCGTGCCGATCTCGTCGGCAACCCTGCGCAGGGCCGCTTCCACCGACATGCCGGATTCCACGCAGATCAGCATCAGGTCGAGCGCATCCGGCCACGCCAGCTGGATCGACTGCTTGCGCTTGGTCGCGCGGTTGTTGACGTAGAGGATCGGCGCATAGAAGCCGCCATAGGCGACAACGACACAGACGAACAGCTTGATGAAGGCCGGCTGCTGCGGCAGGCCGCCGAGCATGAACAGATAGATGGCCGCCAAGGCAAAACCGACGAATGGCAGGACCAGGCGGAAAAAGAGGAAGCGCGTCAGCGGGTTCTGGCCGCGGAAGCCCGCGACCTTGAGCTTCTGGATCGTGCTTTCATCGGCAAGCGCCCGCCTGAGATCCAGGCGGTCGACGATGTTGCGCATGCCGATCGACTGTTCCTCGCGCAGGCCCTTGCGGCGGCGGTCGGCCTCGTTGGCCAGCCGCGCACGCTGCTCGGCGCGCATTTTGTCGCGTTCGAGCGCCACGCTTTTCATACGCGACTTGAGCGACGTGCCGCCGAACGCCGGCATGAGCGTGAAGACGGTCGCGAACACGGCGATGCCGACCAGCATCGCGATCAGGAAAGAAGGGTCGGTGAGTGTTTTGACGACCTGCTCTGTCACCGGATCCGCGCCCCTACACTTCGAAGTTCATCATCTTGCGCATCACCAGGATGCCGATCGACATCCACACACCCGAGCAGCCGAGGATCAGGTTGCCGACGTTGGTGGTGAACAGCGGCATGATGTAGTTCGGGCTCGACAGATAGACGAGGAAGGCGACGACGAAGGGCAAGGCGCCGATGATGACGGCCGATGCCTTGGCTTCCATCGACAGCGCCTGGACCTTGGCCTTCATCTTCTTGCGGTCGCGCAGGACGCGCGAAAGGTTGCCCAGCGCCTCGGACAGGTTGCCGCCGGCCTGCGACTGAATCTGGATGACGATGCCGAAGAAGCCGGCTTCGCTGCACGGCATCGTCTCGGGCATGCGCATGGCGGCGTCGGGCACCGACATGCCCATCTGCTGGGAATCGACAATGCGGCGGAACTCGGACCGGACCGGTTCGGGCGATTCGTTGGCGATCAGGCGGATCGCATCGTTGAGCGGCAGGCCGGACTTGACCGCGCGCACGATGATGTCGAGCGCGTTCGGAAATTCTTCCAGGAAGGCCTTGGTGCGACGTGTGCGGCGAAACGACACGAACCAGCGCGGCAGGCCGAGGCCGCCCACCAGCAGGGCACCGGGCAGCGCCCATAGAGGCGCGCCGAGGAAAAAGAGAACGGCCGTCAGGATGATCCCGCAGACAGCGGAATAGATATAGAAACGCTCGATCGGAACCTGCATGCCGGCTTGGCGGATCTGAACCTTCAGCGGCGGTTTCTTGACGTTGCGATCATTGGCCTTCTGCTTCTCGTCGAGCTGCTTCAGCGTGTCCTGAACATTTTTTCGCCGCTTGACCGCCTCCGCGGCGCGGTCGCGCGTCGCTTTCACCACCGACCGGTCCGTCTCGGCTGTCTTGATGGTCTGAAGCCGTTTGCCGGCCTGCTTCTCGTTGTCGATGCGCGTGAACAGGAAAGCATAGGCCACCGCGCCGGCGCTGAAGCCGGCAAGCACGATGAAAGCCAGTACGGTGGTGTCAATTCCGAACATCGACCGGGGTCCCTAGGGCATTTCGCCGTTCCAAGGAAACGGCGAACCGTCCTGTCTCTTTGCCTTGACGCAATTGCGGACGGAAAGTTACGGCGAAGTCACCGAACCCGACCGCATCACACCTTTCCTGGAATTGCTTCCAACCTCCAGATGCATCAGTCAGCGCGTTTCTCCATCGCCTCGAGCGCATTGGCGAGGCGCTGCTCCTCGCCATAGTAGCGGGCGCGGTCCCAGAAATGCGGGCGGCCGATTCCTGTCGACACATGCTCGCCGACCAGCCGGCCGCCGGCGTCTTCACCCTTGATGTTGTAGAGCACAAGATCCTGGGTGATGATGACATCGCCTTCCATGCCGACCACCTCGGTGATGTGGGTGATGCGGCGTGAGCCATCGCGCAGGCGAGCCGCCTGGATGATCACGTCGATCGAGCCGACGACGATCTCACGCACCGTCCGCTGCGGCAGGGAATAGCCGCCCATGGCGATCATCGATTCGATACGATTGAGGCATTCGCGCGGGCTGTTCGAGTGGATCGTCCCCATCGAGCCGTCGTGACCGGTATTCATCGCCTGCAGCAGGTCGAACACCTCCGGTCCGCGCACTTCGCCGACGATGATCCGCTCCGGCCGCATGCGCAGGCAGTTCTTGACCAGGTCGCGCATGGTCACCTCACCTTCGCCCTCCAGATTGGGCGGCCGGGTTTCGAGACGGACCACATGCGGCTGCTGCAGCTGCAGTTCCGCCGAATCCTCACAGGTGATGACGCGCTCCTCGCGGTCGATATAGTTGGTCAGACAGTTGAGCAGCGTCGTCTTGCCGGAGCCCGTGCCGCCCGAGATGACGATGTTGCAGCGGACGCGGCCTATGATCTTGAGGATTTCCGCGCCTTGCGGCGAGATGGCGCCGAACTTGACCAGCTGGTCCAGCGTCAGCTTGTCCTTCTTGAACTTGCGGATGGTGAGTGCGGTGCCGTCGATCGACAGCGGCGGCGCAATGACGTTGACGCGCGAGCCGTCGGGCAGGCGTGCGTCGCAGATCGGGCTCGATTCGTCGACGCGGCGGCCGACCTGGCTGACGATGCGCTGGCAGATGTTGAGCAGCTGCTGGTTGTCGCGGAAACGGACGCCGGTCTGTTCGACCTTGCCATTGACTTCGATGTAGACGTTCTTGGAGCCGTTGACCATGATGTCGGCTATGTCGTCGCGGGCAAGCAACGGCTCCAGCGGTCCATAGCCCAGAACGTCGTTGCAGATGTCCTCGAGCAGCTCTTCCTGCTCGGAAATCGACATCGCGAAGTTCTTGATCGCGATGATGTCGTTTACGATGTCGCGGATTTCTTCGCGCGCGCTTTCGGGATCGAGCTTGGCGAGCTGCGACAGGTCGATCGTGTCGATGAGTGCCGAAAACACCTGGCTTTTGGTGTCGTAATAGGTCTCGGAGCGCTCGCGCGGGACCCTTCTTGGCGGCTCCGGCGCCATAGGCGGCGCCTCGACGGGCCGGCGCGCCGGCGGCGTGGCCGGCGTGCCGGACGGCGGCGCGACCGGTCGTTCGGCCGTCATCGTCCCGGTTGGAGCGGCGGCGGGAGCGGATGCCGGCGGACGGAATTCGGGCGTTGCCCGGCCGCCGTCGTCTTTGCCTCTTTTACCAAACATGATCGACTACCCGATGCCGCTCAAATCAGCGTCACTTCTTGTTGCGCGAGAGCTTGCCGAGGATCGAGCCCAGGCCTGCTTTCTTCCTTGTCTTGATTTCGCTGCGTCCGGTCAGCACATGCGCTATTTCATTGATGGTGGTCACGACCGGGCTTTTGGCGTCCATCTCGGAGAGCATGCGGCCGTTGTTGGCGGCATTGCCGAACAGCAGCGGTTCGAAGTTGATCACCGCCATCGGCGTGATGCCGAGCGGTTCGGCGAAATCGGACGCCGCGATCTCGGGCCGTTTCGGCACGCCTGCCTGGTTGATGATCAGCTTCGGCGGCGGATCGTTCGGACGCAGCCGCTTCAGCATGTCCACCATGTTCTTGGTGTTGCGAAGATTTGCGAGCTCTGGCGTGGCCGTGATGACGATCTCGTCCGCCTTGATCAGCGTGCTCTTGGTCCACCCGCTCCAGACGTGCGGGACATCGAGGACAAGCAGAGGCGCGCTGCGCTGCGCTGTCTCTATGATCTGCGCGAAGGCCTCGGACTCGAAATCGTAGACGCGCTCGAGCGTGGAGGGAGCCGCGAGCAACGACAGATGCTCGGCGCATTGCGCAAGCAGACGGTCGAGATAGACCTCGTCGACCCGCTCCGGTGAAAACACCGCCTCGGCGATGCCTTGCGCCGGATCCTGATCGAAATTGATGTTGGCGGTGCCGAAGGCGAGATCAAGATCGGCGATGACGACCTCGGACTTGAACAGGGAAGACATCGCCCAAGCGACATTGTGAGCGATGGTCGAGGAGCCGACGCCGCCCTTGGCGCCGATGAACGCGATCGAGCGGCCGATCGGCTCCGAATCCGGATCGACGAAGATCGACGACACGACACTGACGATGTCTGTCATCGAGACCGGCGCGATGACATATTCGGAAATGCCCGAACGGATCAGCTCGCGGTAGAGCCCGACATCGTTGTAGTGGCCGATAACCACCACCTTGGAGGATGGATCACAATATTCCGAGAGGTGGCCGAGCTGTTCGAGCAGCTGCTGCGGTTCGCTGCGCGATTCCAGCAGGATCAGGTTCGGTGTCGGCGCGGACTGGTAGAACTCGATCGCGGTCGGGATGCCGCCCATATGAACCTTGAGATGGGCCTTGGCCATCCGGCGATCCTCGCCGGCGCGCTCGACGGGGTTCGCGACCCCCTCGGTCTCGCAGAAGGCCTGGATTGAAATGCGCGGCACGGGGCGCAGCGCCTGCATGGCGGCGATGTCCTGCTGCGAAAGGTCGCCGGTTTCCGCGGGCGTGTCGTAGGCAAGATTGGTCATCGTCATGCTCTTTCCGTGACTGCTTTCTTCGTCGTCCGGCGCAGCTCAGTAAGTTACTTCCGAATTGGCGAGGAACTCGTCCGAGATGCCCCTGCTCCGATAGATATCGATCACCGCGCCGCGATTTTCGGCGTCGATGTCGGACTGTTTGCGCGGCCCGATCAGATCGTTGGGATTGGCGATTTGAGCCGCGAGGTTGTTCTGATAGGAGCAGCCGAAATCGGCGTAGTGCTTGTTCTCCGACGTCTCCAGCATGTCGTCGGGCCAACGCCCGCATTTGTCGGTCTGGGCCCGCACCGCGACGAAGGCGACGCGCACCGGCGCTGACGCCTCCGGCACCGCCGACTGATAGGATGTCATGACGATACGGTTGCGCTTGACGCCTGCTGCCATGGCGAGCCTGGCAAAATCGCGACCGGCGGCACGGGCGGCAAGCTCATTGGCGGACCCGGCCGGCATCGCGATCGTCAGCGCCGGCGCGGCGCTCTTGTCGTAGCGGTCGAGAAAACCGAGCAGCGTATCGCGCTGCGCACCGGTCATGCCGCGATCACCGGCGCCGACCGGCAGGTCGATCTTCTGGTTCTTCTCGGCAATGACGATCGGATGGGTCGTGCGGTAGTCGTCCGGGATCGACCCGACGGTTACGCTGTCGCGGTTGGCGCAACCTGCGAGCGACGCGGCAAGCATGACCGCCAATGCCGGGACCACCTGCCGACGGATCCTTGCGATACCGGATGCTGTCCGGACCGTCATGACCTTCGATGCTGACTTGGACATATCCGCATTCCCACTCATTTGTAGATGAAGCCTACGACGCCGTGGTAGCGGCCGGCCGGCCTGTCGGTCTGCATGGTGCCGTAGACGCGGTTGACGCGGCCGAGGAACATGCCGGCGCCGTCGCTTGCCGCATTGAAGTTGTCGTCCGGCTTGGCCAGATCGTTGCGCGCCACCGGCCGCGTCAGATAGGGCGTGATGATGATGATGAGCTCGCTCTCGTTGCGCACAAAATCGCGGCTGCGGAACAGCGTGCCGAGGACAGGGATCTTGCCCAAGCCAGGGAACTGGCTGATAGCCTGGCGAACATCGTCGCGGACAAGGCCTGCGATCATCATCGAGCCGCCCGAAGGGAGCTCGACAGTGGTGTCGGCGAGACGCTTGCGAATAGAGAGAATGTTCGCGGCGGGAACGTTCTTTGAGCCGGTCGAAAATGCGGCGGAGCCTTCGGTCGTCGGCTCGGAAACCGCCGTCCGGACCTTCAGGCTGATGCGACCGGCGGACAGGACGACCGGCTGAAATTCCAGTCCGATGCCGTAATCGACCTTGTCGAGCTGGTAGGTCAGCTTCGCAGGAATGCCTTTGGTGATGTCAGGATCGGTAATGGCCTGGCTGGAGACAATATTGTACTCGCCGCCAACCTTGAATGTGGCTTTCTCGCCCGAAACTGCCGTCAGAGTCGGCTCGGCTAGCGTCTTCATCACCCCCGACTGTTCCATGGCGTTGACATAGGCCTGCAGCGACGACGAGCCGATGTTAAATCCCGAATTGCTGAGGGGCTTGCCGAGCCCCATCGGGTTGTCGCCTGTCGACATCCAGCTGATGCCGTTGCTCTCGCCGCTGCCGAACATGTTGACGCCGAGCTGCTTCATCACCGAGCGGCTGACTTCGGCGACGGTCACCTTGAGCGTCACCTGGTCGTCGCCGATGATCTGCAAGAGGTTGACGATCTTGGAGGTCCGGCGCTCCTGGTCGGGATTGTTGATGTCGACGCCGCCATTGACCGAGCCGCCGGCGGCGGTCTGCGAATATTGGCCCGTCGTCGCTTCACCGCCGGACACGAAGATGGTGGCCAGGTCAACGGCACGCTTGGAATCGAGCGGCGTGTCGACCGTGCCCGTCAGCACGACGTTGTCATTGAGAAGCTCGACCTTGATCTGCGAGGACGGGATGAAGCGCTTGAGATAGTCTTCCAGTCCTGCGACGTCACGCTCGACGGCCAGATCCAGGCTGACGATCTGCTCGCCATTGGGGCCGAAGACGAAGATGTTGGTCTCGCCGACCGTCTTGCCGAACAGGTAGATGCGCCGCGCGGTGCGCGTCACGGCATCGGCAACCGCCGGATTGGCGACGAGGATATCATAGGCGTCGCTCGGCAAGTCGATGACCACGGATTTGTTGAGGCCGAGCTTGACGCGCTGCGTGGCAACGGAAGCCGACACGCCGGCTCCCGCGGCTTTGGCTTCGACCAGCCCCGGGGCGCCGGTGCCGAGCACGAAAAAACCGATCGCCGCGGCGGCCAGGAAGGGCAGCAGTTTACCGTTCAGCCTCATTTCCTTGCTCCCACCTCGGAAACCTCGCCGGACTTGATCAGCCGCACGGTTCCGCGTCGGCCGTTGCCGTTGACCAGATAGTCGGCCTCGCCCGTATTCTTTTCATGGATGTCGGTGATCGGGCGCAGCGCCAGCGTCAGGCGGTCGGCCATCTGCTGCGCCACCGTGATGATCTCCGCCTGCTGCGGCGTCAGCTCCAGCGTCGCGGTCTGGCCGACCCTGGTCTTCTTACCTTCCTCGTCTTCCTGGATGGTCTGGTCGATGGCCAGCACGCGGATGTTCTTGAGAATCGTCTCGGTGTTGAAGCCGCTGCCGCCGTTGCCGGTGTCGGCGCGGCGGGTCATGATGACGTCGACGAAGTCGTTGGGCAGGATGAAGCCGCCGGCGGACGTGTCGGCCGATATCGCGGTGGCGACGGCGCGCATGCCGGAAGGCAGGATCGACGACATGAAGCTCTGCCCCTCGCCGACCAGCTTGGAGCGCCGCAACGGCTCGCCGGTATACATGGCTACGCGGGCGACCGAGCCCTTGAGCTTTTCGATCGCGTCAGGCTCGGCGGCGCGCGTGATGAAATTGGCGTTGACGCCATCGGCCGGCCATTGTTCCCAGCCGATGTTGGTGCCGAGCTGGCTTCCCATCGGCACGTCCCCGGAAAGCACCAGCACATCCTGCAGTGCGATCGCCGGCTGCTTGGGCGCATCGACGACGACCTGAGGCGGCGGTGCCACGACCATGTTCTTCGCCACATAGCCCGCGCCACCCGCCGCGATCGCAGCCACGCCCAGAATAATCAATCGGGATGCTGGCATTCGTCCGAAACCCTTCGCCTCAAGGCAAACCACCTCGCCAGGCCGGACTTTGCAGCTGCAATCGTCAAAACAAGGTTAATGCAATACTTACGATCGTGATTAATTTAAGGTTTACTCAAATTAGATGAAACGGCCTGCCGTTAACAAAAAAGAGGCGGCCTGGCCGCCTCCGATCTGACAGAAGGCGGTCAAGCCACCGGGGACCGCCGACATCGATGGTGTCGTCGACATCGACGTAACCAGGCCTATGCCGTGACCCTCTGCAGTGCCCACACCATCAGCGGTGAATCCGGGAAGGTGATCAGCCCACCGGCGCCAAGCGCGATGCCATATGGGATGCCAACATTCTCGTCCGCGAAATGGCGCAGAAATCGGCTGTGACCGGTGTACGTGACGAGCGGCGATTTCCGGTAGGCAAGGATTGCGAGGGTAAGCAGGCCGCCGATGAAAGCCGACGTCACCAGATAGCCGACCAGGTTGATGTTGAGGCCCATCCACAGAGCGGTCGCGGCCAGAAGCTTGGCGTCGCCGCCGCCCATGCCGCCGAGCGCAAAAAGGCCGAAGGTCGTGGCAAGCACAAGGGCGCCGGCGGCGAAATGCCAGCCATAGGTTGCCCAGTCCATACCGGCGAGCGGCGCAACAAGGGCGAATGTCGCCACCAACAGCACGGGAACGCGGTTGGCGATCGTCATCGACAGCGTGTCCGAGATCGCAGCAAACAGCATGCAGAAAGGAAAAACGACGAAGATCACGGCTTCAAGCATGGATGCGGCCTGCCTGTGGCATGTTTCAGCGTCATCCTAGGCGCGCTGGATTAACGATCGATGAGGCCGGACGATCAAATCGGCCGACTGCATAAAAAAGGGCCGCCAGCCGGCGGCCCTTTTTCTTTCTGTCGAAAAGGCGCGATACGCAGCCTTATTACGGAGCAGTGGCGCCGTTGAGGGTGGCGGCGATGTTGGCGAACTTGGCGTTCAGCGCGCCGCCGAGCTGGGTAGCACCAACCATGATGGCAAGCGCGATGAGAGCGGCGATCAGACCGTATTCGATGGCGGTCGCGCCGGATTCGTCCTTCACGAAACGTGCGATGAGATTAGACATTCGAGAGCTCCTACTCCACGTGTTACAGCACTACCGTCAACTTCTCTTCCGGGTTGATCGGATGGCGCAAATCTAGGGAGAAGCCGTTTCGATCGGCTTAATAAACAGCCTTACCGATTCCTTTCCGGTGACGAACGCACTGTGTGGTTAACCGTGGCCTAAACGTCGTCAGGCGGCCCGGATCCCCGGAAACCGGCGCTTGTGCAATAATCCTAAAACAGTAAGCACCGTCGACGCATGACGCACCAGGCGAGCCCGTCTTTAATCATGGCGGGCCCGGCTTAACCGTTGGTTCACCAATCTCGTTCATGTTCCGTTGAAGAATCTGCCTGCCGGGAGCGCTTCAATGACGTTGTCGAGATCGCTGTTTCCAGTCGCCGCGCTGCTGGCAACTGCTGCCTTGGTCATGCCGGCCAGGGCCGGCGCCGGTATAGAAGTCACCATGAACCAGGCCAAGATCGTCAAGTTGTCACGCGGGGCCGATACGGTCGTCATCGGCAATCCGGCAATCGCCGACGCCTCCGTGCAGGACGCCTCGACCATCGTTCTCACCGGCAAGGGCTTCGGTGTCACCAATCTGGTCGTGCTCGATTCGGAAGGCAGCCCGATCATCGACGAACAGGTGACCGTCGTGCGACAAGCCGCCTCCTCGGTGCGCATCTACCGACGCGCCGAAGTCCAGACCATGTCCTGCACGCCCTATTGCGAGAGCGCATTCAAGAGCGAGGCCGAGAAAACTTCCGAAGCCGAAATGAGCGCCGGGCACTGAGCCCTGCAAGGGCAAACCTACGGGCATTAAAGACGGCTTAAAGCTTGCCCGACGAATTTAACGATCATCAAAACCGGAACTCAATGGGTTATCGCTAACCTTGCCGCCGGTACCGCAAAGGGGATCGGCAGGAACGCAATATGAGCAAGGATGCCACATCCGGCAACGGCATGGACAACAGCGCGCGCGCCAGATCGCGCCCTGGCTTCTTCAGCGACAGGCGCGGCAGCACGGCGATGGAATTCGCGATGCTGGCCATCCCGTTCGCGCTTCTCGTCTTCGCCATCCTCGAGAGCTGCATTTCGTTCGCCGGCCAGGAAGTGATGGCCAACGTCACCGACGATGTCGCCCGCCAGCTGCGGACCGGGCAGTTGCAGAAGACGAACGTCACAGAAGCCTCCATCAAGCAGCTGATCTGCAGCAGGCTTGAGATCATGGTGGCCAAGGACTGCCCGGGATTGCTGGTCGATTTGCGCGAATATCCGAGTTTCGCCGACGCCGCCACGGCGGGCTTCAAGATCGTGGATGGCGACATCGTGCTGGTGCAAGGCACCAACTCGATGAATTTCACGGTGTCGCCCGGACTGGCGGAGTCCATCAACATGCTGCGGGTGTTCTACAAATGGCCGGTGATGACCGATTTCCTGGCCAAGTCGATGGCAAATCTGAAGGACAGCAAAACGCTGCATTTCGCGTCGGTGACCTGGCAGAACGAACCATTCGACGACAATTGAGACTGCTCGACGGCTGAAGCCGCGGCGTGGAGGACGATAATGCATAGTGCGGGGGCACTCCGGGGGATTTCGGCGAAGGTCAAGCGGTTTTGCCGCGATCGCCGCGGCGTCGCGGCGATCGAGTTCGCGTTCATCGTGCCGGTGCTCCTGATCATGTATTTCATCACGATGGAGGCCTCGCAGGCCATCGAGACCGGCAAGAAGGTCAGCCGCATCGGCAGCATGGTCGCGGACCTCGTCACGCAGCAGCAGGCCGTCTTGAAGACTAACCTCGATGCAATGATGAAGATCGGCGTATCGACGCTTCGGCCCTACAATCGCTCAGATCCGACGATCATCATCACCGGCATACAGATATCCGACGAGGCGTCGCCGACAGTGAAGGTGGCGTGGTCGCGCAAGCTGGTGGGCAACACCTACAGCGTCGATGCCAATCCCGGCGACACCACGACCGTCCCCTCGACGCTGAAGATCCGCAACACTTTCCTAGTCCGCGTGGAAAGCGACCTCGGCTATGTGCCCGTCATCGCCTGGAGCGAGAACAACAACCAGCAGAAGGCGCTTGGATTGTTGTCGACCTTCAGCCA
This sequence comes from Mesorhizobium sp. B2-8-9, assembly GCF_006439475.1. Lineage (NCBI taxonomy): Bacteria > Pseudomonadati > Pseudomonadota > Alphaproteobacteria > Hyphomicrobiales > Phyllobacteriaceae > Mesorhizobium > Mesorhizobium sp. B2-8-9. The sequence continues at coordinate 32,575 of NZ_VFTQ01000025.1, read as the reverse complement.
CATAAACATGAGCGAGACCTATTATCTCCGGCCTCGCCGGAGCCCAACGATCCCCTGCAGCGATTGCTGACTGTCAGTCCCGGCCGTCGGATGCGTGCCGCACAATGGCCGTGGCCATAGCGTAATCCTTGGACGCCGCCGGCACAAAGCCACCGGAATGCGCCGCCTCCAGCAGGTCGTATATGTCGGGCGTCTGGGATCTGAGATTGGTCAGGAAGACCGTCAGCCGGCGCTTTGCCTCGGGATCGAGATCGTTGCGGACGGCGTGCGGGCCGTAGCGCAAGAGGCCCGAGGTCCACAACACCCGAAGCGACGCCCCGGGGATGCCGGCAGCCTCAAGTCGAGCGACGGTGCCCTCGGAACGGGTGGATCGGCCGTCGGCATCGGCCGGTTCCCAGCCGAACAAGGCGTCCGCCTCGCCGCCGGCGAGCATCGTCTCGGCCGCGGTGGCCGAAGCGGCGAGCGCCAGGAAGGGCGAATCCCGCGTGATGTTGACGCCTTCGGCCGGCAGCGCCGCCAGCGGCAGCAGCGCGCCGCCGACATTTTCGGCCGGCGCTATCGCGATCCGGTGCGAAACCATGGCGGCAAGGTCCGCAAGCCTGCCATCGCGCGTCACCAGGACGGAACGGATGCCGACGGCGCCGTCCGCATCGACCGGCGCCACCAGAGGCTCGACGCAGCCGCAGCGCTCCGAGGCCGTGGCATAGGCGAGAGCGGAATAGATCGCATAGTGCACGCGCCCGCTCGCCTGCGCCTCGATCAGCGCCGCATAGTCGCGCGCAACGACGAACTCGACCTTCATGCCGAGCGCATTGGCATAGGCGTCGGTCAGGCGCGCGAGCCCCGGGACGGTGTTGCCGCCGCCCGGTTCGGCGACGATGCCGATGCGGAATGTGCCGATGTCGTCACGCCAGTCGGCGCGTGCCGGCGAGGAGGCGGCGCCTAAGACCGCGAGAGCGGCCGCGCACATCTTCACGGCCTGCCTTGCCGCGATTTTGCCGCGCCTTGCCATACCTGCTTCGCTCCCGCCGCATCCGCGCCTCGCCGCAACTATGGCGCCAAGCCGTTGCGGTTTGGTTTCCGATTTGCCAACGCTGCCGGGGAACCTTATGTCTGGCGATCAAGGCTGACAACAAAGATACCCATGGCGCGCGCGTTCCTGTTCGTTCTCGATTCTTTCGGCATCGGCGGCGCGGCCGACGCCGAACGCTATGGAGATGCCGGCGCCGACACGTTCGGACATATTTTTCAGGCTTGCGCCGATGGTCGTGCCGATCGGCAAGGTTTGCGCAAAGGGCCGCTCGCCGTGCCCAACATGATGGCGCTCGGACTTGGCCGGGCGGCGCAAACCGCGACGGGACTGAAAACCGGTATCGACGCGCCGCTGGTCGCCTCGGCCTTTCATGGAGCCGCCCAGGAAGTGTCGAGCGGCAAGGATACGCCCTCCGGCCACTGGGAGATCGCCGGCCTGCCGGTGCGTTTCGACTGGGGCTATTTCCCCGATACGGTGCCCGCCTTTCCGACCGAACTGACCGACGCCATCATCCGCGAGGGCAAGCTGCCGGGTATCCTCGGCAACTGCCATGCACCCGGAACCGAGATCATCGAGCGGCTCGGCGAAGAGCATATCCGCACCGGCAAGCCGATCTGCTACACGTCGATCGATTCCGTGCTTCAGATCGCCGCGCATGAGACGCATTTCGGCCTGGAGCGGCTTTATGAGCTTTGCCTCACGGTGCGTCGGCTGGTCGAGCCGCTCAAGATCGGGCGGGTGATCGCTCGGCCATTCGTGGGCGAGACGCCGGCCACGTTCCAGCGCACCCACAATCGCCGCGACTATGCGGTGCCGCCGCCGGAGCCCACCCTGCTCGACCGGCAGACCGGGCGCGGCAACAAGGTCATCGCCGTCGGCAAGATCGGCGACATCTTCGCTCATCGCGGCATTTCGGAAGTGCGCAAGGCCGGTGGTAACATGGCGATGTTCGACAAGGCGCTCGGCGCGATGGACGATGCCGGCGACGGCGACTTGGTCTTTGCCAATTTTGTCGATTTCGATACCGAGTTCGGTCACCGGCGCGACGTCGCCGGCTATGCCGGAGCGCTCGAAGCGTTCGACCGCCGGCTGCCGGAGGCCCTGTCGCGGATAAGGCCTGGCGACCTGCTCATCCTCACGGCCGATCATGGCAACGATCCGACATGGCGCGGCACCGACCATACGCGCGAACGCATTCCGGTGATCGGTATCGGGCCGGGACTGACGGGCGGCGACATCGGGCTCAGGCCGACCTTCGCCGATATCGGCGAGACCGTCGCGGACCACCTCGGCCTGGCTGCCGGTCGCCACGGAACATCGTTCCTTGCGATGATAGGCGGCCATGCCTGAGCTGCCCGAAGTCGAGACCGTCCGGCGCGGGCTGCAGCCGGTCCTGGAAGGGTCGCGGCTCGTCAACGTCGAGGCGCGCAGGCCCGACCTTCGCTTTCCTTTCCCCGAACGCTTTTCGGAACGGCTTGCCGGCAAGACCGTGACGGCGCTTGGCCGGCGCGCCAAATACCTGACGATGCATATCGAAAACGGTCCGGTTCTCATCTGCCATCTCGGCATGTCGGGGTCGTTCCGGATCGAAGCCGCGGAAAGCAGCGACGTCCCCGGCGCCTTCCACCACGAGCGCCCGAAAAGCGCGGCGCATGACCATGTCGTGTTCGACGTCGTCTCTCCGAGGGACGAGCGCTCCCGCGTCATCTTCAACGACCCGCGCCGCTTCGGCTTCATGCTGTTTGCCGAAGGAGCGCCGGACACGCATCCAATGCTGGCGGGGCTCGGCATCGAGCCAACTGGCAACGCGCTCGACGGTCCCCTGCTTGCCTCGCTGTTGAAGGGTCGCAGATCGCCGCTCAAGGCAGCGCTGCTCGACCAGCGGCTGATCGCCGGACTCGGCAATATATATGTGGCGGAGGCCTTGTGGCGCGCCGGCTTATCGCCGCTGCGTGAAGCCGGCACCATCGCCGGGCCGGCCAAGAAGGCGAAAGAGCAAAGCGCTCGCCTTGCCGAGGCGATCCGCTCGGTCATCGCCGATGCGATCGCCGCCGGCGGCTCCTCGCTGCGCGACTATGTCCAGGCCGACGGATCGCTCGGCTATTTCCAGCATTCCTTCGCGGTCTACGATCGCGAGGGGGAGCCATGCCCGAAGCCGGGCTGCCGCGGCCACATCGAGCGCATCGTGCAAAGCGGCCGCTCGACCTTCCATTGCCGGACCTGTCAGCGGTAAGCTAGGAACGTATCGATCGTCCCACTGCCGCGGAAGGAAGCGAACCATGGCCTATGAAACCGTTATCGTGGAAACACGCGGCAAGGTCGGGCTGATCACGCTGAATCGGCCCAAGGCGCTCAATGCGCTGAATTCGCAGGTCCTTGCGGAGGTCGTGGCGGCGGCGCGCGCGTTCGATGCCGATCCCGAGATCGGCGCGATGGTGCTTACAGGCTCGGAGAAGGCGTTTGCCGCCGGCGCCGACATCAAGGAAATGCAGGCGATGTCCTTCGCCGACGCCTACACGCAGGACTTCTTCGTCGGCTGGGAGGAATTCACGCGCACGCGCAAGCCCATCATCGCGGCGGTCGCGGGCTATGCGCTCGGCGGCGGCTGCGAATTGGCGATGATGTGCGACTTCATCATCGCCGGCGACAACGCCAAGTTCGGCCAGCCCGAGATCACGCTCGGCGTCATGCCGGGCATGGGCGGCTCGCAGCGGCTGACCCGATTCGTCGGCAAGTCGAAGGCGATGGACATGTGCCTGACCGGGCGGATGATGGACGCTGCCGAAGCCGAGCGCAGCGGACTGGTATCGCGGGTGGTGCCGGTCGCCGAGCTCGCCGAGGAGGCGCTGAAGGCGGCGGCCAAGATCGCCGAGTTCTCGCTGCCGTCGGTCATGATGACCAAGGAGGCCATCAACCGCGCCTACGAGACGACGCTCGCCGAAGGGCTGCGCTTCGAGCGCCGCCTGTTCCACTCGCTGTTCGCGCTCGACGACCAGAAGGAAGGCATGGCCGCGTTCGTGGAGAAGCGGAAGCCGAATTTCACCAACCGCTAGAGCATGATGCCGAATGACTGAAGGCGGGTCACGACGTGACGCGCTTTCAGTCTCCAAAAAGACCGCCAAGCGGCGTTGACGCGCCGGAAAAGCTGAACTATAAGCCGCACCAACCGAGGCGGCCCGTGGCTGCCCGTTTGTTTTTTGCGCCCTGCGGCACCCCGCTGGCGCCCACCAGATCGGAAGAGAGGCATCATGGCCAACACGTCTTCGGCCAAAAAGGCAACGCGCAAGATCGCCCGCCGCGCGGCGATCAACAAGAACCGTCGCTCGCGTGTCCGCACCTATGTGCGCCAGGTCGAAGAGGCGCTGGCCGCCGGCGACAAGGCCGCGGCGGTGGCAGCCTTCAAGGCGGCGGAGCCGGAATTGATGCGCGCCGCCACCAAGGGCGTCGTTCACAAGAACACGGCTTCCCGCAAGGTTTCGCGGCTGGCCCAGCGGGTCAAGACGCTGTCGGCCTGACCGACTTAATCCTTACTCCATCGATGTTGAACCCGGTCGCATAGACCGGGTTTTTTTCGTTTGCCGGCAAGTACTTAAAAAAATTGCTCGTGAGCAACGCTCGCGACGTGATTCCAACGCCAGTAATGTTTTGCCGGCATATTCAACGCCGCTGACAACGGAACGCCCTCCCCGCGGCAACTGCCTAAATTTGTCTGGCAAAAAATCCGCAGTTTTTTCAGAGGCTTACAGCCGGTCGTCCACAGCTTGTTCAGCTCAAGGTCGAGCGGCGGGGGAGAAGTAGCTGTCAAGACAATTATTTCAGAATATTTCGTTTCGGGCGGCCTTTTTCATATTCGCCGGAAAAGGGTTTGAATCACAATGGCTTTGTCAAAACGTGCCGGCGCAGCACCCGATTTCAAGCCCGGTCCGGTAACCAGATTCGTTAAAAAACCGTTAGATGTGGCCTTGCCCTATCCACAGCGATTTCGGTAATGTCCATCCATCGAAGGGACGGGCTCTAGCCCCTGACCCAGCCTGAATCGGCCAGCACAAAATGGCGGAATTCATGACGTGGAGCAATTCCGCGTACGGCTTGGTTTGTCTCTTTGGTGCGGGTAGGGGACTGGCGTAATTGTACATGGCAGTCGATGTCTCGCCGGCGTTTTCGCCGGAGGGTGGGGTATTGACTTGTTTTTGTCGGAGGCCGGCGTGCGGAGCCGGCAGCTGGTCCCTTGCGCGAGTTGCGACGATCGTTGCCGGCGGCGGCAATGACATCGCGGCTGAATGAGGGTCGCCGGACCAAGGATGCAGGAGGCGCATCCCCGGCGGAAAAGGGTACGAGAAGACAAAGGGACTTTGATCATGCAGAGCGGCATTGAAAGGGAGATAGCGGGCGAGCTCCCATTTCCAGCAACTTTTGTCGGAGGGGGCGACGTGGCGGTATCCAGCGACGCGGAACAGAAGTTCGAACGGGTCAAGGCCCAGCTGAAGGCGCGTCTTGGAGCCGAGGTCTATTCGAGCTGGTTCGGTCGCATGAAGGTCGCCGAGGCTTCCCGCGGCGTTGTTCGCATCTCGGTGCCTACAGCCTTCCTGCGGTCCTGGATCAACGGCCATTATCTCGAGCTTATCGCGGAGCTGTGGCGGCATGAGGATGCGGACGTCCTCAAGATCGAGATCGTCGTGCGCACCGCGACGCGCCAGGGGCGCAACCCTGTCGAGCCCGAGATCGCGCCGGCGCGCAAGATGACCAAGCAGACGCATACGGCGCTTGCCAATGGCACCGCGAGCGCCGGGCGTGTGGAGCAACGGGCGCCGGCGCCCCGCCAGGGCGTGTCAGCGGAACCGGAGTTCCGCCACAATGTGCTGGGGTCGCCGCTTGACCCGCGTTACACGTTCTCCTCCTTCATCGAAGGACCGTCGAACAGGGTGGCCTTCGCCGCGGCCAGGGCGGTGGCGGAATCGCAGTCGAGCGCGGTACGTTTCAACCCGCTTTTCCTGCACGCGACCGTCGGGCTCGGCAAGACGCACCTCCTGCAAGCGATCGCCGCGGAATCGCTGCGGCAAAACCCGAAGTCGCGCGTCGTCTACCTGACGGCGGAATATTTCATGTGGCGCTTCGCCACCGCGATCCGCGACAACAACGCGCTGACGCTGAAGGAGCAGCTGCGCGATATCGATCTCTTGATCATCGACGACATGCAGTTCCTGCAGGGCAAGTCGATCCAGCACGAATTCTGCCATCTCATCAACATGCTGCTCGACAGCGCCAAGCAGGTGGTGGTCGCGGCCGACCGGCCGCCCTCGGAACTGGAATCGCTGGAGCCGCGCGTGCGTTCGCGCCTCAATGGCGGCGTGGCGCTGGAGATGTCGGCGCCGGATTTCGCCATGCGGCTCGGCATGCTGAAACTGCGCCGCGCCAGCACCAAGACCGATGACACCTCGCTGGATATCTCGGACGAGATCCTGGAGCATGTCGCGCGCACGGTGACCGGCAGCGGGCGCGAGCTCGAAGGCGCCTTCAACCAGCTTCTGTTCCGCCAGTCCTTCGAGCCGCAGATCACCATCGACCGCATCGACGAGATCCTCGGCCACATCTACCGCTCCGGCGAGCCGAAGCGGGTGCGCATCGAGGACATCCAGCGCATCGTGGCGCGCCACTACAACGTGTCGAAGACCGAGCTTCTGTCCAATCGGCGCACGCGCACGATCGTCAAGCCGCGGCAAGTGGCGATGTATCTGTCGAAAGTGATGACACCGCGCTCATTGCCGGAGATCGGGCGGCGGTTCGGCGGCCGCGACCACACGACCGTGCTGCATGCCGTGCGCAAGATCGAGGACCTTTCGGGCGGGGACAATACGCTGGCGCAGGAACTCGAACTGCTCAGAAGGCTGATCAACGACCAGGCCTGAGGGGCGCAGAAATAGCCGGCGGCACGCTTCGCCGGCTTTATCCCCAGAAAGCCCGCGCCGCCGGCCGGAACCGGTGCCGCGGGCTTGCGTTTGCAGGCTTTTTACTGTCAGCTTACACAGATTCTGAAAGCCTTTCAGAGCTTTCACGGGATGCCGCCTGCCGGTGACCTGTTCATTCTTGAAGCGAGCCTGTTTCGTCATGCGTGTTATCCTGGAACGGTCAAATCTCTTGAAGTCCCTCAACCACGTCCACCGCGTGGTCGAGCGGCGCAACACCATACCGATCCTGTCCAACGTGCTGCTCAGCGCCGAGGGCGCCAGCCTCGAGATGAAGGCGACCGACCTCGACCTCGAAGTGACGGAGGCGACGCCCGCCAAGGTCGAGCGCGGCGGCGCGACGACGGTGCCGGCGCATCTGCTCTACGACATCGTGCGCAAGCTTTCCGACGGCGCGGAGGTGATGCTGAAGACGGACGAGGACGGCAATGCGATGACCGTCACCTCCGGCCGTTCGAGCTTCCGCCTGCAGTGCCTGCCGCAATCCGACTTCCCGGAGCTTTCTGCCGGTTCGTTCTCGCATATCTTCCGGCTGGAATCGGCGGCGCTCAAAGGGCTGATTGACAAGACGCAATTCGCCATCTCCACCGAAGAGACGCGCTATTATCTCAACGGCATCTTCCTGCACACGCATGAGGTGGGCGGCAAATTGAAGCTGCGCTCGGTGGCGACCGACGGGCATCGCCTGGCGCGGGCCGAGATCGATGCGCCGGCAGGCTCCGAAGGCATGCCCGGGATCATCATTCCGCGCAAGACGGTGAGCGAGCTGCAGAAGCTTGTCGACGATCCCGACGTGGCAGTGACCACGGAGCTGTCGGAAACCAAGATCCGCTTCACCATCGGCAGCGTCGTTTTGACCTCGAAGCTGATCGACGGCACCTTCCCCGACTATCAGCGCGTCATTCCGACAGGCAACGACAAGAAGCTGATCATCGACCGGCAGAGCTTCGCCGCGGCGGTAGACCGCGTTTCGACCATTTCCTCCGAACGCGGCCGGGCGGTGAAGCTTTCGATCAATGACGGCCAGGTGACGCTCGCGGTCAACAATCCGGATTCGGGCAGCGCCACCGAGGAACTGGCGGCCGACTACTCGTCGGACCCGATCGAGATCGGCTTCAACGCCAAATATCTCCTCGACGTCGCGGCCCAGCTCACCGGCACGGAGGCGAAATTCATGCTGGCCGATGCCGGCTCGCCGACGCTGATCCACGACATGGCCGACGAGACCGCGCTCTACGTGCTGATGCCGATGCGGGTCTAGGCTCAGTCTCTTGACGCAATTCCGGACGGAAAACCGCTGTGCACTTTTCCTGGAATTGCGTTTTTGTCGTTCGCAATTCCGGACGGAAAACCGCTGTGCACCTTTCCTGGAATTGCGCTTTTGTCTTTCGCAATTCCGGACGGAAAACCGCTGTGCACTTTTCCTGGAATTGCTCTGACGGACCTGATGTGTCGCCGTGAACTCGGATGCGAAACAGCTTCGGCAGCAAAGCTACGTAAGTAAGCTTATACTTACTAATTTCCGCAATTACGCGACGCTGTCGCTCGAGCTCGCGCCCGGCGCTGTGGTGCTGTCGGGCGACAATGGCGCCGGCAAGACCAATCTCCTGGAAGCGATCTCGTTGCTGACCCCGGGCCGCGGCCTGCGCCGCGCGCCCTATGGCGATGTGGCGCGCGAAGGCGGCGATGGCGGCTTCGCCTTGCATGCGCGCATCGAGGGGCCGGAAGGCCAGGTCGAGATCGGCACCGGAATTTCCGGCGGAGACGCCGCCGGCGAAGGCGGCAGGAAGATACGGATCAACGGCGCGCCGGCGCGGTCGGCCGAGGATATGCTGGAATGGCTGCGGGTCGTGTGGCTGACGCCGGCGATGGACGGGCTGTTTCCAGGGCCGGCGGCGGACCGTCGCCGTTTCCTTGACCGGCTGGTGCTGGCGATCGACCCTGGCCATGGCCAGCGCGCGCTCGACTATGAGAAAGCCATGCGCGGCCGTAACCGATTGCTTACCGACGGCTCCCGCGACGGCGCCTGGTTCGACGCGATCGAGACGCAGATGGCCGAGACCGGGGTGGCGATCGCCGCGGCGCGGGCCGAGCTGGTAAGGCTGCTTGCCGCCATGATCGACAGATTGCCGGGCAGCGGACCGTTTCCGCAGGCTGACATCAGCCTTGCCGGCGACCTGGAGAGCGAGGTCGCCGTCGCACCGGCCGTCGATGTCGAGGAGCGCTTCCGCCGCGCGCTTGCCAATGGCCGCGAGCGCGATCGCGCCGCCGGCCGCACGCTGGACGGTCCGCATCGTTCCGATCTCGTGGTGCGGCACCGGCCGAAGTCGATGCCGGCCGAGCTTTGTTCGACCGGCGAGCAGAAGGCGCTGCTGGTCGGCATCGTGCTGTCGCATGCCAGGCTGACCGGCGAGATGTCGGGCCTGACGCCGATCCTTCTGCTGGACGAGATTGCCGCGCATCTCGACGCGGGCCGGCGCGCGGCGCTGTTCGCCATCCTGGAAGAGCTGAACTGCCAGGCCTTCATGACCGGCACCGATGCCGCCTTGTTCTCCAGCCTTGCCGGCCGGGCGCAGTTCCTGACCGTCGATCACGGCAACGTCGAGCCGACCGGCTGACCTTTTGAAGCGAGTTCTGCACTTGCGCATACGCGCCAAGGCCGCGCCTTGCGCTTACTGACAAGGCCTCGCCACGGCGATATGGTCCAGCCATGACCAATGCTGCGCTGACCGACGAAGAGCTCGAACGCTATGCCCGCCACATCGTGCTGCCGGAGATCGGCGGGCCGGGCCAGCAGAAGCTGAAACGGGCACGGGTGCTGGTGATCGGTGCCGGCGGGCTCGGCGCGCCGGTGCTCGAATATCTTGCCGCCGCCGGCGTCGGCACACTCGGCATCGTCGATGACGACACCGTCTCCTTGTCCAACCTGCAACGGCAGGTGATCCATGGCAGCGACAGGGTCGGCATGGCCAAGACCGACAGCGCACGGGAAGCGATCATGCGCATCAACCCCAACGTCACAGTGGAATCGCATCGCCTGAGGTTGACGGAGGAGAATGCCCCTGCCCTCGTCGCCGGCTACGATATCATCGTCGACGGCTCCGATAATTTCGAAACGCGCTACGCGGTCGCCGATGCCTGCGCGGGCGAGAAGAAACCCCTCGTCACGGCGGCCGTCGGGCGCTTCGACGGCTCGGTGACGGTGCTGAAGCCGTTCGAGGCTGGCGCCGACGGCAAGCGCAATCCCAGCTACCGCGACCTGTTTCCGGAAGCCCCGCCCGAAGGGCTGGTGCCGTCCTGCGCCGTCGCCGGCATCGTCGGCGCGCTGACGGGCGTCATCGGCACGCTGGAGGCGATGGAAGCGATCAAGCTGATTACCGGCATAGGCGAGCCGCTGATAGGCCGGCTGCTGCTCTATGACGGGCTCACGGCCCGCTTCGACACCGTCCGCTACAAGGCCGTCTGAGCGCATGGACCAGAACGTCGGCATCTCCATAACCGGCCTTCCAGCGGATTTCGATCGGTGGGACGACCTGCTCGCGCTGATCCGGCGCGCCTTCGCCTATATGGACGGGGTGATCGATCCGCCGTCATCGGCCCATCTTTTAACCGCCGAGGCGCTTGCCGCGAAGGCGAAGCGGGAGACGGGGTTTCTGGCCGTCGAGAACGGCCGCATCGTCGGCTGCGTCTTCGCTCTGGAACGGTCGCGGGATTTCTATGTCGGCAAGCTGGCGGTCGAGCCACGGCTGCAGGGCCAAGGGGTCGGAACCCGGCTGATGCGGGCGGTGGAGGATCTTGCCCGCGAGCGCGGCATGGACGCGATCGAGCTGCAGACCCGTATCGAACTGACCGCAAACCATGCAGCCTTCGCCCGGCTCGGCTTCCGCGAGACCGAGCGCACGGCGCATGCGGGCTATGACAGGCCGACCTCCATCACCATGCGCAAGGTGCTGTCTTGAGCCTGGTCCTCAGCCCGGAAGAACGGGCGATCGCCGCCGGCCGGGACGGCGCGGGCATGGCGATGCGCATCGTCGCCGAAAGCGCTCGCCTGCTCGGCGCGCCTCGGCTGATCCCGATCGCCTCCACGCATATCGATGGCGCTCTGTATCACGGCGATTCCGGCACGCTGTTCGCTGAAAAACTGGTCGAAGGCGGTGCGAAGGTCGCGGTGCGCTCGACGCTCAATGTCGGGGCGCTCGACCTGATGGGTTGCTCGCGCATCCGCCTCGAGGAGCCGCAGCGCGGCATGGCGCGGCGGATGATGGAGGCCTATCGCAAGCTGGGCTGCGAGCAGAGCTGGACCTGCGCCCCCTACCAGGCCGGACACAGGCCCGCGCTCGGCAGCGACGTCGCCTGGGGGGAGTCCAACGCGGTCGTCTTCTGCAATTCGGTGCTGGGCGCGCGCACCAACCGCTATGGCGATTTCCTGGACATTGCCTGCGCCATCACTGCCAGAGCGCCTGACTACGGCCTGCATCGGACGGAGAACCGCCGCGCGCGGCTCGTTTTCGATGTCTCGGGCCTGTCGCCGTCCTTCCTTGCCTCGGAGATCGCCTGGCCGGTGTTGGGCAGCCTCTATGGCCGCGAGGTAGGCAACGCCATCGCCGTCGTCAGAGGTGTGACGGCTCATCCCGGCGAAGACGCGCTGAAAGCCTTCGGCGCGGCGGCCGCATCATCCGGCGCGGTCGGCCTGTTCCACATTGCCGGCGTGACGCCCGAGGCTCCAGACGCCGAAGCCATTCTGGCCGGGCCGGAGCCGGAAGCGGTGATCCGCGTGACGCCCGACATGGTGGCGACGGCCCGCGCGGGCCTGTCGACCGCGGCCGCGACCAAGACCATCGATGCGGTGGCGATCGGCAGCCCGCATCTGTCGCACGCGGAGTTCGACTACCTGGAGCGGCTGATCGCCGGACGGCGGCTCGCGGTGCCGATCTACGCCTGCACCGGTCGCCATGCGCTTGCCCTGCTGGAGCAGAACGGCCGGCGGAAGCGGCTCGAAGCCAGCGGCGTCGTTGTCGTCGCCGACACCTGCGTGGTGGTGACGCCGATCATGCCGGTCCTTGCCGGCGGCGTTTTGATGACCAATTCGGGCAAGTTCGCGCATTACGCGCCGGGCAACACCGGCTATGCGGTGCTCTACGCCTCGCTCGCCGACTGCGTCGAAAGCGCGGTCCTCGGCAAGCCGGTCTTCACGGATATCGCGGCATGAGCGCGAGGGCCGAAATCCTGGTGCCGGGCAAGGCGGGCGAAGGCGACGCGCTGGTGCTGACGGCGCCGATCAGCTTCTGGGGCGGCGTCGACCCCAGGACCGGGCGTATCGCCGACGTTCGCCACCCGCAACATTGCGAAGTCATCGCCGGCCGGGTTCTGTTCCTGCCTGGCACGATCGGCTCGTCATCCGCTTCAGCGGTGCTGATGGAGCTCGTCCACAACGGCCGCGCGCCGGCCGCCCTGGTGCTGCACGAGCCGGACGCCATCCTGCTGCTCGGCCTGATCGTAGCCCGTGAGATGGGCTGGGAAACGCCGATGGCGGTGAGGCTCGAACGCGGCGCGTTCGACAATTACCGCGGAGCCGCCGTCACGGTCGCTTCGGACGGCGCAGTGAGCGCCGCCGTCTAAAGCTTTTCAGGTCCTGAGCGGCAGGACACGATCCGGCGGACGGTGGCCATCGAAGAAGGCGCGGATGTTGATGATCACCTTCTCGCCCATGTCGATGCGGCCCTCGAGCGTGGCCGAGCCCATATGCGGCAACAGCACCACCTTGCCCTTGGCGGCGAGCTTCAACAGCTTGCTGTTCAGCGCCGGCTCATGCTCGTAGACGTCGAGGCCGGCGCCGGCGATCTTGCCGTCATGGATGAGCTTGATCAGCGATTCCTCGTCGATGATATCGCCGCGCGCGGTGTTGACGAGGTAGGCCGAAGGCTGCATCAGCGCGAGCCGACGGCCGGACAAAAGGTGGAACGTCGCCGGCGTCGACGGGCAATTGACCGAGATGATGTCCATGCGGGCCAGCATCTGGTCGAGGCTTTCCCAGTAGGTCGCCTCCAGTTCCTCCTCGACCGCCGGCAGCACGCGGTGCCGATTGTGGTAGTGGATCGACAGGCCGAAGGCCTTGGCCCGCCTGGCGACCGCCGTGCCGATGCGGCCCATGCCGACGATGCCGAGACGTTTGCCCCAGATGCGCCGGCCGAGCATCCAGGTCGGCGACCAGCCGGCCCATTTCTTGTCACCCGTCAGCACATTGGCGCCTTCGGCGAGCCTGCGCGGCACGGCGAGCATCAGCGCCATGGTCATGTCGGCGGTGTCTTCGGTGAGCACGTTCGGCGTGTTGGTGACGGTGATGCCTTTCTTGGCGGCCGCCGCGACATCGATCTTGTCGACGCCGTTGCCGAAATTCGCGATCAGCTTGAGGTTCTCGCCGGCCTGGGCGATCAGCGCGGCGTCGATATGGTCGGTGATGGTGGGGACCAGCACATCGGCTTCCTTGACCGCCGCGACCAGCTCCGGCTGCGTCATCGGCCGGTCCTCGACATTCAGCCTTGCGTCGAACAGCTCGCGCATGCGCGTTTCGACCGGATCGGGCAGCTTGCGCGTGATGACGACGAGGGGCCGTTTTTTGCCTGCCATTTTATCCCCGAAGCTTCTTCGATCAGGATGACGTTTCGTCGAATCGTCATCCTGATCCTACTCTTTGTAGGAGCATGATCTTTTCCGAAAACCGGTCCCCACTTTTCGGGATCATGCTCTCGAAACCGATCTCGTTGAGACCTCTTTAACCAAGACCGGCGAAACTTGCAGCCAGTCGCGGCATCAGTCCACTCCTGTAACAAGCGGTGCCGCCGAAGACAAAGAAAAAGGGGCGCTCATCCGCACGGACCGGCGCCGAAAGGAACGAAAGTGTCTGGTTTCGCGTCGCTTCGCCTGGCCTTCAGTGCAGCCATTCTTGGCGCCCTGCTTTGCGCGCCGCAGGCATTCGCGCAAAGCGCGGCCGCGCCGGCGCAAACCATAACGCTTGGCCCGAGCGGGCTGCCGCTGCCGCGTTTCGTCAGCCTCAAGCCGGCCCGGGTCAACTCGCGCGTCGGCCCCGGCGCCAATTATTCCGTCAACTGGATGTATCTGAAGGCCGGCCTGCCGATGGAAGTCATCCAGGAATTCGACACATGGCGCCGCGTGCGCGATGCCGACGGTTCGGAAGGCTGGATCAACCAGTCGCTGCTCTCCGGCCGCCGCACCGCGATCGTCGCGCCCTGGCAGCGCGGCAAGGGCGGGCGAATCAACCTGCTCGACGAGCCCGACAAGGATGCGGGTGTCATCGCCATCATCGAGCCGGGCGTGATCGGCTCGATCAAGAAATGCGACGGCCAATGGTGCGAGATGACCTTCGACGGTCACACCGGCTGGATGGCGCAGTCGCAAGTGTGGGGCGCCTATCCCGGCGAGAAGGTCAAGAACTGAGTTCGCCGGCCTTGCTGTTGCGGTCGCGGCCGATACGGCCGAGATGCGTCTCCTGAAAACCGGTAGGCAGCTTGAGGCCGTAGCCGAGGGCACGGTCGATGGCGATGTGCGCGATCCAGATCAGCGCCACCGCGGTGGTGATCGGGCCGGCGAGCAACGCGCCCGCAAGCAGAAGCACGAGCGGGGCGATCAGGATATGCAAGGCGTTGTAGGTGACGGCGCCGACGCTTGGCCCGGCGAGGTAGCCCAGCATCGACAGGTCCGGAGCGAGGATGAGCAGCGCAAACAGCCACCAGGAAAAGCCGGAGATCGCATAGCAAACGATAGCCAATGCGGCGACGGTGGCCCATTCAAACCGGACAATCAAATCGACGGGCCGCATCGCCACGGGATCAGTCGCCGCGCTTCGGGCGAAGCCTCACGACGATGTCGACATTGGCGATCTCCATGCCTTCCGGAGGCGCCGGCAGGTTGGAGACGGTCACCGGTCCGCTTTCAATATCGAAAATCCGGTTCTCGCCCTCGACGTAGAAGTGATGGTGGTCGGAGGTGTTGGTGTCGAAATAGGTTTTCGAGCCTTCGACCGCCAGGATGCGCAGCAGTCCGGCCTGGGTGAACTGGTGGAGCGCGTTATAGACCGTCGCCAGCGAAACCGGCACGCCGGCGGCGATTGCCTCTTCGTGCAGTTCCTCGGCCGAAAGGTGGCGGTCGCCCTTGGCGAAAAGCAGATCGGCCAGCGCAATGCGCTGACGCGTCGGCCTCAGGCCGGCTTCGCGAACCCGCTTGTCCACAGCGACATTTTCCTTCCGGTAGCCCGAATCCATCTCTTCGCGTCGAAGCTTTGCTGCCCAGCCCACCAACAGGTCCAGAATGGCAAAAAGACGTCAAAAGCCAAAACCGGACATCTGCCGACATATATTCTGTAGTCCGAATGCGATCAATAGCGCGCATTGACCCGGGCAGGCGCACGGGTTAAGCGCAAACGCCGGTTTCCGGCCGCAAACAGAGTGTGTTAGGAAACCAACGAGAAGGGCGCCCTGCCGCCCGCGAAGGAACACGGGGACAGAAATTTGATGGCGGATCAAAAGTCCAGCTACGATTATGAGGAACTGCTTGCCTGCGCCCGCGGCGAGCTGTTCGGTCCGGGCAATGCCCAGCTGCCCTACCCGCCGATGCTGATGTTCGACCGCATCACCGAGATCAGCGAGACCGGCGGCGCTTTCGACAAGGGCTTCATCCGCGCCGAGTTCGACATCAAGCCGGACCTGTGGTTCTTCGCCTGCCACTTCATCGGCAACCCGATCATGCCGGGCTGCCTCGGCCTCGACGCCATGTGGCAGTTGACCGGCTTCTATCTCGGCTGGCTGGGCGAACCGGGCAAAGGCATGGCGCTTTCGACCGGCGAGGTGAAGTTCAAGGGCATGGTGACGCCGTCGGTGAAGAAGGTCGAATACGGCATCGACTTCAAGCGCGTGATGCGCGGTCGCCTGGTCCTCGGCATCGCCGATGGGTGGCTCAAGGCGGATGGCGAACCCATATATGCGGCTACGGATCTGAAGGTCGGCCTGTCCAAGCAGCCGGCCGCCTGACCGTTTTCCGCCACGGCGCCCGCGTAGCCAACGGATGCCACGTCAGTTTGTTTGCGTATGATCAAGGGCGAAGCCGGCTAGGTCTTTCGCCCGAATACGCGGGAAGGAGTTGCGAATGAGACGGGTCGTAGTGACAGGGCTCGGCATTGTGTCGTCGATCGGCAACAATGCCAATGAGGTGCAGAGCTCGCTTTACGATGCCAAATCAGGCATCAGCTTTTCCAATTCCTTCGCCGAACACGGCTTCCGCTGCCAGGTCTGGGGCGCGCCGACGCTCGATCCCACCCCGATGATCGACCGCCGCGCCATGCGCTTCCTGAGCCAGGGCGCCGCCTGGAATCACGTCGCCATGGACCAGGCGATCGCCGATGCCGGCTTAAGCGAAGGCGACATCACCAATGAGCGGACCGGCATCGTGATGGGTTCCGGCGGGCCCTCGACCCGCACCATCGTCGAAGCCGCCGAAACCACGATCAAGAACAACAGCCCCAAGCGTATCGGCCCGTTCGCCGTGCCGAAAGCCATGTCGTCGACGGCGTCGGCCACCTTGGCCACATGGTTCAAGATCCACGGCGTCAATTATTCGATCTCGTCGGCCTGCTCGACCTCCGCGCATTGCATAGGCAATGCCTATGAGCTCATCCAGTGGGGCAAGCAGGACGTGATGTTTGCCGGCGGCCACGAGGACCTCGACTGGACCATGTCTGA
This sequence comes from Mesorhizobium sp. B2-8-9, assembly GCF_006439475.1. Classification (NCBI taxonomy): domain Bacteria; kingdom Pseudomonadati; phylum Pseudomonadota; class Alphaproteobacteria; order Hyphomicrobiales; family Phyllobacteriaceae; genus Mesorhizobium; species Mesorhizobium sp. B2-8-9. The sequence continues at coordinate 15,827 of NZ_VFTQ01000025.1, read as the reverse complement.
CCTGTTCGACGCCATGGGCGCCATGTCGTCGAAGTTCAACGACAACGCATCGGCCGCTTCGCGCGCCTATGACGTCAACCGCGACGGTTTCGTCATCGCCGGCGGCGCCGGCGTGCTGGTGCTGGAGGAACTGGAGCACGCCAAGGCGCGCGGCGCCAAGATCTACGCCGAGGTCGTCGGCTACGGCGCGACTTCCGACGGCTACGACATGGTCGCACCTTCGGGCGAAGGTGCGATCCGCTGCATGCGCCAGGCGCTTGCCACGGTGTCTTCGCCGGTTGACTACATCAACACCCACGGCACCTCGACGCCGGTCGGCGATTCCAAGGAAATGGGCGCCATCCGCGAGGTGTTCGGCGACAAGATGCCTTACATCACCTCGACCAAATCGCTCACCGGCCATTCGCTGGGCGCAGCCGGCGTGCAGGAATCGATCTATTCGATCCTGATGATGCAGGGCGGTTTCATCGGCGAGAGCGCCCATATCGAGGAGCTCGATCCGGAATTCGAGGGCATGCCGATCGTGCGCAAGCGTATCGACGACGCCAGGATCGACACCGTCCTGTCCAACTCCTTCGGTTTCGGCGGCACCAACGCAACGCTGATTTTCCAGCGCTATTCCGCATAAGACAGCGTTTTTCATAAGGATTGCCAGGCATGGAAGGGTTGATGAAGGGCAAGCGCGGGCTTGTCATGGGTGTTGCCAACGACCATTCGATTGCCTGGGGCATCGCCAAGAAGCTGTCGGAACATGGGGCCGAGCTCGCCTTCACCTATCAGGGCGACGCCTTCGGGCGGCGGGTCAAGCCGCTTGCCGAGAAAGTTGGAGCCTCGCTGATCGTGCCCTGCGATGTCGAGGACAGTGCCTCGGTCACCGCGACCTTCGAGACCCTCGGCAAGGCCTGGGGCGGGCTGGATTTCGTGGTGCACGCCATCGGCTTTTCCGACAAGAACGAGCTGAAGGGCCTTTATGCCGACACCAGCCGCGACAACTTCGTGCGCACCATGGTGATCTCCTGCTATTCCTTCACCGAGATCGCCCGCAACGCCGCCGCGTTGATGGGCAATGGCGGCTCGATGATCACACTCACCTATGCCGGCTCGGTCAGGGTGATGCCGAACTACAACGTCATGGGCGTCGCCAAGGCCGGGCTGGAAGCCAGCGTGCGCTACCTAGCCAACGACTACGGCCCGCGCGGCATCAGGGTGAACGGCATCTCGGCCGGGCCGGTGCGGACGCTGGCCGGCTCCGGCGTGTCCGATGCCCGCCACATGTTCTCCTACCAGCAGCGCAACTCGCCTTTGCGGCGCACCGTGACCATCGACGAAGTCGGCGGCTCGGCGCTTTACCTGCTTTCCGATCTGTCGTCGGGCGTCACCGGTGAAATCCACTATGTCGATTCCGGCTATCATATCGTTTCGATGCCGGCACTGGAGGAATTGAAGCAGAACGACGGCACGCGGGAATAGTTCGCGGCGGCGACAGTTGCGCTCCAGTAAAATTGGATGCATCGGCGGAAACTCATTTTAAGGAGATATCCGCTATAAGGCCCCGTAATCTGGGGACAATGCATGCCTGCAGTCAGCAATCCCAAACGGACTCCGCTGTTCCGGCTGATCACCATCGCCAGCTCGGGCATGGGCAGTTTCATCCTTGGACTGTGGGGGCTGAGGTTCGGCTTCGGCGACGGCATGGCCGGCATGCCGGCCGAAACGATGGCGGGCGTCATTGCCGCTCTCTGCGCCCTTGCCGCCGGCGGAGCAGCACTCTCGTTCTTTGCCGGGGTCGACGAATCGGCGGCCTATGTCTTCAAGGAAACCCATTTCGACAAGCTGACCGGCCTTTTGTCGCGCCAGGCCATGGTCGGCAAGATAGCCGAGGCCGCCTCTGGGACGATCCGAACCGGCGAGCCGGTATTCCTGATCGACATCGATATCGACCGCTTCAAGCAGATCAACGACGCCATCGGCTACAGCCAGGGAGACGAACTGATCTGCGCCTTCACCAGCAGGCTGACGGAGAATATGCCGGAGGATGCGGTGATCGGCCGTATCGGCGCCGGCGAATTTGCGGTGCTTTTGCCGGACCGCCAGATCAGGGGCTCGATCGAGCGGCTGATCGAGAAGCTCATCAACGAGATGATGGAGCCCTATCAGCTGCAGACGCATCTGCAGTCGGTCAGCCTGTCGGTCGGCATCGTGGCGATGCCAAAGGACGGCGTCGATCCGGTCCTGGTCCTGCGCCGCTCGAACCTGGCGCTGCAGAACGCGCGCGCCAGCGGCATCGGCAACTGGTCTGTCTTCAACGCCGACATGGGCCGCGTTGCGGACTATCGGCAATGGATCGAGTCGGAGCTGAAGACCGCTTTCGACCGAGGCGACTTCAGTCTTCACTACCAGCCGCAGCTCGACCTGCCGAGCGGCCGCATCGTCGGTTATGAGGCGCTGATCCGCTGGAAGCACCCGGAGCGCGGCATGATCCCGCCGATGGAATTCATTCCGATCGCCGAGGAAACCGGCATGATCAATCCGATCGGCGAGTGGGTGCTGCGCAAGGCTTGCAGCGACGCCCGGTACCTGCCGGAGGAATGCTTCGTCGCCGTCAACATCTCGCCTGTCCAGTTCATGACCAGGGATTTCGTCGGCATCGTGCGGGAGGTGATGGAATCGACCGGCATCAAGCCCTCACGGCTGGAACTCGAGGTCACCGAGACGGCGATGATGCAGGACCGCGACCGCGCCGCAGCCATCCTGGAACAGCTTGCCGAGATGGGTATCTCTGTGGCCGTCGACGATTTCGGCACAGGCTATTCCAATTTGAGCTACCTGATCGATTTCTCCTTCGGCAAGCTGAAGATCGACCGTTCCTTCGTCAGCCGCATCGACACCGATTCCAGCTCCGGCGCGATCGTGTCGACCATTGTCGGCCTGTCACGGGCGCTGGGCGTGGGCATCATCGCCGAGGGCGTAGAGACCGAGAACCAGGCCACCCTGCTCCGAGCGGCCGGCTGCGAGGTTGTGCAGGGCTATCTGTTCGGCCGGCCGGCGCCGCTCAAGGTCGAGCTTGGCGAAGCGCGGTCCGCCTTCGGCACGCACGAGCCGGCCCGCATCGTCAGCCTGCAATAGAACAAGTATTCTTCCCGCCGCGATTGTGGATCCAAGGCTGCGGCGAAGGCGCCGAATCCACCCCGCTGCACGCTTTTCCTTGATTGCTTCAGCGGCGCGCCGAAAACACCTTGAACATGCCATCGCGGGCGATCTCGGCATGGCTGGCGAAGACCGCCGAGAGCGCTTGTTCGTAAGGAAGCTGGCGGTTGGCGACCATGAACAGGCGGCCGCCCGGTCTCAGCGCCTTCGACGCGGCGCGGATCATGCCGGAACCGATCTCCGGCTCGGACGCGCGGCCGCGGTGAAAGGGTGGGTTCATGACGATCGCGTCGTAGCGCCGTTCGACCGCCTCGGTGAGCAGATCGGTCCAGAAGAAACGCGGCTCGATGGCGCCGCCCTGGACGTTCAACCTGGCTGCTTCCAGGGCCTCAAAATCCGCTTCGTAGAGATCGAGTGCGGTGAGGCCTTGCGGGCGCTGCAGGACTTCCACCGCCAGATAACCCCAGCCGGCGCAGAAATCAGCGACGTTGCCTTTGAGATCGTCAGGCAGGTTCGCGGCCAGCAGTTTCGAACCGGCATCGATCCGATCGAAGGAGAACATGCCAGGCCTGGTCTTGAAACCGCCTTCGATGATCAAATCGGGGTTGCCGGCGCGCAGCATCGCGGCCGTCTCCGCGCCGGCACGCTTGAACCAGAAGGCAACGCCGTGATGCTTCGGCAAATGGCCTTCGAGCGGCACCAGGGCGTTGATCCGTTTGCGCAGGCTGTCGATGCCGTCCTCCTTGCCGCCGGCAACGACAACCAGCCCGCCCGGCTGGACGCGCTCTATCGCCTCGGCGACACGCTGCTCGTTCTGGCCGCGATGGCGGCCCGCAAGCATCAACGCCAGGTCGAAGCCGGTATCCTCAGCGCGCGGCGTGACCGCGTAGCCGGACGCCTGCAGCGTTCGAAAATGTGGCCGAAAGCCTTGCACGAGATGCAGCGCCGCCTCGAAACCGGCGGGCAAGCGGAAGCCGGACTCGGCGCCGAGAAACAGGACGCGGGCATCCTTTCGCGGCAGAGGCAGCGCCTCGGCCTCGAACGGGTAGAACAGCGTCTTCAGCGGCTCCGCGGCCATTCACCTGCTCCGTAGGACCTTTGCCCGACGCAATTCCGGACGGAAACGGTTGCCGCTTTCCTGGAACTGCCCTGAAACAAAACGGGCGCGACCTCGCGGCGCGCCCGTCTAAATTATCCGGTCAAACCGATCAGGCGGCGTCTTCCTCGCCGTCCGACTTCTTCTTGTCCTGGACGATTTCCTTGCCGGTCGCCTGGTCGACGACCTTCATCGACAGGCGGACCTTGCCGCGCTCGTCGAAGCCCATCAACTTGACCCAAACCTTGTCGCCTTCCTTGACGACGTCCGAGGTCTTGGCGACACGCTCATTGGCGAGCTGCGAGATATGGACGAGACCGTCGCGCGGGCCGAAGAAATTGACGAACGCGCCGAAGTCGGCCGTCTTGACGACGGTGCCTTCATAGATCTCGCCGACTTCCGGCTCGGCGACGATGGTGTGGATCCACTTCTTCGCCGCCTCGATCTCCTTGGCGTTCGCCGAAGCGATCTTGACCGTGCCGTCGTCCTCGATGTTGATCTTGGCGCCGGTCTTCTCGACGATCTCGCGGATCACCTTACCGCCGGAACCGATGACGTCGCGGATCTTGTCGGTCGGGATATGCATGACCTCGATGCGCGGCGCGAATTCGCCGAGCTCGGCGCGGGCGCCGGACAGCGCATGCGCCATCTCGCCGAGGATATGCAGGCGGCCGTCCTTGGCCTGGGCAAGGGCGATGCCCATGATCTCCTCGGTGATGCCATCGATCTTGATGTCCATCTGCAGCGAGGTGACGCCGTTGGCGGTGCCGGCGACCTTGAAGTCCATGTCGCCGAGGTGGTCCTCGTCACCGAGGATGTCGGAGAGCACTGCGAAGCGCTCGCCTTCCTTGATCAGGCCCATGGCGATGCCGGCGACCGGCTTTGCCAGCGGCACGCCGGCATCCATCAGCGCCAGCGAGGTGCCGCAGACGGTCGCCATCGAGGACGAGCCGTTGGACTCGGTGATCTCCGAAACGACGCGCAGCGTGTAGGGGAACTGGTCCGCGCTGGGCAGCATCGGGCGGATGGCGCGCCAGGCGAGCTTGCCGTGGCCGATTTCGCGGCGGCCCGGCGAACCCATGCGGCCCGTCTCGCCGACGGAATAGGGCGGGAAGTTGTAGTGAAGGAGGAACTTCTCCTTGTACATGCCGGTCAGCGAATCGACATACTGCTCGTCCTCGCCGGTGCCGAGCGTGGCAACGACCAGCGCCTGGGTCTCGCCGCGTGTGAACAGCGCCGAACCATGGGTGCGCGCCAGGACGCCGACTTCGGAGACGATCTTGCGGACCGTCTTCAGGTCGCGGCCGTCAATGCGCGAGCCGGTGTCGAGGATGTTCCAGCGCACGACCTTGGCCTGGAGTTCCTTGAACACCGAGCCGATCTGCTCGGAGGTGTATTTGGCCTCTTCGCCTTCGGCCGGCGCAAACGCGGCCTTGACCTTCGACTTGACGGCGTCGACGGCGGCATAGCGCTTCTGCTTGTCGGTGATCTTGTAGGCCTCGCGAAGCTCGTCGCCGACGATCTTCAGCATCTCGGCTTCAAGCGCTGAGTAATCCGGCGCGGTGAAGTCGCGCGGCTCCTTGGCGGCGACCTCGGCCAGCTTGATGATCGCGTCGATCACAGGCTGGAAGCTCTTGTGGCCGAACACGACGGCACCGAGCATCAGTTCCTCGGAGAGTTCCTTGGCCTCGGATTCGACCATAAGCACGGCGTCGCCGGTGCCGGCGACGACGAGGTCGAGCTTGGATTCCTGCATTTCGTCGATGTGCGGATTGAGCACATACTCGCCGTTGATGTAGCCGACGCGGGCGCCGCCGATCGGACCCATGAACGGCACGCCGGAAAGCGTGAGCGCAGCGGAGGTGGCCACGATCGACAGGATATCGGGATCGTTCTCGAGATCATGCTGGACGACGGTGACGACGATCTGGGTGTCGTTCTTGTAGCCGTCGGCGAAAAGCGGGCGGATCGGGCGGTCGATCAGGCGGGAAACCAGCGTTTCCTTTTCGCTCGGGCGGCCCTCACGCTTGAAGTAGCCGCCCGGGATCTTGCCGGCGGCGTAGGTCTTTTCCTGGTAGTTGACGGTAAGCGGGAAGAAATCGAGGCCGGGCTTCGGCTCCTTCATCGAAACGACGGTGGCGAGAACGACGGTCTCGCCATAGGTGGCGAGCACCGCGCCGTCAGCCTGGCGTGCAATCTTGCCGGTTTCCAGGATGAGCGGACGGCCGCCCCATTCGATTTCCACTTTGTGTTGATTGAACATGTCTTGTCCTTCATATGCGGAAAGGGCCGCGCCGTCCTAACGGTCACGGGTTCTCCCTTTCCTGGCTTCCTTCGGGCAGCCACGGGCAAGACAACGGGAAGCTCGTAGGTCCGGCTCATAAGCCGAGCGAGCATCCTGCAATCCTGCCCCATGACCGTCCATGGGGCGGTTCCGAATGGCCCTCTGCGCGTCCGGAACCGTGTTTGGCCGACCGATCGGCCGGCTTTTGCGCATGACGCCGGAAACCGCTGTTTCCGGAACGCGCCCTGCGCGAATGCGAATTTCTAGAGCGCGCCGCGCTCCGGCATTATCGCACCGGATCGACCGATGCGCCAATGCGCGACCGGCGGGCCCTCCGAGGAAGACCCGCCGGTCAATTCGTCAGCGACGCAGACCGAGCTTGTCGATCAGCGTCTGATAGCGCCCGTCATCCTTGCGCTTGAGGTAGTCAAGCAGGCTGCGGCGCTGGGAGACCAGAGCAAGCAGGCCACGGCGGGAATGATTATCCTTCTTGTGGTCCTTGAAGTGCTCGGTCAGGTTCTTGATGCGCTCGGAAAGAATGGCAACCTGGACTTCCGGAGATCCGGTGTCGCCCTTGGCGGTTGCGAATTCGGTCATCAATTCCTTCTTGCGGTCGGCAGTAATCGACATCGTGCTTTTCCTTATCTGTTGGAGGAAACGGGACGCCCACAGCCGGGATGTCGTCCAGCAGGGGCCAGTGCAAGCGACGCGTCAGGGCGCGAAGCTGTGGCGCATATAGTCCAATTCCGGAATAAACACCAGCCCAAATGTCAAGCCGGCTTGTCGCAGGTCTTGCCACGAAAACAAAGGGTTCAGCGGCTATAGCCACTTCTTCCATTTGAAGAAGAAGATCAGTCCGGCGGCGACAAGCGCCATGAACAGAATTGCCACCGGATAACCGTAATAGGCTTTCAGCTCCGGCATGTTCCAGGGCGAGCTTTGCGGATCGAAATTCATCCCCCAGACGCCGACCAGGAAGGTCAGCGGCATGAAGATCACCGAGACGATCGTCAGATAGGAGATGACGTCGTTGGTGCGGGCCTGGGTCAACGAGACGTGCATCTCGATCAGGCCGGTGAGCATGTCGCGCTGGTTCTCGACCAGCTCGATCAGACGCAGCGAATGGTCGAGCGTATCGTTGAAGAAGATCTTGGTCTCCGCCTTCACGAAGGCCACTTCATTGCGGATCAGCGTCGCCAGCGTGTCGCGCATCGGCCACAGCACGCCTTTGAGCACGTTGGCGTCACGCCGCAATTCATGCAGCTGCCGCATCTGGTGCTTGTGCGGCTTATTCAGCATCTGGTCCTCGATGCCGTCGACCAATTCGCTCGCCGCCTCGATCGGTGGGAAATAGCTGTCGACGATGGCATCGATCAGCGCATAGGCAAGATAGTCGGCACCGCGCGAGCGCAGGCGGTTGGGCATCGCGGCCGCAATGCGCTTGCGCACCGGATCGAACGGATCGCCTTCGCGCTCCTGGAACGTGACGACGAAATTGCCGCCGAAGAACAACGCGATCTGCTCGTAGCGATGCGAGGTGACATCGTCGATCATGCGCATGACGACGAAGGCATGATCCTCGAAGAAATCCACCTTGGGCCGCTGTCCAGTGTTGACGACGTCCTCCAGCGCCAGCGGATGCAGGCTGAAGATGCGGCCGATCTCCTCGATCAGCGGGATATTGGCAAGTCCGGTGCAATCCAGCCAGACGACAGGCCATTTCTCGCAATGCGCGTTGAGATCGTCGATCGAGGCATTGTCGATTGTTTTGTATTTCTCGGGCGAGATCAGCGTCAGCCGCAGCTCGCTGCGGCGCGCCGCCGGATCGGCGATAAGCGTGCCTGGCGACGCCCCAACCGGCGGCCGGCGGGTTTTCAGCGGTTCCCGCTTCTTGCCTGCATCAGCCTTGGCCATGAGATATCCTCGGGACTCAGCATTCGGCCTAGATTAGAGCAATTCCAGCAAAAGTGCGCAGCGGTTTCCCGTCCGGAATTGCGTAATAACAAACAGTTAGGCCGGATTCACCCGACAAAGACCCGCTTGGGCTTGAACATGCCCTGCTCGATGGCGCCGATAGCGACGAGCTTGCCGCGCGAGGTGGCGCAGGCCTCTTCGGCCTCGACCGGCGCGTCGCGACCGCGAATGATGACGGGATTGCCGAGGCGGATCTTCGTCGCCGCGTCGTCGCTGACCGCGACCTGCGGCAGGCAGTCGAGCGCCGCCGCCGTTTCGACAAGCAGGGCATCGATGGCGCTGAAGTCGACCGGGGCGTCTATTTTATCGGATTTGTCGTCATCCTTTTCGCCAAAGCGAGCCGCTTCCAGTTCGGCGACAGTGACGAAATCCTCCGGCGTGAACGGCTCGACCTCGACGCGGCGCAATTCGGCGATGTGGCCGAAGCAGCCGAGATCGCGGCCCAGGTCGCGGGCCAGCGAGCGCACATAGGTGCCCTTGCCGCATTCGACCTCGAAGACAGTCTTGTCGGCACCATGTTCGACAATATCCAAACGGCCGATTTCAATTTCCCGCGCGGGTATCTCGACCGTCTCGCCTTCACGGGCAAGGTCATAGGCGCGTTCGCCGGCGATCTTGATGGCCGAGAATTGCGGCGGCGTCTGCATGATGACGCCGGTGTATTTCGGCAGCAGCGCCCTCACCTCCGCCTCGTCCGGCCGACGGTCGGAATTGTTGGTCACCGGGCCTTCGAGGTCGTCGGTAGAGCGCTCTTCGCCCCACGCGACGGTGAAGCGGTAGACCTTGGCGCCGTCCTGCACATAGGGAACAGTCTTGGTCGCCTCGCCGAGCGCGATCGGCAACATGCCGGAAGCCAGCGGATCGAGCGTGCCGGCATGGCCGGCCTTCTCAGCTTGAAACAGCCATTTGATCTTGGAAACCGCCTCGGTCGAGCCCATGCCGACCGGCTTGTCCAGCACCACCCAACCGGAGACCGGCCGCCCCTTCTTCTTACCGCGACGCGCCACCTATTCCTCGTCCTTGTCGTTGTCCTTGCCGTCACCGAGATCGCGTGCGACTTCCGGCGATTTCAGCAGTTCATTGATCTTCGCGAAATTGTCGAAGGAAGTGTCGAGCCTAAAGCGAAACTCCGGCATGTACTTCATCTGCCTGAGCGCGCCGGAGACCCGGCCGCGGATGAATTTCGCGTGCCTGTTGAGCGCCTCGATCACGGCGCTCTCGTCGCCTGCGCCAAGCGGCGAGACGAAGGCGGTGGCAATCTTGAGGTCGGGCGACATGCGCACCTCGGACACAGAGACGACGCTGTTCTCGATAACCGGATCGATGATCTCGCCGCGCTGCAAGGTCTCGGAAAGGGCATGGCGCACCTGCTCGCCGACGCGCAGCATGCGCTGGGAGGGGCCTGACGGTGTCGAACGGGGCATTTTCTCTGGTCCTGAAATCGTGAAGCGCGGGATGGGACCGCGCCACATGTCTCAACATGCATGAGGGATCTGGGCGGCAGCCTTTCGGCCGCCGCCCTTTATTATTCGGCAAGTATACCCGAATTAGAGCGTTCTGGTTACCATCTCGACGCGGAAGCACTCGATGATGTCGCCGACACGCATGTCCTCGTAGTTCTGGAAGGCCATGCCGCATTCCTGGCCGCCCGGCACTTCCGCAACCTCGTCCTTGAAGCGCTTCAGCGTCTTCAGCGTGCCTTCGTGGATCACGACGTTGTCGCGGATCAGGCGAACACCCGCGCCACGCTCGACCTTGCCTTCGGTGACACGGCAGCCGGCGATCTTGCCGACCTTGGAGATGTCGAAGATCTCGAGTATCTCGGCATTGCCGATGAAGGTCTCGCGCCGCTCCGGCGAAAGCATGCCGGAAAGCGCTGCCTTCACGTCATCGACGAGGTTGTAGATGATCGAGTAGTAGCGGATCTCGATGCCGGCCGCGGCCGCGGCCGCACGCGCCTGCGCATTGGCGCGGACGTTGAAGCCGATGATCGCCGCTCCGGACGTCTCGGCGAGCGAGACATCGCTTTCGGTAATGCCGCCGGCGCCGGCATGGACGATGCGCGCGCGCACCTCGTCATTGCCGAGCTTTTCAAGGGCGGCATTGATCGCCTCGATCGAACCCTGCACGTCGCCCTTGATGACCAGCGGGAATTCCTTCAATCCGCTCGTCTGCAGCTGCGACATCATCTGCTCGAGCGAGCCGCGCTGGCCGGCATGCTTGGCCACTGCCTTGTCGCGCGCCAGGCGCTGGCGGTATTCGGTGATCTCACGGGCGCGCGCCTCGTTGTTGACGACGGCGAAGCGGTCGCCCGCCTGCGGCGTGCCCTGGAGGCCAAGCACCTCGACCGGCATTGCCGGCGGCGCTTCCGGCACATGCTCGCCGCGATCGTTGACGAGCGCGCGCACACGGCCCCACTCGTTGCCGGCGACGATGATGTCGCCCGGCATCAGCGTGCCGGTCTGCACCAGCACCGTGGCGACGGGACCGCGTCCCTTGTCCAGCTGCGCCTCGATGACCGCGCCTTCGGCGGTGCGGTCCGGATTGGCCTTGAGGTCGAGGACTTCGGACTGCAGCAGGATCGCTTCCAAGAGCTTGTCGAGATTGATGCCCTTGGTCGCCGAAACCTCGACGTCCAACACCTCACCGCCCATCGATTCCACGAACACTTCGTGGCGCAGCAGTTCGGTCCGCACCTTCTGCGGGTCGGCATCGCGCTTGTCGATCTTGTTGATGGCCACGATGATCGGCACGCCGGCCGCCTTGGCGTGATTGATCGATTCGATCGTCTGCGGCATCACGCTGTCGTCGGCCGCCACCACCAGCACCGCGATGTCGGTAACCTGGGCGCCACGGGCGCGCATGGCCGTGAAGGCCGCGTGGCCGGGCGTGTCGATGAAGGTGATCTTCTGACCGTTCTTCTCGATCTGGTAGGCACCGATATGCTGGGTGATGCCGCCGGCCTCGCCGGAGACGACATTGGCGTTGCGGATCGCGTCGAGCAGCGAGGTCTTGCCGTGGTCGACATGGCCCATGATCGTCACGACCGGCGGACGCGACACAAGGTCTTCCGGGCGGTCGGCGATGTTGAACAGGCCTTCCTCGATGTCGGATTCGGCGACGCGGCGGACCGTGTGGCCGAATTCGGAGGCGACCAGTTCGGCCGTGTCGGCGTCGATGACGTCGCCCGGCTTCAGGATCTGGCCCTGCTTCATGAAGAACTTGACCACGTCCACGGCGCGCTCGGACATGCGTTGCGCCAGTTCCTGGATGGTGATGGTTTCGGGCAGGATCACTTCGCGCATGACTTTCTCGCGCGGCTCATTGTGAAGCGCGCGTTTGAATTTTTCCTGGCGGCGACGCATCGACGATAGCGAACGGGCGCGTGCGTCGTCATCCGACAGCGCCGAGTTCAGCGTCAGTTTGCCACGGCGGCGATCTTCCTCGCCCTTTGTCGGCTTGGCAGGCCTTGCCACTTCCGGAGTCGCAAGACGGCGCGGTGGCGCACTCGCGGCACCGGCACCGGTACGCCTCGGCTTGGCCTCCTCCTCGTCGTCAGCGGTGGCGACATCCGCAGCCAGCGGCGCGCGGCGGCGAGCCTCTTCCTCGGCGCGCCGGCGGGCCTCGGCCTCAGTCTGCAGGCGTGCCTCCTCCTCGGCCTGACGGCGCGCGGATTCGTCGCGCTCGCGCTTGCGGCGTTCCTCTTCCTCGGCGCGGCGCTTGGCATCTTCCTGAGCGCGCAAGCGATCCTCGGCCTCGCGGGCCTTGGAGCCTTCCAGCGCCTTGCGGCGCGCTTCCATCTCGCCGCGCGAGAGCTCGTTCAGGACCATGCCGGAACGCTCCGGCGGCGGAGGCGGCGCCTTCGGCGCTTCCTGCACGACAGGCGCGGCGGCAACGGCGGGCTTCGGCGTGAAGACGGACGCAGCCACCGGTTCCGGCTTGTCGCCGGGCAGCGAGAACTTGCGCTTCTTGGTCTCGACCACGACCGACTTGGTGCGGCCATGCGAGAAATTCTGGCGCACGGTGCCCTGCTCGAGGCCGGGGCGCTTCAGCGTCAAGGTCTTCTTCGGCGTCACGCTCAACGTCTTGTCGTCGCCCGATTTCGTATCGCTCATTCCATATCCTCTGCGGCATCATCTTCGTCAGCAACGGCCGCAAGCATTGCCAGATCGTTCGGGGTACCGCCCCGATATCGGTCGAGCGCAACTACGCGCTTCTCAACCGCCTGTCCCGCGTCCTGCGCGAGAACGGCAGCATGTATCACATTTGTACCCCCCAATGCCAAGCTCAACTCGGCTTCGGGGAAAAGTTTGTAGGCAAGGATGGCCGGTCCGCCGAGATGGAGGGTTGCCCGCCGCGCCTGACTGATCTTGCGGACACCGTCGTCCGAAGCCTCGGTCGCATGCAGCACCAGAAGCGCCAGCCCGTCGCGCACGGCGCCTTCGACCTTGGCGGCGCCAAGGACGACGGCGCCAGCCTTGCGAGCAAGGCCGAGCATGCCCAGAGCGGATCTGGAGAGCAGCCCGTCGACCATGCCGCCGAGATCGGCCGGAACGGTCACCTGCGCCTTGAAGGCACGGGCAAACAGGTTCTTGGCCGCTGCCTTCTCGATATGTAGGCGATCGGCAGTAACCCAGCAACCGCGGCCGGGCAGATTTCTCTTGATGTCCGGAACGACGACCGAATCCGGGCCGACGACGAAGCGGATCAGTTCATCCGCTTCGGCCTGCCTGCGCGTAACGATGCAAGTGCGATCGTTCATCTCGTCCACGGGCTTTGCGATTGGTGGTCACCTCACGCACCGACGGTTTCGTCGGCCGCTGCCTCTTCGGCAGCGAGTTCTTCCTCGGTGATCCAGCCGGCCTGCTTGCGGGCGGCGAGCACCATCTGCTCCGCCTCCGCGCGCGAGACGCCGTGGCTGGCGAGCACGCCCGGATAGACCTTGGTCTCGCCGTCCTTGCGCTCCTTCCAGCCGATCAGATCGTCGGCGGCATAGCCGGCGAAGTCCTCGACCGTCTTCACGCCGTCCTCGCCGAGCGTCACCATCATAGCGGTGGTGATGCCGGGGATGTCGCGCAGCTCGTCCTTGACGCCCAGCGCCTTGCGCTTTTCGTCGTGCTCGGCCTCGATCTTCTCCAGATATTCGCGGGCGCGGGTCTGGATTTCCGAAGCGGTGTCCTCGTCGAAGCCATCGATCGAGGAAATTTCGCCAGAGTCGACATAAGCGACTTCCTCGACGCTGGTGAAGCCTTCGGAGGCAAGCACCTGGCCGACCATCTCGTCGACGTCGAGCGCTTCCATGAAGAGCGCCGAACGCTCGACGAATTCCTTCTGGCGACGCTCGCTTTCTTCCTGCTCGGTCAGGATGTCGATATCCCAGCCGGTGAGCTGCGAGGCAAGGCGCACGTTCTGGCCGCGGCGGCCGATGGCCAGCGACAGCTGGTCGTCCGGTACCACCACCTCGATGCGCTCGGCGTCCTCGTCGAGCACCACCTTGGCGACCTCGGCCGGCTGCAGCGCGTTGACGATGAAGGACGCGGCCGATGGCGACCACGGAATGATGTCGATCTTCTCGCCCTGCAATTCGCCGACCACGGCCTGGACGCGGCTGCCGCGCATGCCGACGCAGGCGCCGACCGGATCGATCGAGGAATCGCGCGAGATGACCGCGATCTTGGCGCGCGAGCCCGGATCGCGGGCGACCGACTTGATCTCGATGATGCCGTCGTAGATTTCCGGCACTTCCATGGTGAAGAGCTTGGCCATGAACTGCGGATGGGTGCGCGACAGGAAGATCTGCGGGCCGCGCTGCTCGCGGCGCACGTCATAGACATAGGCCCGCACGCGGTCGCCATATTTGTAGTTCTCGCGCGGGATCAGCTCGTCGCGGCGGATGATTGCCTCGCCTCGGCCGAGATCGACGATGACATTGCCGTACTCGACGCGCTTGACGGTGCCGTTGACGATCTCGCCGATGCGATCCTTGTACTCGTCATACTGGCGATCGCGCTCAGCCTCACGCACCTTCTGGACGATGACCTGCTTGGCCGACTGCGCGGCGATGCGGCCGAAATCCATGGGCGGCAGCTGCTCGGCGATGAAGTCACCGATCTGGGCGTCGGGGTTGCGCTCGCGCGCCGTGGAAAGCGCGATCTGCGTCGCGTAGTCCTCGACCTTCTCGACCACTTCCATCAGCCGCTGCAGCTTCATCTCGCCGGTGTTCGGGTTGATGTCGGCGCGGATGTTGGTCTCCTGGCCGTAACGAGAGCGCGCTGCCTTCTGGATCGCATCGGCCATGGCGGCGATAACGATCTGCTTGTCGATCGACTTTTCACGCGCGACCGCGTCGGCGATCTGCAGCAGTTCAAGCCTGTTGGCGCTTACAACCATTGTCTTTCTCCCGATTTCGCGCCGGGCATACGGCCCGGCTACTCAATCAACTTTCCTGTTCGGTTTCATTTTCCTCGCCGTCGGCGGCGTCTTCCGCTTCGCCACGGCGCTTCCTGGCTTCCTTGCGCGCCCGGTTGTCCTTCGACAGGGCATCGCGGATGAGATTGTCGGTCAGCACCAGCCGGGCCTCGGCGATCGCGTCGTAAGGCACGCGCACCGTCGGCTCTTCGCCATAGGCCGCCTTGTCGCGCTCGATCAGGATGCCATCGGCATCCGCCTCGGCGATCTTGCCCTTGAAGCGTTTGCGGTCGCCGACAAGAACCGATGTCTCCAGCTTGACCAGATGGCCGGTCCAGGCGGTGAAATCCGACTTGCGCACCAGCGGCCGGTCGATGCCTGGCGAGGAAACTTCCAAATGATACGCCTTTTCGATCGGATCATCGACATCGAGCGCCGGCGACACGGCGCGGCTGACCTCTTCGCAATCCTCGACGGTCATGGTGCCGTCCTCGCGTTCGGCCATGATCTGCAGCGTCAGCCCGTTCTGGCCGGTCAACTGCACCCGCACGAGCCGGAAGCCGATGGCCTTGAGCACCGGCTGCACGATCAGCGCAATGCGCGCATCGATACCGCTTTCGCGGATGATACGGTCGTCGGCCTCGCTTGCCGCTGCAGTCATCAGATCCCTGTCGCTTTTTGCTTCCGGCCGGCAGGTAACAAAAAAGAGCGGGACCGGGTGGACCCACTCTTCGTCATACCGACCAAGAATTTGAAGTTGATATAGACGATTGCCGCCGGCGTTTCAAGCCTTCAGGCACAGGCCAGCGGTGGTGTCTACAACTGGCGCGGCCATCGTTGGGCCGCATGCATCACGGTGAGTATCTCGATCTCCTCGCCGATAACACGGTAGGGAATTATGTATGGGACATCAGCGAG
>NZ_VFTQ01000024.1:0-98941 GCF_006439475.1 Mesorhizobium sp. B2-8-9 | reverse complement strand
TCATTCAGCCTGGCTCCCTTCCTCTCCCTCCGGAGGGGGGAGAGGTGGCGCTGCGAAGCAGCGACGGAGTGGGGGAACCACCTGGCAACCATCTCTCCCCTTGAACGAGAAGGAAGGGAGGAACGCATGAACCGCTCTGTTGCCTCCAAGCGCTCCTCTTGGCCGCGATGGGCAAGGCGCGGCCTGATGGAAAACATCGCGACCACGATCATCGCGATCGGCTTCTTGATGCTGTTCCAGCCTTTCGCGCTGTCGCTCTACACCTATTCCTTCATCACCATGCTCACTGGCACGGTGATGTTCATCATCGTCTCGAAATTCCCGGAATAAAGATGGCCGAGATCCGCGTTCAGAACCTGAGGAAGGCCTTCGGCGCATTCGTCGCCGTGCAGGATTCCAATTTCGTTGTCGAGGACGGCGAGTTCTTCGTCATGCTCGGGCCATCCGGCTGCGGCAAGACGACGACGCTTCGCATGATCGCCGGGCTTGAATTGCCGACCGGCGGCAAGATCCTGCTCGGCGGCGAGGACGTCACCATGCGCCGGGCGCGCGAGCGCGACATCGCCTTCGTCTTCCAGCTCTTCGCGCTCTACCCGCACATGAATGTGCGCAAAAATATCGGCTTCCCGCTGCTGGCGCAGGGCATGCCCTCGGCCGAAATCCGAAGCCGCGTCGAGGAGACAGCAAAGCTACTGCGCATCGACCATCTGCTCGACAAGTCCGTTTCCGGCCTTGCTGGCGGCGACCGCCAGCGCGTCGCGCTCGGCCGCGCCATCGTGCGGCGGCCGAAATGTTTTCTCATGGACGAGCCGCTCGGCACCCTCGATACCGAGTTCCGCGACCTGATGGTGCATGAGCTGCGCGAGCTGCACAACCGCATCCATGCCACGACGGTCTATGTCACGCACGACCAGATGGAAGCGATGTCGATGGCCGACAAGATAGCGGTGATGAACCATGGCGTCATCGAGCAGTTCGGCACGCCGCGCGAGATTTACGACCGGCCGGCGACCATGTTCGTCGCCGATTTCATCGGCTCGCCGCCGATGAATTTCCTGAAATTCGGCGGCGGGCTCGCCAGGGGCGCGAAGGAGATCGTCGTGCAGGGCGCCAAGGTCGCGGTGCCGGAGGTACGCGAGGATGTGGCACCCGCCGACATGGCGCTCGGCATCCGGCCCGAGCACATCCGCTTCGACGATGGCTCGAAGCTGCGCGGCGCGATCTACGGCACCGAATATCTCGGCACCACGCAGATCGTCGCCGTCGAGACGGCCGACGGCATCATCAAGGCGCGCGTGCCGGCGGGCATCCATCTCAGCCCCGGCGAACAGGTCGGGCTGGCGCTGAACGGTGCGAGGCTGTCGCTATTCGAGAAGGGTTCCGGCCGCGCGGTCAGGACCGCCATGCATGATCAGGCAGCGGAGGCGCGCCATGGCTGACGTTCACATCCAGGGCGTGACCAAGAGCTTTGGCGACACCGTCGCGATCGACGATCTCGACCTCACGATCAAGGACGGCGAATTCGTCGTGCTGCTCGGGCCGACCGGCGCCGGCAAGACGACGACGCTGAGGCTGATCGCCGGACTGGAACGGCCGGACAGCGGCACGATCCACATCGGCGGCCACGACGCGACGGCGCTGTCGCCGGCCGAACGCGACACCGCCTTCGTCTTCCAGCAATATTCGCTTTATCCGCATCTTTCGGTGTTCGACAATCTCGCCTTCCCGCTGCGCTCGCCGGCGCGGCGGTTTCCCGAAGAGGCGGTGCGCCGCCGTGTCGAGGAAGTCGCGCGCATGGTGCGCATCGACCACAAGCTCGACAACCGCTCGACGAAACTGTCCGGCGGCGAGATGCAGCGAGTCGCCATCGGCCGTGCCCTGGTGCGCAAGCCCGCGATCTACCTGATGGACGAGCCGCTGTCCTCGCTCGACGCCAAGCTGCGCGCCGATCTCAGGCTCGAGCTGAAGCGCATCCAGTCCGAGCTCGGCGCCACCATGCTCTATGTCACGCACGACCAGATCGAGGCGATGACCATGGCCGACCGCATCGGCATTCTCGCCGATGGCATGCTGGTGCAGATCGGCACGCCGCGCGCGATCTATTCTGAGCCGGCAAATCTTCATGTCGCGGCGCGCCTCGGACAGCCGGCTATCAACCTTCTGCCGGCCGGACTGCTGCCTGACGGCGGCGCCCCGACCGGAACGACGACGATCGGCGCGCGCACCGAGCATCTCGCGATCGAGAAGGCGATGAACGGCCATGCCGACGGGGTCGTCGACTGGGTCGAGCATTTGGGCGACCAGAACCACCTGCATGTGACGGTTGGGCCGAAGAAGCTGGTGACGCTCACCGATCCGGACACGCCTTTAGCCAAAGGGGATAAGGTGACGATCCGCTACCTGGCGCCGCTCTATTTCGGCTCGGACGGGCAAAGATTGATGTAGCCGGCCACGCGCTTATCGCACACCGATTGACGACCGCAGATTACGGACGGGACGAAATCCATGAAGCACTTTTTCAACCGCAAGGACACAATCGTCACCGAGGCGCTGGACGGCTTCCTCGCCACGGCGGGATCGGGCGCGCTGGCCCGCCTCGACGGCTATCCCGAGATCAAGGTCGTGCTGCGCGCCGACTGGGACAAGTCGAAGGTGGCGATCGTTTCGGGCGGCGGCGCCGGGCATGAACCCTCGCATGCCGGCTTCGTCGGGGCCGGGATGCTGACGGCGGCCGTCTCCGGCGAGATCTTCGCTTCGCCGAGCGTCGAGGCGGTGCTGGCGGCGATCCGCGCGACGACGGGACCGGCCGGCTGCCTGCTGATTGTCAAGAACTACACCGGCGACCGGCTTAATTTCGGACTGGCCGCGGAGAAGGCGCGCGCCGAGGGGCTTGCGGTCGAGATGGTGATCGTCAGCGACGACATCGCCCTGCCCGATATCGCGCAGCCGCGAGGCGTCGCCGGCACGCTGTTCGTGCACAAGATCGCCGGTCACCTGTCGGAAGCCGGCCATGACTTGGCATCGGTTGCCGCAGCGGCGCGCGCGGCGGCCAAGGATATCGTTTCGCTCGGCATCTCGCTTTCCTCCTGCTCGATCCCCGGACAGGCGCACGAGGAGCGCTTCGGCGCCGAAGACGGCGAGCTCGGCCTCGGCATTCATGGCGAGCCGGGCGTCGAGCGCATCGCGCTGCAGAGCGCCAGCGCATTCGTCTCGGTCATGGCCGAACGCCTCGCGGCGCGGCTCGATCCCGGCAGCCATTATGCCCTGCTGATCAACAATCTCGGCTCGGTGCCGCCGCTCGAAATGTCCTTGATCGCCAATGCGGTGCTCGCTTCGCCGCTAGCGAACGCCGTGGCGCTGACGGTCGGCCCCGGACATCTGATGACGGCGCTCAACATGAACGGCTTCTCGCTGTCGCTGCTCAAGCTCGACGCGGAGCGCGAGGCGGCGCTGCTGGCGCCGGTCGGCCCGCATGCCTGGCTGCCGGCAAAACCGGTTCGTCAGCCGGTCGTTATCGCGATGGCCAAGCCCGCCACCGGCGCAGCCACGAAGCCCGCCAGCCGCGATGCGGCCGCCGAGCGGCTGATGAAAGCCGTCTGCCAGAAGCTGATCTCGCTCGAAGAGCCGCTCAACGGGCTCGACGCCAAGGCAGGCGACGGCGACACCGGCTCGACGGTGGCGATGGGCGCGCGCAGCATTCTCGAGCGCATCGACACGCTGCCGCTCGCCGACAAGGCCGCGACATTTGCCGCAATCGGCGATACGCTGGGTGCGTCGATGGGCGGCTCCAGCGGCGTGCTGTTGTCGATCTTCTTCACCGCCGCCGCACAGACTTTGCGTTTCGGCGCAACTTTACCCAGGGCCTTGCTCGCCGGGCTCGACCGGATGATCTTCTATGGTGGCGCCAAGGTCGGCGATCGCACCATGGTCGATGCGCTGGAGCCGGCGCTGAAAGCCCTGGACGCAAGCGGGCTGGAAGCAGCGGCAGAGGCAGCGCGGCAAGGCGCCGAGGCAACCGCGGCGATGCAGAAGGCGAAGGCCGGGCGTTCCGCCTATATCGGCAGGCAGCTTGACACAGCGGATCCCGGCGCCTTCGCGGTCGCCGAGGTTTTCGCCGCCGTGGCGGCGCTGTTCGCCCCGGCATGAAGGACAGGAAATGGCGCCAGCCGATTTCTCCCGATTCATCGCGGCGGCCGCCGACACGATCGCAGCGCATGCCGAGGAGTTGACCGCGCTCGACCAGGCGATCGGCGACGGCGATCATGGGCTGAACATGAAGCGCGGCTTCGAGGCGGTGCGCGCCGAGGCTGACGCCTTCGCGGCAAAACCGCTGCCCGAGGCGCTGAAGGCGGTCGGCACCAAGCTGGTGATGACCGTGGGCGGCGCTTCCGGGCCTCTCTTCGGCACGCTGTTCATGGCGCTCGGCAAGGAATTGCCGGGAGCACCCGATCGAAGTGGCTTATCCGCGGCACTGGGCAAGGCGATCGAGGCGGTTGCCGCGCGCGGCAAATCGCAGCCGGGACAAAAAACCATGCTCGATGTGCTGGCGCCGGTGTATGAGGCATTGGCGCAAGGCAAGACGGCAAGCGAAATCGCCGACGTCGCCGATAAGGCCGCAGAGGCCACGGTGCCGATGAAGGCCCTGCGCGGGCGCGCCTCCTTCCTGGGAGAACGCTCGATCGGGCATATGGACGCCGGAGCGCGCTCGACCGCGCTGCTGGTGCGCGCAGTCGCCGAAACTGTCGAGGGCATTTGATGAGCAATGTCGGTATCGTCATCGTGTCGCATTCGCCCCTGGTCGCCGAGGGCACGGCCGATATGGTGCGCCAGATGGTGGGCGACGAAGTGCCGCTTGCATGGTGCGGCGGAAACGGCCATGGCGGCCTCGGCACCAGCGTCGAGGCGATCATGGGCGCGATCGACAAGGCCTGGTCGGAAGCGGGCGTCGCCATCCTGGTCGATCTCGGCGGCGCCGAGACCAACTCGGAGATGGCGGTCGAGATGATCGGCGAGCCGCGCTCCCACAGAATAGTCGTCTGCAACGCGCCGATCGTCGAAGGCGCGGTGATGGCGGCGACCGAATCCTCCGGCGGCGCCTCACTCAAGGAAGTGGTGGCGACGGCGCATGAATTGTCGCCGTCGTGAACGAACGGGAACCGACTGAATGTCCGCATCCGCCGAAGCAACGGTCCTGATCACCCACGCGGTGGGACTGCACGCGCGCCCTTCGGTGAAGTTCACCAAGCTTGCCAAGTCGTTCGCGGCCGAGGTGGAAGTGGCGGTGGCGGCAAACGGTCCGTGGTTCGACGCCAAGAGCATCGTCAAGGTGATGGCGGCCAAGGCGCCGAAAGGGACCATGCTGCATATCCGCGCCAAGGGCGATGGCGCGACCCAGGCGGTGAAAGCACTGGTCGATCTGGTGCAGCGTGACTTCGACGAGGACGCGGATCATGCCCGGTCCGCTTGAGACCGATCCGAATGTCGCCAGGCCCGCAAGGAATGCGAGCCATGCGGGTTGAGGGTATCCCCGCCTCACCCGGCTACGCCGAAGGCCCGCTGTTCGACCTCGACCAGCCTCCGGCCAGCTACAAGGCCAAGGCGAGCGCCGAGGAAGAACGAGCCGCATTGGTGAGCGCAGTCGGCAAGGCCGTCGGCCGGCTGGCAGCGCTGGTCGAAACCGCCAATGGCGACGCCGCCGGCATTCTCGAATTCCACATCGCCATGCTGGAGGACGACGCGCTGAGCGGTCCGGCCTTGTCGGCGATCGGTTCCGGACTGCCGGCGGACGCCGCCTGGCGCGCGGCGCTGGACGGCGAGATCGCCGGCTATGAAGCGGCGGACCAGGACTATTTCCGCGCTCGCGCAGCGGATTTGCGCGACATCCGCGACCAGGTGCTGCGGGCGTTGAGCGAGGACAGCGAGGCCGCGACACCGCCGGGCGCGATCCTTTATGGCGACGATATCGCGCCGACGCGCTTCCTCGAAACCGATTGGAGCAAGGGCGGCGGCATCGCGCTCAAGCGCGGCAGCACCGCCAGCCATGTCGCTATGCTGGCGCGCTCGCGCGGCGTGCCGATGGTCGTCGGTCTCGGCGACGAGGCTGAAACGCCCACCGGTGTCGCGCTGCTCGATGCCGAACGCGGCGGAATCATCTTTTCGCCTTCGCCGGCCGAGATCGAAACCTTCCGGCAGTCCGCCTCCACCTTCGCCGACCGCCAGGGCGCTGCGCGGACATTCCTGACGGAGCCGGCGGTGACCAAGGCCGGCACCGCCGTGCGCGTCCAAGTCAACATCGCCTACCCTTCCGATGTCGACGGCATCGAAATCGAAAGCTGCGACGGCGTCGGCCTGATGCGCACGGAGTTCCTGTTCGGCAAGACGTTGCCGGATGAGGAGACGCAATACCGTGCGTATCGCAAGGTGCTGGAATGGGCAGGCGACAAGCCGGTGACCATCCGCACCGTCGATGCCGGCGGCGACAAGCCGGTGCCGGGTTTCACCGTCGAGGAGGCCAACCCGTTTCTCGGCCTGCGCGGCATAAGGCTTTCGCTCAAGCGGCGCGACATTTTTCGCGTGCAGATACGGGCATTGCTGCGCGCCGCCATCCACGGCAATCTGAAGGTGATGTTCCCGATGATCGCCACGCCCGAGGAGTACAGCCACGCCGCCGCGCTGTTCGCGGAAGAACAAGCCGCGCTTGCCGCGCAGGGCGTCGCGCACCGGCTTCCGCCACTCGGCATCATGGTCGAGGTGCCGTCCGTCGCGCTGACGCCGGAGGATTTCGCCGATGTCGCCTTCTTCTCGATCGGCTCCAACGACCTGACGCAATATGTGATGGCGGCGGCGCGGGACAATGCGGCGGTCGCGCATCTCAACGCCGTCCGCAACCCGGCGGTGCTGCGGCTGATCGCTGCGATCACGGCCTTCGGACGGGAGAGAGATATTCCGGTCAGCCTATGCGGCGATGCCGGCGGCGATCCGGCAGCCATCCCGGCCCTGCTCGCGGCGGGCCTGCGCGACCTGTCGGTCGCGCCGGCGCAACTCGCCATGGCCAAGGCGGCCATCGCGGACATTCCAGTGTAGACGCGGCATGGCCAGGACCGAGAAGATATCGGAAACAGGCTCGGAGGAGGCGATCCGTGCCTACAAGACGATCCTGTCGCAGGTGATCGACCAGCGTCCGTCGGGCATGCGCCAGCGGCTTGCCGACGCGCTCGGCAAGCACCGCAGCTTCGTCACCCAGATCTCCAGTCCGGCCTATTCGATCGCGATCCCGTCAAAGCATCTGCCGTCGATCTTTTCGGTCTGCCATTTCAGCCAGGCCGAGCGCGACCAGTTCATGGCCGCCTATCACCAGGCGCATCCCGGAAAAGTTCCGGCGGCCCCCGGTCTGCGCAGGACACGCCATGTCTCGCTCATCGTGCCGGATTTCGGCGACGACAGGCAGAACGCCGCGCTCGACCGGGCGATCAACGAATTTATCCAGAAAATAACCAGCATCGCCGGCAAGGGCAGCGGCTGAGCAAGAGCAATTCCAGGAAAAGTGTCCAGCGGTTTTTCCGTTCGGAATTGCGTAAACTAAGACGTCGGGAGGACTGCCATGAAGAAATTCATCAACTCGGTGGACACGGTCCTGACCGAAAGCCTCGACGGTTTCGCGGCCGCTCATGCCGACATACTCGTGCTTGGCGACGACCACAAATTCATCCGCCGCAGGGCGTTGAAGCCAGGCAAGGTGGCGCTGATCTCGGGTGGCGGATCCGGCCACGAGCCGCTGCATGGCGGCTTTGTCGGCCACGGCATGCTGGACGCCGCCTGCCCCGGCCAGGTCTTCACCTCGCCCACGCCCGACCAGATGCTCGCGGCCGTCCAGGACGTCGACACCGGCGCCGGCTGCCTGTTCATCGTCAAGAACTACGAAGGCGATGTGATGAATTTCGACATGGCGGCCGAGATGGCGGACCGCGTGCTGCAGGTGGTGACCAATGACGACGTCGCGGTCGAGAACTCGTCCTACACGACCGGACGGCGCGGCGTCGCCGGCACGCTGGTGGTGGAAAAGATCGTCGGCGCCGCCGCCGAGCAAGGCATGCCGCTGCCCGACCTCAAGGCGCTGGGCGACCGCGTCAACGCCGCGACGCGCTCGATGGGCGTGGCGCTGACCAGCGGCACGGTGCCCGCCGCCGGCAAGCCGACCTTCGAGATCGGCGACGGCGAGATGGAATTCGGCGTCGGCATCCATGGCGAGCCCGGCCGTCGGCGCGACACGCTGAAGAGTGCCGACGCCATCGCCGAGGAGGTTTGCGCCGCGATTGCCGGCGACTTCGGCGATCGCGCCAAAGGGCCGGCACTGCTGTTCGTCAACGGCTTCGGCGGCACGCCGTCGATGGAGCTCTATCTGATGTACAACAGCGCCCGCAGGGTGTTCGAGAGGCAGGGCGTGACGGTGGTCCGCTCGCTCGTCGGGTCCTATGTGACGTCGCTCGACATGGCGGGATGCTCGATCACGCTGACCATGCTGGACGACGAAACGTCAGCACTTTGGGACGCGCCGGTACACACGGCGGCGCTGCGCTGGGGCATGTAGCCGGCTTCAGCCAAGACCGAAGCCCGACGCCTCAAAGCGTCTTTGACGCCACGGCCACCACGCTGGAGAGTTTTCCAGCCTTGCGCAGCAAAGGCGCCTCATATTTCTTCTTCGTCATTTCCAACACCCTCCGGATCAATCCACAGAATGGACGATCCGCGCGGAAAGTCAAACTCACAAGCCGGCTTTGCCGCCGCGCACTGGTTTCCAGTGTGCTTTTCTGTAAGCATGGCTTGTTGCTATCATTCGAACGCCGTCCGGGTTGATGCTGCCTTCTCTTGCGCCTGCCGATGAAAAACTGCTGCTGACCTTCGCCGACCCAGAGGCATCGGCCGCCATTGGCGATGGCCTTGCGGCAGCAACCCTGCTGGCGCTGCTCGCCAACGCGGAGTTCCACGGCGTGTTGCCGATCATGCTGCGCAAACTCAGGGAGATCGGTGACGCCCGACTGCCGCAGGACGCAACCCTGCAGCGGAGACTGTCGGAGTTGCGCGACGAGGCGACGATGGCGACCGGCCAATCGATGCTGCTGCAGTACCATGGCGACCGCATCATGAAAGCGCTGGCTGCAAGGGGCGTGCCGGCCAGGATCGTCAAGGGGCCGGTGTTCGCGCGCAAGCTTTACAGCCAGATTGCGGACCGTCCCTTCACCGACATCGACATTCTCGTCGACCCCGCCAGCATCGAGGAGGCCAACAAGACCATCGGCGAATGCGGCTTCGAGCTCGGCAGCGACGAGGCCGCGTCGCATGAACTGCAGGAATTCAAATGGCTGGAGAAAGAGAACTCCAGCCTGCTCATCGAATTGCATGGCAATCTGGTGCACGACACCGGCATGCGCAGACGCCTGTCGCTTGGCTTTCGCGAGTTGCAGGCGATCGACGGCGGCGAAACCGACACGCCGGCCGCGCTGCTCACCATCGCCATCGTGCATGCGGCCGGCGGCCACAAGTTCCACCGCCTGCAGCTCTGCGTCGACGTGCTGCAGGCGGTGCGGGCGCTGAAATCGTCTCAAGAGGAAGCGCGGCTGCTCGATGCCGCCCGCATGACCGGCATCGAGCTCGAGCTGGCCACAGTCCTCAACGTCACCGGACGCCTGTTCGACGCGCCGCGCGCGATCGAGCTTGCCGACCGCATCAAGCCGGACCTCTCGATACGGTTGGCCAAATGGCTGATCACCGGCAACATGCTGCTTCGGGTCAATTCCCGCGAAAAGCTGCGCTCGCGCCTCAGCCGCGATGCCTTCCGCTGGGTGCAGAGGCTGGCGCGGCCGCGACCGTATCCAGTCTGAGCTCGGCATGGAGAACCCGCTCTCGGCCGTATTCATCACCGAGATTTCGTCCGTCACTGCGCCCATGCTTGCGCGCTGGGCAAATAACGGCCATCGCGTTGCTGCCGTGGTCGTGCCGGGCCCACTTGCCGGCAAGCGCTTCAGCTTCAGTGTCCTGCGCCGCCGCCTGCGGCGACGGTTTGCGTTGAGGTCTCATCTCGGCCACGCCATGCCTCCATTGATCGAATTCAGCCCGCCCCATGACTGGGATGCGCTTGGGCCGCGGCTCAGCGCGGCCCGCGCCGATCTTTTGATCTGTTTCGGATACGGCAAACTGATCCCGCAAACCGTGCTGGAGCTGTTTCCGAAGGGCGGCCTCAACCTGCATCCCGCGCTTCTGCCGCACTATCGCGGCCCGCATCCAATGCACCGGCTAATTATCGACCAGATGCATGAAGCCCATGGCGGCGTGACCTTGCACAAGATGACATCCGGCTTCGATGCGGGCGATATCTTGGCGCAGGTTAGCTTTGCAGCAGAGGATTGGCGTTCGGCCGCAACGGTGAACCAGGCCCTGGCCAACGCAATGGCTGTGCTCGCGACGGATGTTGCGCCTGAGTTTTGCAGGGGCAGGCTTGCCGGAATGCCCCAGCCGGATGGGGCCTATGTCTGGGCGCGCATCGAGCGCGGCCCGTTTATCGTCGGCAAACAATTTTCAAGCGAGCATGTCGCGCGGCTATGCCGGATCGTCGGGTCGAGTGTTCCGGTCAGTGTCCTGATCAATGGCAGACCGGTCCGGCTCGCTCAGCCGATCCGCCGCCTGGGACCACCCAGCGGCGAAGCCGCGAAATGCCGACGGGGACTTGTGGAATTCGACTGCGCCGACGCGCGCGTCGTGCATCTGGTCTACAACAAGCTGTCCCGGCTGTTCTTGCGTTGGCAGTCAAAACCTCGCCACCGCGGTCGAGAGCAGCCATCCCTCGACATCCGGCGTTTCGGCGCGAAGGACTGAGCACGCGTCAACTTGGCAGCGCAGCCTGGATCAACTCCGCCGCCTCGGCCGGACTTGCCCCGACTTCCAGCGTGAAGGTCGGCACCGCCTTCACCAGCGCCGCGATCGTCGCCATGCGCCTTTTCTGCAGCGACAGCAGGCCGGTCATGCCGGTCCTTACATTGTCGGTTGCCAAAGCCACCATGGCGTCTGTCCTGGCCATCGGCAGCAGCCGGGTCTCGGCGTCTGCCGAGCGTGCAAGGTGCAGGAGCGCTGTGACGGGCCTGGCGCGCACATCCTCGACGCGGATGATGTCGCCGAGGCGGTCCAGCGGAACGGATTGCTCGCCCTCGGCGTCCCAGTTTTCGCCGAGGCAAGGCGCGACGAAGGGCAGCATCGCCGCGGTGTTGCGGTGGACCTTCACCCGGCGCGGCATGCCCCAGGCCGTGATGTCTTGCGCCGTTGCGTTGAGGATCATCACGTCGTCCGAGCAAAGGCCGAAGCCCCGGGACGCAAGCGCCAGCGAGGTCGTCGACTTGCCCGTACCGCTTGGCGCATGGATGAGAACCAGGCCGTCCTTTCCAGGCAAGGTGAGACCCG
This sequence comes from Mesorhizobium sp. B2-8-9, assembly GCF_006439475.1. Classification (NCBI taxonomy): domain Bacteria; kingdom Pseudomonadati; phylum Pseudomonadota; class Alphaproteobacteria; order Hyphomicrobiales; family Phyllobacteriaceae; genus Mesorhizobium; species Mesorhizobium sp. B2-8-9. The sequence continues at coordinate 87,493 of NZ_VFTQ01000024.1, read as the reverse complement.
CAGTGTGCAGCATATGCTGGCCGTCCGCATCGAGTGCTGCATCCAGCACCATCATCAGCAAAGTCCACTTGATCTTGCTGGCGGGATGAAGACGGATTTCGGCCCGGCCCTCGCCGTCGTGGATCGACAGCGCCTGCTGGCCCGGAAAGACGAGATGGAAGACGCTTCCGGCGTCGATCATGCGGCAATGGCCGTCCAGCGGCACGTCGCCGTCGAAAGCCAGCTTTCCTTCGGGGTTTTCGTGCAACTGAAGCGTTTCGACAATGTTGACGCGAAAACCGGGCTGGACAGGCTCGTTCATACGCAGGGCGCCGAGCATCAGGTCGAAGCTCGGCCACAGGTCGGCACGCGCGGCGGTGATGCCTATGACTTGGCCGTTGAGATCATAGCGGAAGGTCTGGTCGCTCAAGCGGCTGGCGCCTTCATGCTGGCCGGGTGGCGGTAGATCTCCACCATGCCGGGCTGGCTGTCACTCACCACTGGCTTGCCGTCGAGGCAGACCCAGCAATGCGCCGACAGGCGAGGCTCGTGCATCGACCTGGCGTCGACGCCGAAACGCAGCTCTGGTTTAAGACCGGCCATGCGCAGAAAGCGGAAGCCGAGCAGACCTTCGCGAAGGCATCTGCGGTCGCGCATCAGCCAGGGGCGTCGCACCGTCCGCTTGACGCGATGGACGATGTAGGTCCAGGGCAAGTCGCGATAGGGTGCGGGCGACTGCAGCGGCGCCAGTTTCAACACGCTTTCGAAATCGCGCCGGCCGACCAGCACCGGCATCAGCCGGGCGCTGAGCCACAAATGGACGCGGAACAGGGCGCGCAGGACCGGTCCGTCGGCCATCACGCGTCCGGGTCGGCGAGAATGCCTTCAGCCACCAGCTCGGCGGCCAATTCGGCCATATCCTGATCGAGCGTTGCCTTGTCGACCTCGAATTCCTCCGACAGCAGATCGACGATCTGGTCGAGCTTGCGCGCGCCGTTCACCTTGTCGAGAAAAGCCTCGGTCGTGTCGTTGCAGGTGTAAAGCTGGCCGCTGCGCGCCAAAAGCACGACCGCGCCATCGCCGACATGCTGCACGGACGCATCGTCCGCCATGCGCAGCACCGTTTCAGAGCCGATTTCAGCCATGCGCCCTCCAGTCCAGCAAGAATGCCGCAGAGCAAGTAGCGCGACAAGGCAGTGCTGTCCATTGCCGCATGGTGCCGTCAGGAGTTGGCAGCCTGTGCGGATGCATCGGACAGCTTGTGGCAATCCGGCAACAATCCTGACCAAATCGCGACAAAAAGGTGTTCTTTCGATGACCAAAAAGCGATGGCTATGGTATTCGACGTTGGCATTCTTCGGATTTGGGGCATCTATGAAAAGGCTCATCCTTTCTTCAACTTTCCTGGTGGGGTTTGCTCACACTTCGTTTGCTGCCGACGTCTTCGCGCCGCAAGACACTGCCGTCTATAATTGGTCGGGTATTTATGTCGGCGCTGATGCCGGTTATGGCTGGGGCAATTCCACCCAAGATTTCGACGGCATCGACTACAACGTACCGCTCGATCCGAAGGGCTGGCTCGGCGGCTTATATGCCGGCTACAACTATCAGCTTTCGAACGGCGTCGTTCTGGGCGTCGAAGGCGACTTCAATTTTTCGGATATCGACTCGAAGGGCGTTCGCGGTATCAGTGCTGGTGTGGACGATCCAACCTTCAGTTATGGATCCGACCTCAAGTGGACTGGCTCGCTACGCGGGCGGCTTGGCTATGCAGCAGGCCAATTCCTGCCTTTTGTGACAGGCGGGCTGGCCGTCGGCCGCTACGAGAACTTCCAAACAGCCGCAGGAGTTCCCTACTCTCATACCAATACCTTCACCGGCTGGACCTTAGGCGCCGGTGTGGACTATGCGATGAGCGAGCATATAGTGTTGCGGGTCGAGTATCGTTACACAGACTTCGGCGATAAGCACATCGTCGACCCAGTCTGGACGGACTGGAATGTTGATCTATCCACTAACGACGTTCGGATCGGCATCGCCTACAAGTTCTGAGGGTCCACAACACGTGACGCTACTTATTGCTGTGTATTTCGCAATCAAAAAAGGGAAGCCTGCTGGGCTCAGCCAAGCTGGCTTTTGTCTTTTGACGGAATCGACGGAGTGCGACTTCAGCGTCTCTATGGCCGCAAAACGACAATCATCGAATGTTGTCTAGCTGACCAAAAGCGGGGATTGCATTTCTTTCCTAAATAAGCTGTGAAGTCGCCGGGGTTTTTTGGGGAGATAGTGCCATGCGTTACAATTGGGATCGGGCTCCGACGGCTTTCGAGCGTCATCGCAAGGCATTGGCGGCCGCCATTCTGATCGCCGGCGGCGTCGGGCTGATGCTGGCGGCACTGCCGCTCTAAGCCGGCTTTCAATCCGCGACCGGCAGAACGGCGCTCCAAGCGAAACGCCGCTGGGGAACTTTGACGAGCAACGTCGATCAAAATGCAGGGAGACATGGCCGCGAGAAGCGGCTTAGGCTATGGCCAGACGATGGAATGTTCCTGGGGAGGAAAGTCGATGGCCTCACGCTACCGCGAAGTCTATGAGAGCTGGAAACGCGACCCCATAGGGTTCTGGGCCGAGGCGGCGAAGGCGATCGACTGGTATAGGCCGGCCGAAAAGGTCTTTGATCCGGAAGCCGGCGTTTATGGACGCTGGTTCACCGGCGCCACCTGCAACACCTGCTTCAACGCCATCGACCGCCATGTCGCCGGTGGCCGCGCCGACCAGTTGGCGCTGATCCATGACAGCGCGATCACCGGCACAGTGCGGAAATTCACCTATGCGGAGCTAAAGCGCGAGGTGGTCGCGTTGGCGTCGGTGCTGAGGCATCGCGGCATCGGCAAGGGCGACCGCGTCATCATCTATATGCCGATGGTGGCGGAGGCGGCCGTCGCCATGCTCGCCTGCTCCCGCATCGGCGCCGTGCATTCGGTGGTGTTCGGCGGCTTCGCCTCGCACGAGCTCGCCACCCGCATCGACGACGCCAAGCCGAAGCTGATCATCACCGCCTCCTGCGGCCTGGAGCCAGGCCGCGTCGTCGCCTACAAGCCGCTGCTCGACAAGGCGATTGAGATGTCGAAGCACAAGCCGGACGCCTGCCTCATCCTGCAGCGCGAGCAGCTGCGCTGCGAGATGCACGACAATTACGACTTCGACTATGCCGATGCGGTTGCGCGCGAACGCGCCGCCGGCGCCAATGTCGACTGCGTGCCGGTTTTAGCCACCGACCCGCTCTACATCATCTACACCTCCGGGACGACCGGGCAGCCGAAAGGCATCGTGCGCGACAATGGCGGCCACATGGTCGCGCTGAAATGGACCATGGACAACGAGTTCGGCGTCAAGCCGGGCGAGGTGTTCTGGGCGGCTTCCGATGTCGGCTGGGTGGTCGGCCATTCCTATATCGTCTACGGACCGCTTCTGCATGGCTGCACCAGCGTGCTGTTCGAAGGCAAGCCGATCGGCACGCCGGACGCCGGCACCTACTGGCGGGTGATCTCTGAGCATGGCGTGGTGGCGCTGTTCACCGCGCCGACCGCGTTCCGCGCCATCAAGGGGCAGGATCCCAAGGGCGAGTTCGTGCCGAAATACGACCTGTCGAAGTTCCGCACGCTGTTCCTTGCCGGCGAGCGCGCCGACCCGGAAACGATCAAATGGGCGGAGCAGAAGCTCGACCGTCCCGTCATCGACCATTGGTGGCAGACCGAGACCGGCTCGCCGATGACGATCAATCCGGCGGGGCTCGGGCTTTTGCCGGTGAAATACGGCTCACCCGGCGTGCCGATGCCGGGCTACGACATTTGCATCCTCGACGATGCCGGCCACGAGGTGGCGCGCGGCACGCTCGGCAATGTCGTGGTCAAGCTGCCGCTGCCCGCCGGCTGCCTGCCGACGCTGTGGAACGCCGACGCCCGTTTCCGCCAGGCTTACCTCGAGGAGTTCCCCGGCTACTACAAGACGGCTGACGCCGGCATGATGGACGAGGACGGCTACCTCTATGTGATGGCCCGCACCGATGACATTATCAACGTCGCCGGCCACCGGCTCTCGACCGGCGCCATGGAAGAGGTGCTGGCGGCTCATCCCGATGTCGCCGAATGCGCGGTCATTGGCATTGCCGATGCCATGAAGGGCCAGGTGCCGCTCGGCTTCGTCGTGCTCAATGCCGGCGTGTCGCGCGATAGCGGCACGATCGAAAGTGAGGTTGTCGGGCTGGTGCGCGAGCGGATCGGCCCGGTTGCGGCCTTCAAGACCGTGGTGACGATCAAGCGGCTGCCCAAGACCCGCTCCGGCAAGATCCTACGCGGCACGATGCAGAAGATCGCCGACAAGGAGGAATGGACCATGCCGGCGACGATCGACGATCCGGCGATCCTGGACGAGATCACGGCGGCGCTGAAGGGCCGCGGCATCAGGGTGTAGTCGCCGGCAGACGACCGCGTTAAGGATCAATTTACCAATTTGTACCGCACTGCAATCGCTTATTGTGCAGCGCAGCAATAAACTTTAAAGTTTGCGTAGGGGGGCCATACCGGAGGCACGGCATGGCCCAGCACAAGACGACATTCGGCGGTGTCGACATACTGCGATTCCCGGCTGCCGTCATGGTGATGTTCTGTCACTATCTGGCGGCTGTCGCGCTGATGGCATTGTCGCTGCGCCTCGACCTTTCCTGGCCCGGCTGGCGGCGGATCGGGCTGATGACCTATCCGCTCTATCTCATCCATGATGTCGTCGGCGCGGCCATGATCGCGGTAAGCTGGCTGATCGCGACCGAGGCCGAGCCGCGCATCCGGCTGCTCTTGGACCACACGCTGTTTCGCTATCGGTTGAACCCCGCCTGACGACGCGACTGCCGATCGCGCGCCGGTGTGGAATTGTTTGCATTCGGCATGATATCGAGGCGCAGATCAGTGCAAGTAGCCGAGCCTCAATCCGTGAACCTTTTCCAACGATCGAGACGCCCTCGACCCGCGCCACGCGAGCGCCTCGTCATGGACATGCGCGACATGGTCGTCTACGCAATCGGCGACGTGCATGGCTGCCACGACGAACTGCGCGCGCTGGAGCAAAAGATCCAGATCGATGCGCAGCGCTTCAGCGGTCGCAAGATCATCATCATGCTGGGCGACTATATCGACCGCGGGCCGCATTCGCGGCGCGTGATCGACCATCTGATGGCGCCGCCGCCGAAGGGCTTCCAGCGCATCTGCCTCGTGGGAAATCATGAAGTCGCGCTGCTCCTCTATCTGGACGGTCATCTCTCGCGCGAAACCTGGCTCGGCTATGGCGGCCGCGAAACCCTGTTCTCCTACGGCGTTGACCCTGACCGGCTGATGAGCCTCTACGGTTCGAGCGAGCAGGCGGATGCGCGCATACGCGAGGCCATTCCAGCCAGCCATGTCGACTTCCTGCGCACGCTGCCGGCGATGGTCTGCTCCGAGCATTTCGTCTTCGTGCATGCCGGCATCCGTCCCGGCGTCGCGCTCGAGGCGCAGGACGAGGGCGATCTGCTCAACATCCGCGAGGAGTTCTTCCAGGCGGCGCACCGTCTCGACCGCTGGGTGGTGCACGGACACACGATCGTGGATGTTCCGTCACTCGATGGACGCCGGCTCGACATCGACACCGGCGCCTTTCAAACGGGACGACTGACGGCGCTTAGGATCGTCGGCAAATACGGCCGGCTGCTGTCTTCGAGGGATTAGGACGGTTCACGCTCCTAGGCTGAACCGCCCCCGATCTCTGTCTTTCCGAACGGAACCACGCCTCAGGCGGCCTGCTTGGGACGCTGCTCCGATTTTTCCAGATAGTAGCTCGAATAGCGGTCGAAGAATCTTTCCGAGCCGCCGAGCGAGCCGTATTTCGCCAGCTTCTTCAGATCGACCTTGTTGAGCACTGCGCCGATCACCTTATTGGCGATATAAGGCTCGGATTCCAGCATCGAGCGCACCATGTTGCGGGGCGTGCGGCCCCATTCGGTGACCAGCACAAAGCCGTCAACCAGCGGCGCGAAGGCCTTGGCGTCGACGACGGGTCCGAGCGGCGGCAGGTCGACGATGATGTATTCGAACGTCTCCTTGGCGTTTTCGACGAAGCGCCGCATGCCGGCCGAGCCCAGAAGCTCGCTGGTGTGCGAGAACTGGCCACGCAGCACGGCGGGAATGATCGCCAGCTTGGTCTGGCGGTCGACCTTGCCGACCGACTGCCAGCTCTGGCCGTTGACCACCGCTTCCATCAGGCCCTGCTCGGCCTCCATGCCGAGGCTGCGGCTCAGGCCCGGATTGCGCAGGTCGCCGTCGATGAGCAAGGTCTTGGCACCGTTGGCCGCGAGCAGGCCGGCGAGGTTCGCGGCCACTGTCGACTTGCCTTCCCCAGGCAGCACCGAAATGACGCCGATGACCCGGCTGCTGCGGTCTTCCATCACCACGTCGAAGGCGATCTTGGCGTTACGCAGCGTCTCGGCGAACATCGAAGCCGGGGCGTCGATGCTGACGCGCATGCGCGCCCGTCTCTCAGCCGCAGAGAGGCTGGCCACCTTGCCGTCGGCCGGCAGGTCGTCGGCTTTGGTATCCTTGGCCTTGCCGCCGCCGATCGTCGGCAGATAGCCGAGGAATTTCAGGCCGACGCGGTCGCGAACGTCCTCGCCCGTCCTGAAGAAACGCTCGTTGAACTCATTGAGGCCGCCGAAGCCGGCGCCAAGCATCAGGCCGAGCACCAGCGAGAGCGCCAGCACGCGCAAGGTGCGCGGGCTGGAAGCCGCGAGCGGCATCGTCGCGTCGGAAATGATGCGGACCTTGCCGACCGGGAAGGATTGCTGCTGCGAAGCTTCCTCATAGCGGCTGAGGAAGGTCTGATAGAGCGTGGTGAGCGCCTGTGCCTGCTGGTCGAGCTCCTTGAGCTTGACCTGCGACTGGTTGTCGATCGAGCTCTTGCCGGCGGCGGTGGAAATCTTGTCGCGCAAAGCCGTTTCGCGCGCCTGCGCCACCTCGAAATCGTTGCGGTAGCTTTCGGTGAGCTGTTTCAACTGGCCGAAGATCTGCGCCGAGACATCGGCCTTTTCCTTGGCCAGCGCGACCGCTTGCGGGTGATCCTTGCCGAAATTAGTCTCGATGTCCTGCAGACGCTTGGCAATGGCCAGATAGCGGGTCTTGAGCGCGATGATGACCGAGCTGCTCGGCTGGTCGGCGCCGATGGCCGAATCGTTGAAGGCGCTTTCGGAACCGCTTTCGACGATCGCCTTGTATTGCTGATAGCGGGCGCTGGCTCTGGCGGTATCGGCCTGGGCGACGATGAGCTGTGCGTTGAGATCGGCGAGTTGCTTGTCGCTCAGGAGCTGGCCGTCACTGTTGGCAGACAATCCATGTTCGGCCCTGAACTTCTCGACGGCCAGGGCTGCCCGCTGAGAGCTCTCACGCAACTCCGTGAGCCGGCCCTGCAGCCACAAGGCCGCGCGCTCGGTGGCGTCGAAGCTGGCGTTGAGCTGGTCGGCCAGATAGGCGTCGGCGTAGGCCTTGGTGATGGCCGTGGCGAGTGCCGGATTTGTCGACTGATAACCGATGCTGATGACGTTGGCACGGCCGACGCGATCCGCCATCAACCCGGTCTGCAGCATGAGAACCGCGTAGTCGTGGGTCGCGGTCTTGATCATGGCTTCGCGCGTCGCGGCGTCGACATTCTCGATGCCGGGGAGCTCGTTTGCCGAGCTGCCGCGGAAATAGCCGACAATACTGCGCAGGAACCCCACACCTTTGGCCAAAGCCGACTGCGGCGGGCTCATGAAGTCCGGGTTTTGATCGAGCTTCAGCTTGTCGACCACCACAGACGCCAGCCGTGCCGAGTTGAGAACCTCTATCTGGCTGAGAATCGTCGCGTCCGTTTGCACCGTGGCGCTCGCAGCCGAGATGTCGTCAACGACCTTGTTCAGCCCTTCATCAATCAAAACGCTGGCGACCGCCGTATACTGCTTGGGTGTAGTCTGCAGATAGATGACGCCCAGGCACAGACCGATAATGGCGCAGACCGCCACCACCTTGGCCTGTCGGGCGGCCATGCCAAGCAGACGCTCGATATCGATGAAGTCTTCACCCTTTTCCGGATCGGTGCTGGGCAACGGCATCCTCTTGTCGAGGGGGAAGGTGGCATAGTTCATCTTCGGTCCAATTCCAGGTTGCAGGCGCTATCGGCCTTGGTAGATCGGCGTCGTGACCAGAAAAGACCGCGCAACGTTGCTGCCAGGATGCGCCGGGCCGGAAGGCCCGGGCGCTGGTGTGGCTGTCGCGCCATCGCGAAACCGCATATGCACCCGAAAGATGGGCATTATGCGGCCACTTCTCGGCGCTCATGCGACCGGACAAATTGCTGCAGCATCTCGAAGACAGGGCCCTTCATGTCGTCGCGCGCCAGGGCGAAAGCGATGGTGGCCTCGATGAAGCCCTCCTTGGAGCCGCAGTCGAACATGCGGCCGTCGAAAGGCCGGGCGTAAAAAGACTGGCTTTGGGCCAGCCGGACCATGGCGTCGGTGAGCTGGATTTCATTGCCGGCGCCGCGTTGCTGATTGCCGAGCAGGGCAAAGATCTCCGGCTGCAGAACGTAGCGACCATTGATGTAGAAATTCGACGGCGCATGGGCCGGCGCGGGTTTTTCGACCATCGCCGTCACTTCGAAGCCGGATGCCACGTCGGCGCCGCGGCCGACAATGCCGTATTTGCTGGTTTCGGCCGGGTCGCAGCGCTCGACGGCGATCACATTGCCGCCGGTCCGCTGATAGAGATCGACCGTCTCGGCGAGGCAGCCGCGCGCGCCGAAGGACACCATGTCGGGAAGCAGCAGCGCGAAAGGCTCATTGCCGATCACCTCGCGCGCGCACCATACGGCGTGGCCGAGGCCCTGCGGCGACTGCTGACGGATGAAGGAGGTGGCGCCGGCCTCCGGCAGCAGGCTTTCCAGCGCTTCGAGCTGCGCTTTCTTGCCGGTCTGCTCCAGCGTGCCGATCAGTTCAGGATGCAGGTCGAAATAGTCCTCGATGACCGCCTTGTTGCGGCCGGTGACGAAGACGATGTGCTCGATGCCGGCTTCGAACGCCTCGTCGACGGCATATTGCACGACAGGCTTGTCGACGACGGGCAGCATCTCCTTCGGCATCGACTTGGTCGCCGGCAGGAACCGCGTTCCGAGCCCCGCCACCGGGATGACTGCCTTCCTGACTTTCTGCATCTGCTCTTCCTTCTGAGAGAAAAGATTTCTACCTGTCGCCGGCTATCAAATCGCCCGCATGCTTAATCTCCCCACGCCCACGGCGAATTTGCGCCGCAAGCCTTCTGAGCCGAACCGCGATCGGCATCGACATATGCCCGATGGCGGCCGGATCCCTGAGCGCCGCGCCGATCGCCTTGAGCGGGGCGCGTGCCTTGATGTGCTGAACCAGGGACAGGAACGACGCCGCCTTGCGCAGGCTGCGGCCACGCCTTGCGAAAGCCGCCTTTGCGTCGCTGTCCATGGGATATGCCGCCGCGAACAGGGCATCGGCGCGCGTCATCGCCTCAACGTGATGCAGTTCGAGCACGCGCGAGATCGAGCCGGTGCGGATGTGGTAGGCATAACCGACGGTCGGCTCGACCACGCAACGGCCGCCGCTGGCCAGCGCGCTTGCGAGCAGAATGTAATCCTCGCCGATGCGCAGCCTCTCGTCGTAGCGCAGCTTGTTGTCGTTGAGGAACCGGCGCTGGAAGATCGGCTTGAGATAGCCGAAATTGAAGCGCGATTCGAAGACCAGATTGCCGGCGATGTAGTCGGCCAACGAGATTTCGCGGAAGCCTTCGAGATAGCCGGCCGGGAACATGGTGTCTTCGGGCGTGCCGTCCTCGCGCACGATCTGCACATTGTCGACCGCAATCTGAGCGCCCGCCGCTTCGGCGCGTGAGATCATCATGGCAAGGCGACCGGGAAGGACCGCGTCGTCGGAATCGAGCACCGCCACCCAGCGGCCGCGCGCCAGGTCGAGGCCGGCATTGCGGGCGCCGCCCGGACCGCGATTGGCGGGCAGCGCCACCACCTTGACGACATCTTGCGGATAAGCACGCGCCACATCCAGCGTGCCGTCGCTCGACTGGTCGTCGACGACGATGACCTCGACGGTCACGCCGAGTTGCGCGATCGCGCCGGCGATGGCGCGGTCGAGAGTCGCCTCGGCGTTGTAGGCGGCGATGACGAAGCTGACGTCAGGCTGCACGCTTGTTCCCTTCTGGCGACGTGAGGCCGTATTGGCGGATTTCACGGACGCCGACCAAACCGCTGACGACACCAACGTGCATAATGCCGCGCAGCACGCTGCGGTTCCGCTGCACCGGGCTGATGGCGGTCAAAATAGCCATACCGAAGCAGTAGGCAGCCTTGGCCGAAGCGAGCCCGACCTGACCGGCGCGACGCAACCCGCCGGCGCCGTGTCCTATCAGGTGGCCATGCGTCTGGCCGAAGCGGAAGCGGCGGCGGCGCAGCCAGTCGAACGCGGCCCTGGCACGCGGCACGACCTCGTCGACGAAGGCTTGCGGAGCAAAGGCGATGCGGCCGCCGGCCTTGACCATGGCATCGAAAAACTCGGTGTCCTCGCCGCCGGTCTGGCCGCGCGCCAGGCTGAAGCGTCGGCCGCAAAGGCTCGCGTCGGCCATTTTGAGCAAGACGTTGCAGGTGTAGCCGGTACGGATCTCGCCGCGCACCCAGACCGGCAAGGTGGAATGGAAGTCGCCCTTCTGCATCCAGTCCGGCGCGTCGGGGCGGTAATGCGCCCGCACCGGACCGAGCACCGCCGCAGCGCCCGTGGCATCGGCCGCCGCCATCAATTCGACCAGCCAGCGGGGCGACGCCGTCTCGTCGTCATCGATGAAGGCAACGAAGTCCGACACGCTGGCGTCGAGACAGGCGTTGCGGGCAATCGAGATGTTGCGCGCCGGCGCGTGACGATAGCGGACCGGCAGCTTCAATTCCTCGGCCAATGCTTTCACCAGCTTCTGCGCGCCGGGCTCATCGTCATTGTCGGCAACGACGATGCCAATCTCGGCTCCCGCCGGCTTCTCCAGCGCGGCGACGGAGCGCAGCGTGTCGGCCAGCTCCGGCCGACGGAAAGTGCAGATGCAGATGTCGATCGAGCGGCCGGCCATCACGCCACCTTACGCTGCAATCGAGACGCCAACAGCTGCTGCCAGAAGCCGGCCGACCAGCCGAAATGCATGACCATCGCCGAGACGCCGGCGAGCGCTATGCCTGGGTTGCGCTGGCGTATCGCCGTCACCAGGCCGTAACCGAGGCACACCGCGGCCCATAAGAGGAACGGCAGCGCCGCCAGCCAGTGGACGAAGGAAAACAGGGCGAGCAGCACCACGGGCGCAACCAGCAGCGGAATCATCTGCCGAACCTTCGGCACCATGCGGTGCTTCAGCACGTTCCTGGCGCGACCGCGGCCATAGCCGAGATACTGGAAATAGAGGCTCTTCAGCGTCGAGCGCGGATAGTAGACCATCTGTGTCCTGCCGCTCATCCAGATGCGGTAGCCCGCCTGGCGGAGCCGGTAGTCGAGCTCGGCGTCCTCATTGTGGCTGAAGCTCTCGTCGTAACCGCCGACATGCCTGAAGGCGGCGATGCGCATCAGCGCGTGGTGGCCGTGGTCGACCCATTCGCCTTCGGACATGTGCCGGTGCTTCGAGCCGCCGGTGCCGAGCTTGGAATTCTGCGCCGCCGCGACCGCCTTCTGCACGGCCCCGGTGCCGGCGGTCAGCATCGAAACGACGACCGAATCAGCGCCGGTGGCGAGGGCTTCCTCCACCAGCCGGTCGCAGTAGTCGTCCGGATAGCCGCCATGCGCGTCGATGCGGATGAGGTAGTCGACGCCTTCGCCAAGGGCCGCCACCGCGAGATTGATGGCGGCGCTCTGGAGGCGCTTCGGATTGGCGAGCAGGATAACCCGGGGATCCTTCGCCACGATTTTTTCGACGATGGCTTGCGTGCCGTCGGCGCTGCCGCCGTCGGCGACGACGATGCGGCCGCCGAGCCGGGCCGCCGCGGGCCGCAATTGGTCGAGCAGGCCGCCGATATGGGCGGCCTCGTTGAGGCAGGGAATGACGATCAGGATCGATGAGGCGGACTGCGCCATCGGTTTTTGTTCGCCCTGTTGCGCCATCACGCGGCCGCCTGTGTCGCAAAAGCCGAAGGCATGGCGGCGAGGCCGCGCAGCTTGTCGACGAAGGCCGCGCAGTCGCTGCGGTCGTAGCTCCAGGTCTTCGGATTGCGCGCCGACACGCGCGACCTCAGGCCGCGATATTCATCTTGATCCATCCGGCTCAGCATCGCCTCGAGGCTTTCGGGCGTCGCTTCGGGCAGGAGCACGCCGATATCCCGCTGCTTCAGGAACTTGCCTGTTTCGGTGTCCGCCATGGAGATCGGCACGGCGCCGAAGCGGCAGCCCTCGTAGAGGCGGTTGGGAAGCAGCCATTCGGAATTCTGGCCGGCCTCGAAAAAATCGATCGCCCAGGAGAAATGCACCTCACCGTAGATGGCTGCCATGTCCTCCGGATTGCGGTAGGGGCCGCGGAAGGAAAGCCACGGCTCGGCCTCGACGAAACCGTGAAAGTCCGGAAATTCGGACAGCGCCGGACGGCCCCTGAGCACGACTTCGAAACGGCCCGCCTGCCGGCGGGTGAAATCGGCCAGCAGCTCCAGCGAGCGGCGGCAGCGCAACGCGCCGAACCAGCCGATACGCCAGGGCGGCGGCAACGGGCTGTCGTCCTCGACAGAATGCGCGGCGACAACGGATGCTGCCTCGAAATATTTGTTCTCTATCAGCTCGACAGGTGCGACGATCTGCCCGAAAGGCTCGAAGTAATTGGCGATGAAGGCCGGCGAGCTCGTCACCAGAAGCTTCACGTCGCGCGCGAGATGGCGTTCGGCGCCACGCAGCGTCCTGCCGACGAAGTCGTCGCGCAGCACCAGGCGATGGATATCGAGGCATTCATAGACGATCGGCACGCTCGCCCCGAGCGCGCCGTTGGCGCGGCGGGCCAGCGCCAGCATTTCGAGGTTGCGCGCGATGATGAGATCAGGCTTGGGCACGGCGCCCAGCTTCGCGCCGATCGATATGGCTGCCTTGGCGACAGCGCCGATGCGCTGCGCGAATCGGCCGTCGCGCGTCGCGCCAAGGTCGACAGGCTCGATGCCTTCGATCTCGGCGACCGGGCTGGTGGTGCGGCGGAAGCCCGCCAGGGTAACCCTGGCGCCGCCTGCCTTGAGCATCTGTATTCTCCGGCGCACCGCCGGGTCGGATACGTCATGCACAAGGTACAAGACATGCAGCATGTAACTCGACCGCTGTTGGGCCCACCCATCGGGGATGCTAGTACAGCTTTTGCTGCATCGCAACAATTTTGGTGCGGCGTAGCAAGCGCCCGCACATTTTTTGTTGCACTGCAAAAATCATAGGCTACTCTCAGCCTGCTTGGCGTCGATCCGGATTTCGCGTTGGCTATCAGCGCGGAGCAGCACGCCAGATCGCGACGCGGATCGCGTGGCAGCACTCCGGCAAACATGCCGTTTAACCGCTGTGGCCTGGCCACGGACGCGAAACGAGGTTCCCCATGAAAGTCGTGATCGAAAACACAGTGTGTCTGAACACTGGCGATGCCGCGATCCTTTTGGCTATCCGCCATATTCTCAGATCAATCGTCGGCGGCGATGTGCAGTTCCTGGTTTTCGACAGTCAGCCCGACGTCGCGGCCAGGCTTTACCCGAAGAAAGATTACCCGGATCTCGAATTCCACAAGCTGCTGTCGGAATCCCTGTTCAGGGATCAGCATGGCGGCGGGATAAAGGGCCGGCTCAAGTCGATCTACAATCGGGGAGTCTTGCGCGCCTTGCGCCGCTTTGCCCAAAACGGCGCCAGCAGCGTGTTCTTCAGCAGAAGCGACCGCCACGGCCTTGAGGCCTATGCGAGCGCCGACCTGGTGGTCACGACAGGCGGAACCTATCTCGTCGAGAACTACGATCTTGAAAAGCGGCTCAATCAATTCCGCATCGATGCGATCTTGGGCAAGGACCCGATCTTCTTCACGCAATCGCTCGGCCCGTTCAAGAAAAGCTACAATCGCCAGGAGCTAGGTCCGATCTTCGATCGGGCTCCGCTCATCCTGCTGCGTGACGAGCGATCCAGAAATCACATACTGGATCTGGTGAAAGACCCCGGCAAATGCCATGTGGTCGCCGATGCCGTCTTTGCCCTGGCTGATACCGACAGGATCAAGAAACATCTCGGCAGCGCACCGGCGCCGACCGGCCGAGTCGCTATTTCCGTCCGCCACTGGAGCTTCGTCAGCGACGGTGAGGATGGCATGCGCCGCTATCTCGATTCGATCCGGGAGATCGCCACAATTCTTGTCAGGGACCACGGCAAGCAGGTGACCTTCATCTCAACCTGCCAGGGTGTGCCGGAATATGCCCATGACGACGCCAGGACTGCGCGGGCGATCGTGGCCGAACTCGACCCGGAAATCGCCGAACACGTCAATGTCGACGCCGCATTTCATACGCCCGACCAATTGATGGCGCTGGTGAAGGATTGCGACTTCGTCGTCGCCACGCGCATGCATATGATGATCATGTCGCTTTGCGTCGGCACGCCGGTGCTGCCGATCGCCTATGAATTCAAAACCAAGGAAGTCGCCAAGCGCATCGGTGTCGACGACCTTCTGCTCGACATCGATACCGTAACGCCGTCGGAAGCAGCCGAAAAACTCGGCAGATTCATCGCCAGTCTTGACCACTATCGCCGGGCAAGCCTCGAGGCCGTGCTGGAAGAGCATGCGTCGGCAATGTCGGCAACCAGGCCGTTGTCCTCCTTGATAGGCAACCGCTCACCCAATGTTGCTGGCGACGTTGGCAAGAGTGGCGAACAACGCCTTGCGCGACTGCGGAACAGCAAGCATGAGGGCCAAGGCGAACCCGTAGTTTAGGACGACCGCCACCAGGATCGTGAGCAGGTCCGACTGATTGGTCAGCAGCGCCGGCAGCGACAGATACGAGAGCCAGGCGAGCAGGGACGAGACGATGAAGAGCCCCTGTATGCCCAGAAAATCGCCAGCGGTCACCGGGCCGACACGATGGATCAGGGCGGCAAGCACCGGGATACGCAGCACGTAACCGCTGATGGCATAGGCCGCCGCGACGCCGATGGCACCCCAATGCAGGCCGACGATGAAGGAGGCGACGGTCGTCAAAGACGAATAGATGCCCCAATGAAACATCGTCTTCGTCTTGCCCTGGCAGATGAATATCCACCCCGTGGTGCTCGATACGGACTGCATCAGGCCGGCGATGCCCAGCCAGGCGAAAATCGGCGCCACGGCCATCCAACGCTCGCCGAAGAGAAGCCTGACCACCTGCTCCGAAGTCAGTGTCAAAGTCGCAATGCCGGGCATGGTGATGACGGCCAGCAGCCAGTTTGTCCGGACATAGATGTCTCGAAATCGTTGCTTGTCCTCATGGATGCGGCTGAGCAGCGGCACCATGATACGCGTCAGCGGCTGGTTGATGTTCTGCAGCGGAAACAGCAGAAGCTTGTAGGCGCGATCATAGTAGCCCAGCTCGACCGCGCCGGAATATTTTCCGATGAGGATGTTGTCGAGGTTGCGAGACAGAAAATTGACAAGGTTGAAGCCCGTAAGGTTCGCCCCGAACCTGAATATGTCGGCGTCGACCTTCAGATTCGGCCAAGACGGCGTCCAGCGCGTCACCAACCAGCCGGCAACCAGCGCTACGACGGCTGACACAGCTGGACCCAAAACCAGAGACCAATAGCCAAGCCCTAAATACGCCGCGGTTGCGGTAGCGAGCAGCCCTACGGCCGCGGTGATTGCGTCGTTGAACGCAAGCTGGCCGAATTGCAGATGGCGGTTCATCAGGGCAAGCGGCACCGCGGCAAGACTGCCAAAAAGCAGCGGCACGGCGGAAGCAAGTGTTATCCCCCACATTCGCTGATCGCCGTAGAAAGCGGCAATGGCGGGGGCCAGGCAAGCCACGACCGCCCCGGCGCACAGGCCGACAACCGCGCTCAGCCAGAAGACCTGGTTGAGTTGCCGTTGATCGATCTCCTTGCGCTGGATGACCGCCTGCTGGAGGCCCAGATCCTGAAGCAGGCCGACGAAGGCCACGATCGGTCCCACGGAAGCCACCAGGCCGAAATCCTCGGGGACGAGCAGTCGGGCAAGGATGACGACCGAAAGGAACTGGATCGCTATCTTGAAGCCTTGCGCGCCGGCTGTGACCAGCCCGCCGCGCAAGGCAACGCGACCAAATTGCGGGGGCGGCGGATTGGCATTCATGTGACGGATCCGGTCTCCCCTAGCCGCGCGACGATCTGCGCAAAGCGTTCATTCAAGGTATCGGCATTGAAATCGGCCTCGACCTTCCTTCGAGCGGCAAGCGCTATCGGCTCGCACAGGCCCGGGTTCTCGGCGATCCAGGTGAGTTTGCCGGCAAGCGCGGCGACGTCCCTTTCGGGCACGAGGAAGCCAGTCTTGCGATCCTCGATCAGCTCCGGAATTCCCGAATGGTAGGTGCTGACAGCGATCAAGCCGCCAGCCATCGCCTCCATGAGTGCAACCGGTATTCCTTCCAGATCGCCGTTTCGCCCGGCGACGCTTGGCAGAAGGAAGACATGGGCATCGCGCAGGCGCTGCTTCACCTCGCCGTGCGGACGCGGTCCGAGGAAGGTCACCCTGTCGGCAATACCGAGGTCGACGGCGGTAAGCTTCAATTCCTCCAACAATTCCCCGCCGCCGATCACCGAATAGGTCCAATCGCGGTGCGGCAGGCAAGCGAGGGCGCGAAGCGCATATTCGGTTCCCTTTTTCTCGGTCAGCCGGCAGACCGAGATGAAAGACAGCGTATGTCCCTGCCAGGAGCGCCAGCGATATTCGATCTCGCTTGGGCGAATGCCCATGTGGTGAACCGCGACTTGTGCCGGCGCGGCACCGGCATCGATCAGGGCCTGACGGAAGAATGCATTCACAGGGAGCTGGAGAGCCCCTTGTTCGAAAACGGGCCTGTACTGGTCCAGGGTGTCGTCATGCAACGGCCTGCCGACATCGGTGCCATGGAATATGGTTACCAAAGGCGCGGAAATCCTGCGCCGCTTCATGACGCGGGCGACGCGCAGGCCGTTATGGCCAAAATGCGCCACGATCACATCGACGTTTCGCAGCTTTTGTGCGTTGGCCAGGTCGATGAAGGTCGAAAGCTTGTCCCAAAATCTGCCGGACCATTTCCGGAGCAGTGAGCGGTAGCGATTCAGGCCACCCCACCAGGAAACGACAGGGCCGGGCAATGTCTGCCAACGTGCATCGTCCACATTGCTATCCTTGCCAAAAGCCATCTCGTTGCAGACGACGCTGACTTTCATTCCCCTTTCAAGGCATCCGGCAATCTGATCGAGCACGAATGTCTCGGACAGAGTGGGAAATTTGTCGACTACGAAGCAAATCCTCATCGGCAGGATGTTCTCGCCCAGATCAGGCTGGAAACATCGCCGGCAGGGCCTGACGCATGCGGCATGAACTTCGACTCCTGTCGGCCCAACCTATTGCAGGTTTTGCCGCATCGCAACATTTTTGGTGCAGTGCAGCAAACGGTTCCCTCTCCTTGCTTGCAAGCTACGCAGCGTGGCGGACGCCCTGCCGAGCCGCTCTTTCGAGCAGATCGAGAAACACCACCAATTGCCGCGCGGGATCGAGCTCCGGGCGCTTGGAGAAGGCCAGAGCCGAGGCCGAAAGCCGTTCGTATTCCTGGCGATCATTCCAAAGGCGCGTCACCGCCGACGCCCAGTCGGTAAGCGGGGCGTCGTAGTCGAGCACCACGCCGCCGGGACCGATGGCTTCGGGCAGGCCGCCGCGCCTCGAGCCCACGACAGGGATGCCGCTGCAATGCGCCTCGGACGCGACGCGGCCCCAGGCTTCCTCCCATTTGCTCGGAGCAAGCAGGATCCTGGTGCGGCCATAGACCGTCTTCATGTCGTCGGTGCGGTTTTCCAGCGTGACGTTCGAGAGCGGCGCGATGGTCTTTTCGATGCGGGCACGATGCTCGTCCTCCAGTTTCCAGCTCTCCACGAACAGGAAGGGAATCTCCGGGCAGGCGGCCGCAATCCTCACCGCCAGATCGAACCCCTTCTCCTCATAGGGATTGATCATGGTGACGAATTCGCCGGTCGTATGCGTGCAGTAGAGCGCGTCGTTGATGGTCGGCGGAAGCACGGTGGACTCGATGCCGAATTTTTCCTTGTAGGTGCGCGCCGTGAATTCCGAATTGGCGATGTACAAAGCCGAATTGAGTTCGCGCGGATCGCCGGCGAGCTCGTGAAATTCAACATTGTGCAGATAAACGACCAGCGGCACGCCTTCGGCAAGAAGCGCCTTTCCGAGCAGGACGGATTTGTGGCACTGCACGACCGCGACGTCCGGTGTGGTCTTCTCGACGGCGAAGCCGGCCGCCTCCCAGGGGAACCAGGCGCGCATCACCGGGTAGCCGGGGAAATTGTCGACAACCGCGGGCTGCCGCAGCAGCTTCATCTTGGCACGCGCCTTGAGGCCGAACATGCCGTCGCCGAACAGCGAGGCGAGGACCGACGCCTGATGGCCGTGCTCGATCAGCTGTTCGACCAGGTGATGCGTGTTGGATTGCACGCCGCCGGTGAACTCGGGAATGTACCCGTTGCCGCTTGCAAAAAGCACTTTCATCGTTCTGCTCCTAATTCGGCCCGGGCGAGTATCCGAAAGCCACGGCTCATCAGCTTGCGCCGCGCGCCAAGGAAAGCTTCGACGTCATCGCCCGACACAGCCGGCCGAGCGAAGCGGAAAGCGACAGCGCCGAATACTCCCGCAACAATTTCGAAGCCGGGATCACCTTTCCCGCCTTCAGGTCCCGCGCCAGATAATGCGGGAAGGAATGCATGTATTCCCTGACGATGTCGGCCTTCAGCGGTCCCGACCTCCAGGCCTTCACCGCCGAGACGAATTCGTCGGCCGGGGCGGATGCCAAACCTGTATCGTAGGCTTCGAACGTACGCCGCACGATGGCGCGTTCCTTGTCGCTGAGCGACGTCTTTCCGGCTCGTTCGGCAAGCAGGGCGTAGCGGCGGATGTCCTCGGCCGCGTGATGCCACAAACCCTTCCTGGCCATGATGCTCGATCGCTGCAGCAGTGCCTGCATCTCGAGATCGGCCGTCCTCGGCAAGGCTTGCTCCGAGCGATCCAGATACTCATGCAGATCGACCGACTTGTAGACCTCTTCCATGATCGCCCGGTCGTACGCGCCCCAGGCCTTGATCCGGTCGGTGTAGGAAATGACCACCTTGGTGCTGCCGCGGACCATGTCGTGCTGGCGCTGGAAGAACATCAAGCCGTCGACCCTGACGCCCTTAAACCGGCGCGCAAGCCTCAACATCATCTCGTAGTCCTGCGACCGGACCAGAGTCTCGTTGAAGCCACCCACCTCGTCGTAGCATTTGCGGCGCACCAGGAGACCCGGCTGGTGGACGTGACAATATTCGAGATGCGACGGGAAGAAATTGTCCTGGCTGACATGGCCGAAGGCGACGATCTCGTAATCCTGCTCCTCGATCTGGGCCGAACGCTGGAAACGCGCATATTCGCCGAATGCGAAATCAGCGGCCGGCTCGCGCTCGAAGGCGGCGAGAAACCGCTCAAGCGCCGTCGGGTGCGCGACATCGTCGTCATCGAATATCCAGACGAAATCTCCTGTGCAGCGCTTCAGGGCAAAATTCAGCGCCGTCGATTTCCCGCCATTCTCCTTGCGGTAGTGTTCCACCGGCGCCGGGAAAGAGGCCGCCACCGCGCCGGTATCGTCCGTCGAGCCGTCGTCCACGATCAGGATCTGATCCGGCATCACGGTCTGCCGCAGCAGGCTGCCGATGGATTCGGGCAGGAATTTTTGCCGGTTGAAGGTGGGGACGATGACGGTGACCGTCGGTTTGCGCTGCGCAGCCATTGATGACCTCATACTGTTGCCGATGCCCCGTTCGCCGGCATGAGTCCATAGCCATGGCGACGGCCATTGTCCTTGAGGCAATCAGCCCTCATGCCGCCATCCTGCCAATCGAGAAGTATTCGATGCCGTAGCGCGCGATCACCTTGGGATCGTAGAGATTGCGGCCGTCGAAGATGACCGGCGTCGTCAGCGCATCCTTGAGCGCGTCGAAGGACGGCGCGCGGAAGCTCTTCCATTCGGTGCAGATCAAAAGCGCGTCGGCGCCGCGCAGCGCCGCTTCCTTGGTGCCGCACAAAAGCAGATCCTCGCGCAGGCCGTAGATCGCCTGGCACTCCTGCATCGCCTCGGGATCGTAGGCCTGCACCTTGGCGCCGGCCGCCCACAACGCTTCCATCAGCGTGCGCGCCGGCGCCTCGCGCATGTCGTCGGTGTTGGGCTTGAAGGCCAGCCCCCAGACGGCGAAGGTCTTGCCCCTGAGCGCGCCCTTGAAATAGTGGTTGACCTTGTCGAACAGGACCGACTTCTGCGCATTGTTGCGCTCCTCGACGGCGCGCAGCAGCTTGGCGTCGAACTTGACGCCCTCGGCGGTCTTGATCAGCGCGCGCACATCCTTCGGGAAGCACGAGCCGCCATAGCCGAGGCCGGGATAGATGAAGTGGTAGCCGATGCGCGGATCCGAGCCGATGCCCTTGCGCACCTCCTCGATGTCGGCGCCCAGCTGCTCGGCGAGATTGGCCATCTCGTTCATGAAGCTGATCTTGGTCGCCAGCATGCAATTGGCGGCGTATTTGGTGAATTCGGCGCTGCGCACGTCCATCACGATCATCTTCTCGTGGTTGCGGTTGAACGGCGCGTAGAGCTCGCGCATCACCATCTCGGTGTCCTCGCTGGAGGTGCCGACGATGATGCGGTCCGGCTTCATGCAATCGGCGACCGCCGAGCCTTCCTTGAGGAATTCGGGGTTCGAGGCGACGTCGAAGGCGAGATCCTCGCGGCCGCGCTTCTTCAGCGTTTCGGCAATCCTGGCCTTCACCTTCTCGCAAGTGCCGACCGGCACGGTCGACTTGCCGACGACGATCTTGGCGCTGTCCATCTCACGGCCGATGGTCTCGGCGACGGCCAGCACATATTTCAGGTCGGCCGAGCCATCCTCGCCGGGCGGCGTGCCGACCGCGATCATCTGGATCTGGCCATGCCTGACCGCCGCTGCCGCGTCGGTGGTGAAGCGGATGCGGCCGGCCGCGTGGTTTTCCCTGACGAGGGCCTCCAGGCCCGGTTCGAAAATCGGCACCAAGCCCTGGTTGAGCCGCTCCACCTTCTTCTCGTCGATGTCGACGCACACCACCTCATGGCCGACCTCGGCCAGCACAGCGGCCTGGACGAGACCGACATAGCCAATCCCAAATACCGTCAAATTCATTTGGTTCTATTCCTGTCAAAGGCCGGGCCGCAAAAGCGGTCCGGCCGGTTCAGATGTCCCCCCAGGCCAAACGACCCAGTTGGTTCGGCATGATCCTATCCCAAAATCGGTTCCACTTTGGGGGATCATGCCTAGTTGGAATTGCTAATGCTGCATGCCAGCGATTCCGGGAATTGGCATGGCTGGCCCAAAGCGGTGAAAGCGACGCGCTTGACCTCCATGGTCACCTTGCTGCCGGGATCGACAAAGGCGCCCATCCAGTTGGTCAGCTTGTCGCTGCCCCAGAGGCTGAAGAAGATTTTCTGCGAATGCTTCGGCAACTCGTCGGGGTTGGTCACCTCATGGACGAGCTTGCCGTTGACGTACCAGCGCAGCCGGTCCTTCTCCCAGACGAAGCCATAATCGTTGAAGCCCTTGTCGGCGCCGCCTTCGACGTCGACAAGCTTGCCGTTCTTCGGCTTGCCCTGAATGTAGCTGTTGACCTGCACCTTCGACGGATCCTTGGTGAGGACCTCGAAGTCGATCTCGTCCCAAGGCTGTTTGTCCTGCGGGCCGATATAGGAGAAGAAGGCGGCGTTGAGGCCGGAGCCGGTGCCGGTCTTCATCCGTGCTTCATAGACGCCGTAGCCGTAGCGCTGCTTGGTCTGGATCTCGGCGCAGGCGAACTCGCGGTCCTTCAGCTTGCGCTTTTCGAAGCCCAGCGAAAGCACGCCGTCGGAAAGCCGCACGAGATCCTTCGACCACGTGCAGTTCTGATGGGCGCCATTGGTCCAGCCGTCCGAGACGAACCAGCGGGACTGGTTGAAATTCGAGAAATTGTCGACAAAGGACGGCGCGCTTTGCAGCTCTTGCTGCGCCGCTTGCGCATGCGCAGGATGCGGGCTCGCCGCAAGGGCCGCAGCGACCGCAAACAGGGCGCCGACCACGCTAAGCCTCAGGCTGGTTAATCCGCTCCCTGGCGCCTGCGATACCTCGCAAGCCGCCTCGGTGGAGGTGTTGTCCGGATCTGCGTTCATAACAAACTCACCTTGTGTTGTCCGCCCAACCCAAAGTCATCCTCGGTTCGCATGAGCGAGCCGCTTCCGATCTTCCGCCCTGTGAACTCCTCTAATGTCCTGTAACGTCTCGTACCGATGACGGCGCCTGACGCGCCGTCAGCCTCTTGCCGTCGCCTGCGCAGCAGACCGGTCGGCACCATCCTCGACGATCGCGTCGAGCGAATGACGCAGCTCCTTCACTAGGCTTTTCTGGCGAACGAGCTCCGCAATGCGCCGCTCGCAGTTCAGGATCGACTTGGTCATCGCGGCGACATCCGATCCCTTGCTGGCCGACGCCGAACCATTCTCCATCGCCTCGACCAGAAAGGCGGCGTTGGCAGCCGTCGACTTATAACGATTCTCCAGTCCGGTTTTCTCCGCCTCGATCTCGGCCGCAATCTGGTCGAACAGCTTCGCCAGCCGGTCGAAACGCTGGAGGTCGGTCTGCCGGTCGCGAGCCGGATCCCGGGATCTGAAGCTAAAAATCGAAGCCATCCTATTGGCCTTTCGAAATTGCTGCATTGCAACATAGACTGCCATTCCAGCAGCGACTAGGCAACATCATAGTTTCCGGAATGCGATTTTTTGAGGGACGGCGGCTTCCGGGACAATGCGCGATCACCCGCTTGCGGCGCTGGTTGCCGCCATCAGGAAGCGCGTCGGCGGCATTTGCTGCCGCGCAACAATCCCGGTGCGGCGGAACAGCGCGTCGAGCTTGTCGGTGGCGACGCCGCGCACGATCGGGATCAGATTCGATTGGCTTGCGAAAGCGTAGGCCGCGGCCGATGCCAGCCCACGCTCGGCCTTCACATCAAGGAAGTTGCGCAGCCGGTATTTGTCGCGGACATGGCGCTCATGGCGCCGCAACGCAGCCTTCGAGCGCTCCGGAAGGCTGTCTATCTGGAGCAGCGCCAGATCGGCATCGGCAAGGCGCTTCAAATCCTGCGTCCTGTGGCGGCCGCTCAGCGAATCGGCGCGCACGATCGCGCCATAGCCGCAGGATTTGATGATCTTGAACCGAGCCCCGTAAGCGACAGCGCGCGCATAGAGTTCGTAATCCTCGCCAAGCCTGAGGTTCTCGTCGTAACTCAGCCCATGCCGCTCGAGGAAAGCCCGGCTGATCACCGGCTTGAGGAAACCGAGCTCGCCGCGCCGCACACGGCGGCGCGAGATGTTGCCGTCGATGAAGCGCTCGAAATCGAGAAATTCCGGCTCGGCCGCGAAAGGCGGGGCAGCGACCTTGGCGAGGTCGGTCGCGGCATCGTCGCGGATCAGCATGATGTTGTCGGCGGCGAAGTCCCAGTCGGTGCTGGCGAAAAGCCGGCGGAAGCGGCCTTCGAGGAAGAAATCGTCGGCGTCGAGAATGCTGATGAAGGGCGATTTGGAGGCCTGGATGGCGGCGTTGCGCGCGGCGGAAGGACCGCGATTGACGTCGAAACGGATGACCGCAAGCCGGCCGCTGCCATCGTCGGCGGCCAAAGCCACATCCCGGGTGTCGTCGGTGGAGGCGTCGTCGACCACGATGACTTCGGCGACTTCGGCCTCGCGCAGCGCCGAAGCGATGGCGCCGGGAATGGTGCGCGCCGCATTGCGCGCGGCGATGATGACGCAGACCCCCGAGGTCGTTATGGGCGTCGTCACGGGCATGGGCTCACCTTTCGCTTGCATGATTGGCCGCCCCGCCCACGATTCTGATCATTTCGCTCCGCGACGGCCCGGCCGTGGCCGGGCGCTCGAAGATGCGCCGGCTGAGGTCGGCGGACGCCGCCCAGCCGGCTTCAGCCAGGTAGCGGACCGGCTCGCGGCCGCAGAGTTCCCACAGCACATGGCGGCGCTGCGGCCAGCGCAAGGACGCGAGCCACGGCGCCATGACCATGTGGAAGAGGTCGGCGTTGTCGATGCGGGCCAGCATGCGGGTGGCGCGATCCGAAAGCAGCGTGCCGTCGCCGCCGAGCAGCACGTCGGCGGCGCGCAATCCCAAGAGCAGCGTATCCGCCAGGCCCTGTTCGGCGGCGTGGTCGAGCACCCCCCGCTGCTCGGCTTCGCTCAGGCGGCTGACGCTGGCCCTGACGTCGCAGACATAGCCGGCGCAGGGCTCGCGGTTGAAAAAGGCCTTGGCGACGCTGATCGAGGACAAAAGCAAGGTGTCGGCGGCCGAGATGATCGGCATGGCGGCGCCGGCCACCTCGACTGCGCGCTTGCGGCGCAGGAAGCCGTCGGTGTCGCGCGGGCTGGGCGAACCCGGCTGCTGCAGCCGATGGTGGAGGTCGACTGTCGAGGCCCTCGCGCCGTCTTCGCGCACCATATGCTGCTCACCGAGGAAGCGCACCCACCAGACCGAACGCGACTTGCCGGCAACCTCATAGCCCATCGTGCGCAACGCATCGCGGGCCTTGGCGAAACCGGTCGGCGAAACCAGTATATCGACGTCGCCGGATGGCTTCATGAAGTGGTCGCCATAAAGCAGATGCTGCTGGAGCGGCCCCTTGAGGAAGACGAAATCGACCTGCCTGTCGCGCAGCACACGAGCGATGGCCACCGAATCGCCAATGCAGGCGACATTCATCGACATGGTACGCCGGCGGTAGCTGTCGAGCCAGCCAGGCAACTCCGCAGGGGCGGTATTCGCGGGCGCCCGCGCGAGCGCCTTGAGCAGGAACACGGCGACCTTGTTCAGCCTGGCGATGTCGGCGACATTGGTTGCCGAAATTGGGGCCGCCGAGATTGTGGTCGCCGTGATCGGGGTGGCCGTGATCGGGGTGGCCGACACCGTCGGCGCGGGCACATCGACCCGGCCATCCGTGATGTTGGCTCGTGGCGCGAAAAACAGCCTCAGGCAGGCCTGCACATAAGCGACTTCGTCGGCGCAGCCGGCGGCGCGCAGCCTTTCATAGGAGCCATCCTGCACCGCCATGCCCGATGTCGTTCTCCGCAAAATGCCGCCCAAAGGGTTTATACTGCACCTGCGAAGAAAAGCATCGGAAAAATTGACGCGCTCACGCCAAAAGCGGCTGAGGTCGCCTCCTGACCGCAACCCCAGCGTTTAAAATCGCCTCATGTTCAATCACTTTTGAAGACAATTCCGGGGGCGTCCCGGCTGGCCGGAAAATGACGATTTTTTGTGACAAATTCTTCGCAATTGCGAGATGTCTTTTTCGCCTGGAAAATTATCGCAGACAAATCAACCGCTTATCTAAACGGCACGGACCTACGGTTGAATTCCTGGATGGGTGAGGTTTAGGATGACGCTGCCTAGGCCTTGATTAACAACGGATGCGAGCGCAACCAAGAATTGATTAATGCTTGATAAATCAAGCTTGACTCATGGATGTTGCCATGCAGCAATTGCGCTGCAGCATAGCGATATGTTGGCGGCATTCTGCAGCCGCTTCCAGTCCTTAATTGGAGAGTACAATGGAACAGAATGTTGAAAAGCATGAGTATGAAACCCCCAGCCTGACGGTTCACGGTTCGATTGAAACTATCACGCAGGGCGGTGCAGGCACGACGGCGCTCGACGCGAGCTTTCCCGCGCACACGCCGGTCGGCGAGCTGACTTTCTCTTAAAACTCACATGTATCCGGGTGTCTGAGTTGGGGCTCCGGATGCTCTCCAACAGGTGAGCCGGGGGGCGTTGTCCCCCGGATTCCTGCCGAGGATCGCAGGCAACCGATCCCGGTGGAAGCCATAGGGCGCGACGGGCCAGCAACGAGGTTTTAGGATGCACTGGAACCCTTCGGACCATGACCGCGTCGTCGCGACGAACGAGGCGGTGGCTTGTGAATTCGGCGCCGGACTGGCGCTACTCCACCTCAAATCCAATGTCTATTACAGCCTGAACGGCGTAGGCGCCTTCATCTGGGAGCAGATCCAGGAGCCGCGATCCATGCTCGATATCCGCAGCGCCGTACTTGCGCGCTACAATGTCGATGCCGAACGCTGCAGGGCCGATGTCGAGGGCTTGCTCAAGGGGCTGAGCGAAGCAGGGCTTGCGAGGCTCCACAATGAGGAACTGGTCTAGGCTCCGCTCGCTGAGCGCCTGGGAAATGCTGTTTCTGGCGCGCTGCCTGATGGTGGTGAGCGTTGTGCGGCTCGCGCTGACGCTGTCCTCGTATAACCGTGTCCGTAGCCTGGTGACGGGAATGCACGCCAGACGCGACGCCAGCGTCGCTGACCTGCGGCGTGTCGCATGGGGCGTCGCCGCCGCGGCGCGGCTCGTGCCGGGCGCCAGCTGCCTGACCCAAGCGCTAGCAGGACAATATCTGCTCGCCCGCCAGGGCAGCGCCTCGAAAATCAGCATCGGCATCGAACGAGGGACCGGCAGCGAGCTCAAGGCGCATGCCTGGTTGATGAGCGGCAACCACATCGTGCTTGGCGGCTCGATCAAAGGATTTGCCCATCTGGTTGACCATAGGTCGTGAGCGATGAGCGGCGTCGCTGGAATCGTGCTCAGCGATAACGGCCGGCCCGCCGCGGCCGGCGATATCCAAGAGATGCTTTCGCGCATGCGCCACCGCGCCCGTGACGGCAGCTCATGGTGGGCGGACGGCAGCGTCGCGCTCGGCCACGCCTGGCTCGACACGACCGGCGAGAACGGTCCCGGGCCGCTGACGATGGCCGGCGGCAAGCTCGCCGTTACCGCCGACTGCCGTCTGGACAATCGCGACGAGCTTCTGGCGCGGCTCGGCATGCGGGACCAGTCGGTCGCCGACGCGGTGCTCATCATGCGCGCCTACCTTAAATGGGGCGAGGCCTGCCCGACCTATCTGCAGGGCGATTTCGCCTTCGCGATATGGGATGGCGAGCGCCGGGCGCTGTTTTGCGCGCGCGACCATTTCGGCGTCAAACCTTTCTACTATCATTCGACCGGCAGGCGCTTCGCCTTCGCCTCGGAGATTGGGCCGATCCTGGCGCTGGACGACGTCGGCAGGCGGCTCAGCGAACACCAGATTTCCGGTTTCCTGGCCGGCTTGACGGACGATCCGCAGGCCACGCTCTACGCCGAAATCTTCCGCCTGCCGGCGCGGCACAGCATGACGGTCGCCGACCGCCGGGTAGTGCTGCAGCGCTACTGGCAGATCGAGCCTTCGCAGCGGCCGCCGCACCCGGACGCGGCCGAAGAATTCAGGCATCTCTTTGCGCAATCGGTGGAGAACAGGATGCGCGGCACGCCGGCCGTCGGCGCGATGCTGAGCGGCGGGCTCGATTCCTCCTCGATCGCTTGCGTCGCCGGTCTTCGCGCGGCGGCGAGGCGCAACCCGAGGCTCAAGACCTTCTCGCTGGTGTTCGACAAGGGATCGTCGATGGACGAGAAGCCTTTCATCGATGCGGTGCTCGACCGCAATCCGCTCGACGCCACGCTGATTGCGGTGAGCAATTACGCGCCCTTCGCCGAGTTCGAGCGTATCCTGGAGGAGCAGGAAGGCACGTTCCTGGCGCCCGGTCTGTCATTGACCCGCGATCTTTACCGCACCGCGGGCGCAAAGGGCGTCAAGGTGCTTCTCGACGGGCATGGCGGCGACGAGGTCGTCTCGCAGGGCTATGGGCACCTTCACGAACTCGCCAATGCCGGCCGTTGGCTCGAGCTGTGGCGCGAATTGCACAGCGCCGCCAACACCTATGGCGAGGGCATGTTCTCCCTCTATTTCAAGTTCCTGACCATCTACGGACCCGCTTGGCGGATCGCCCGGATGAGATCGATGGCCAGACGCCTTGTCGGCAAGGTGCGGCAGAGGCCAGCATCGGCGCCGCGCGCGTGGCGGGGCCTGGTCAATCCGGACCTTGCCAGGCGCACCGATCTTGCCGAGCGCTTCCATCGCAGCGGCTACATGCCCGCCGCCGTGAGCGCCAGCGAAGCGCTGACGCATCGCTGGCTGCTGTCCACCGGGCTGGTGCCGCACGCCTTCGAAGTGCTCGACAAGGCCGCCGCCAATTCCGGCGTCGAGCCCCGCTATCCGTTCTGGGACAAGCCGCTCGTCGAGTTCTGCCTGGCGCTGCCCGGCGAGGAAAAGCTCAGGGACGGGTTTGGCCGCCATGTGCTGCGCCGCGCGATGCAAGGCATTCTGCCGCCGGCCGTGCAATGGCGACGCGACAAGATCGATTTCACCGCCAACCTGGTCAAGGGCATGCTCGGCAACCACCGCGAGCTTCTGGACAGGCTGCTGATAGCGGACGGCGAGCGGATCGCGCCCTATGTCAACCTGTCTGAAGTGAACGCCGTCTATGAGCGCCTGCTCAGCCAGCCCGAGCAGGCGACGCTGCCCGACGTCCAGCATGTCTGGCGCTCGGTTTCGCTGTCGCTGTGGCTGCGGCAAGTCCAAGGAAGCCCCGCATGAATCTTCCGATCGCCTCCCTTGCGCGACCGGGGCCCGCCACCGGGACAATGGCGCCGGGCGGACGTGTCCGCCATTTCTACAAGGCCTACGGGCTGATCGTCAGCTCGGACGTGGCCTTGCCGGAACTGACGCCGACGGCGCCGTCGACGCCGGACCTGGAGATCGCGGTCGGGCCGATCGACTTTCCCGACGGCGCATCGCGTGGCGCCACGGGCTTTCGGTTCGAGGCGACGCGCCAATATCTTTCCTGGCAGGCGGTCGGCACCTTCATGATCAGCGACGGCAGGCGGATCGATGTCGATCCGGCGCCGGGGATCGACGATCCGCTGCTTGCCTTTCCGCTGCTCGGGCCGGTTATGGCTCTTGCCCTGCATCGGCGCGGGCTGCTCGTCCTGCATGCCAGCGCCATTGCCGTCGGCGGCAAGAGCGTGATCTTCATGGGCGACAAGGGCGCCGGCAAATCGACGACGGCGGGCGCGATGATCCGTGCCGGCCATCGGCTGATCACCGACGACGTCGTCGCGCTGGATTTGTCCGACCCTGGACGACCGATGATCCTGCCCGGATTTCCGCAGCTCAAGCTCGCCGCGGACGCGGCCGTCGCCATTCGCCTCGATCAGGCGGAAGTGCGCCCGCAGGTGCATCCGCAAATCGACAAGGCGCAGCATCGGCTGCATGACGGATTTGCCGCCGAGGCGGTGCCGGTATCGCGCATCTATGTGCTCGAGCGCGGCGAACGCGCGGCGATCTCGCAGCTTGCCGGTGTCGCCGCGCTGCCGGCGATCATCAAATTCTCCTACATCACGCGCTTCGGCCGGCAGGCGTTGACCGGCGATCTCGCCGTCACGCATCTCAGCCAATGCGCTGAGATCGCCGGGCTGATCGGCGTCAACCGCCTCGAAGTGCCGGCCGGGCTCGCCAGGCTCGATGAAGCGGTCGCCGCGATCGAAACCGACTTGGCGTCGGGAACAAGGTGAGCCAGGGTATGGGCTGGTCATCGAAGTTTCGCCTGTCGCTTCTGCGCGATGTCGCCGGTTTCGGCGCCATGGTGGCGCATGTCGGCGGACGGCGCACGGCGACGGCGCTTGCCTTCCTGATCCTGGGGAGCCTCACCGAAGGTATTTCGATACTGCTGCTCGTTCCGCTGCTGCGCCTGATCGGCAAGCCCGACCAGGACTATGCGGTGCGAGTGCCGGAGGCCTTGCATCGGCTGGTGCCCGGCGGAACGCTGTCGCTCGCGAGCGTGCTCTCACTGCTCGTCGCGCTGGTGGCGCTGCAAGCGATGTTCAACCGCTTCAAGTCGGTCTACATGGCGCGGTTGCTCTATGACTTCGTCAACCGCGTGCGCATGGACCTGTTCGAGAGCGTCGGCAAGGCGCGCTGGGGCGTTTTCACCCGCATCCGCAGCTCCGATCTCGACCATGCGCTGAACGGCGACGTCGACCGGGTGCAGGTTGCGGCCTTCTCGCTGCTGATGCTGATCCAAGCCACACTGCTCCTGGCCGGCTATCTCATTGTCTCGCTGTTCATCTCGCCGGTGATGACGTGCTTCGCCATCCTTGTCGGTCTGGTGCTGCTGGTTGCGCTGCAGCCGTTCCGGGCGCGCGCCAGCGCCTATGGCCGCACGCTGACCGGCAATCGCCAGGACCAATACCGCACGGTCTCCGAGTTCCTCGGCGGCATCAAGGTCGCCAAGAGCCTGAACGTCGAGGCAAGCTATTTTGCCGAGCTCGGCGCGACGCTGGACAGGATGAAGGCCGACAACATCGCCTTCGTCCGCAACAGCTCGCTCGGCACTGCTCTGTTCCAGGTTACGAGCGTGATCGGGCTGAGCCTCTTCATCTATATCGCACTAGTTCGCTTTCACCTGTCGCTGGCCGAGATCGTCGTGCTGCTCCTGGTCTTCATGCGGGTCGCGCCGCGCTTCATGGACATGCAGCTTCAGACCCAACAGGTGCTGATCAACCTGCCGGCCTATGCTTCGATGCAAAGCCTCCAGGCTCGCTTCGATGCCGAGCGCGAGCCGGAAGAGAACGTGACCGAAGGCGCAAAGCTGTCGCTTGAGACCGGCCTCAACATCCGCGATGTGGCGTTCGCCTATGGCGAGGGCGACGGCAAACCGGTGGTCAGCGACATCACCTTCGGTCTGCCGGCCGGAAAGGTGACGGCGCTGATCGGCCCTTCGGGTTCCGGCAAGAGCACGATCGCCGACATGCTGCTTGGGCTGCTTGAACCCACCCAAGGACGTATTCTGGCCGACGGCGTGGAGATCACAGCGCAGAATCGCAGGGCCTGGCGCGATCAGGTCGCCTATGTGCCGCAGGATGTGTTCCTGCTGCACGACACGATCGCCGCCAATCTGCGCCTTGCGGCGCCTGAGGCCAGCGACGAAGAATTGTGGGCGGCCCTGCGAAACGCCCATGCGGCCGATTTCGTGGAGCGGCTGGACTCGCGGCTCGATACGGTGGTGGGCGACCGCGGCGTCCGCCTTTCCGGCGGCGAGCGGCAGCGCATCGCATTGGCGCGTGCGCTGCTGCGCAAACCCTCGCTGCTCATCCTCGACGAGGCGACAAGCGCGCTCGACTGGCAGAATCAGTCGCTGATCGCCCAATCGATCGAGGCGCTGCGCGGCCGGATGACGATTTTGACCATCGCGCACCGGCCGTCGATGATCGCCTTCGCCGACTGGGTCGTGGCCATCGAGAACGGACGCATCGTCGAGGTCGGACAATATCGGCGGTTGAGGGCGAAAGCCGGCAGCCGGCTTGCAAGGATGCTGTCCGGCGAGCAGGCGGAGCGCGAAAGCGCGCCGCCGATCGCGGCCGGGCTGACCTCCGCGCCGGTCGAACGTTCAGTGGAGGCTGCGTCTGGCGCTTAGCTTTTCGCCTTCGGCGACCTTGCTCAGGATCGGGCCGCGGTCCGCCTCGCGGATCTTGTCGGCCGATGTCGGCGTGGCTCCCCCGATCATTGCAAAGACCAGAAGGAAATAGCCAGCCTGGATAATGACGGCGCAGACGATGGTGCGAAGCAGGATGGTTCCCCCCGACGCGCCATCGAAATAGGACCAGCCGATGACGATCGCGAGCGCGAAGATCATACCGACGATGAATTTCGGCAAAGACATGACCGCCGCCCTCTCAACCGAGACGAGCATGCAGAAGCTGCGACTTACCCACCCGCGTAACTCCCCGTTGCGCCAAAGAGCTCTTTCTGGCTGCCCAATCCGGCCGGTTGCTTCCGACCTTCCTTACCCGTGCAGACTATGACAGGAACAATTTGCGACTCTATTAAGGCCGGCCTGCCGGAGCAAGGCCGTGCAGGTATGGTTTCCAACGATTTTACGAGATCGACTCTGCCATGCTGCGCCGCACACTCTGGCTCCGAGAGCTATTCAATGAGACGTCTGCCGCTTCAGTTAAACTCATGACTTTGATTAGTATTTTATGTGAATAACTTACCATTGCGAGTGCTTCCAGCGGCCTGCAACCGCGTTTCTTCTGCAGCAAAGAATGCACTGTCCAAAAATGGCCCGAAAAGCGGACTACATTTTCCTGGTTTTCTCTCACCTTGTCATAAACGCGCCACAAAGGTGAAAATTTGGGCAAGGCAGGTTTATTATTTAGTCAATTCATGACGTGAACATTTCAACGCGATGGGAAATTGTGTGTTGCGCTGCAGCATTTTTTTGGTATCTTGCCGTAAACCATCCGTTCAACGTATGGAGCTTCTGCATGAGGGACGTCGCCAAGTCGGCAAATGCGAGTTTTGCGCAGGCCGGCGTTGATTTTCCACCCCCCATCGGCGGTCTGCTCAAACGCAGTTTCGATGTCGTTGGTTCCCTGGCTGGGCTGATACTGCTGAGCCCGCTCTTCCTGATGGTCGCGCTGCTGGTCAAGCTTTCGGATAATGGTCCGATCTTCTATGGCCACAAGCGTATCGGCCGCGGCGGCAGGATTTTCTCCTGCCTCAAATTCCGCACCATGGTGCCGGATGGCGAGCGCGTGCTCGCTGCGTATCTGGCGGCCAATCCGGAAGCCAACGCCGAATGGATAGCGACGCGCAAGCTGAAGAACGATCCGCGCGTCACCCGCGTCGGCCAGGTGCTTCGCAAGCTCAGCCTCGATGAGCTGCCGCAGATCCTCAACATCCTGCAGGGCGACATGAGTCTTGTCGGCCCGCGCCCGGTCGTGCGCGACGAATTGGAAATCTACGGCAGCGCGGCGGTCTATTACCTGAAATCGCGCCCTGGTCTCACCGGGTTGTGGCAGGTGAGCGGCCGCAACGACGTATCCTACGACACGCGCGTCGCCTTCGATCGCCATTATGTCGAGAACTGGTCGTTGTCCGGGGATATTCGCATCATCTTCAAGACTGTCCCTGCCGTGTGGATGTCACGCGGCAGCTATTGACCGACGGGCCTGCTCCGCCAGATTCGGGGCAGGCATCCGGCAGTGATCTCATCGGGCGGATGGGGCCAAAGCGAATCGGAAAACGTATTTGACAAAAGACCTCTTCGGACTGCCCTTCGCATGCAGTCTCATATCCAGGACCACAGCCCGCTTCGGCGGCGTCTTGCTTGCTGCGTTGCTGGTCATGCCGCAGGTCGCTGCCGCCAGCGACTATCGGCTTGGACCGCTGGACAAGCTCAACATCCGGGTCGCCGAATGGCAGACTGTCGACGGCACGTTCCGCGATTGGTCGGCCCTCAATGGCGAGTATTCGGTCGGCCCGGGCGGGATGCTCTCGGTGCCGTTCGTCGGCGACATGCAGGCCGCCGGCAAGACGACGGCCGAGATCGCTTCAGCGATCGGGCTCGCCCTGCAACGAAAGCTGGCGCTGCCCGACAGGCCGGAAGCCTCGGTCGAGATGGCGCAGTTCCGGCCGTTCTACATTTCAGGCGAAGTCCAGAACCCCGGGCAGTTTCCCTTCGTGCCCGATCTGACCGTGCTCAAGGCAATCAGCATTGCTGGCGGTATCCGGCGCAATGCCGACTATGGTCCGCAGCTCGAAAAGGATCTGATTACCGCCAAGGGCAGCTATGAGATCTATGACGACCAGCGCTTGCGGCTGATGGTCAAGCGAGCCCGCATCGACGCCGACCTCGCCGGGAAGACGACTTTCGAGGTGCCTCAGGAAATTCAAGGCGATCCGAGATTGCCGACCATCGTCGCCGACGAAACGGCGATCCTGGTCTCCGACCAGAAATCGCTGAAGCTGAAGCTCGACGCACTCGACGACCTGAAGGGTGTTCTGCAGTCGGAAATCGAATCGCTGCAAAAGAAGATCGCCAACCAGCAGAAGCAGGTCGATCTGGCCTCGAAGCAGGCCGACAGCATCGGTCCGCTGGCGCAGAAGGGCCTGGTCGCCAATGCGCGCCTGCTTTCCTCGCAGCAGTCGGTCACCGACCTGCAGGGCAAGATCCTGGATTATGAGACGGCGATCCTCACCGCCAAGCAGTCGATCAGCAAGGCGGAGCAGGACGCTATTGATGCCCGCAACACACTGAGTTCGAGCCTCACCGCCGATCGGCAGCAAACGGAAGCGAACCTTAATGAGGCGGCCTTGAGGGTCGGCATGCAGAAGGGCCTAATCGCACAGGCATCGGATCCGGCAACGGCTGCCGCCTACACCGGCAATGAAGAGCCAGCCCTGCTCTATTCGCTGGTGCGCGTCGTCGACGGC
Organism: Mesorhizobium sp. B2-8-9; assembly: GCF_006439475.1. NCBI lineage: Bacteria > Pseudomonadati > Pseudomonadota > Alphaproteobacteria > Hyphomicrobiales > Phyllobacteriaceae > Mesorhizobium > Mesorhizobium sp. B2-8-9. The sequence continues at coordinate 52,949 of NZ_VFTQ01000024.1, read as the reverse complement.
AAGACCAGCGAGGTCGAAGCCAAGGAAGACACGCCTATCCTGCCGGGCGACGTAATCAAGGTGAAGCTGGCGCCGACGGCCAGCCAATAGCGCCGCCGGCCCGGGTTTGTCCGAAGCGAACCGGGACGAAGGCGGGAGGGACAAGCCAGGCTCGTTCGCGCGCAGCGCGGGCGAGCGATCTGTTTGGACCGCTTGAAGGCATAACATGCAGCCCGCAGCCCAGCGTCACGTGTATCTGAACCTCGACGCCATCCGCGGCGTGGCGGCGATCAGCGTCATGCTCTACCATTTCTCGCCATTCCTCGCCGACGGCAAGGTGCTGCCGTCGAGCTATCTCGCGGTCGATCTGTTCTTCCTGCTCAGCGGCTTCGTCATCGCGCATGCCTATGACCGCAAGATCGAAACCGGCATGGGCTTCGGCACTTTCGTGGCCATCCGCCTGATCCGGCTCTATCCGCTCTATCTAGCCGGCACGCTGCTCGGCTTCTTCTATTTGCTGGTCAAGAACAGACTGATGCCGGCGGAATATATGCCGCTGTCCGAGATCGGCATGCAGCTGACAACCGGCATGCTGTTCATACCGCTGGTCAGCGACGCCTATCATACGATCTTTCCTCTCAACCCGGCATCGTGGTCGCTGTTCTTCGAGCTCATCGTCAACATCGCCTATGTCGCTGTCTTCGTGCTCTTGTCGCGGCGGGTGCTGACGGGGATCGTCGGCGCCAGCCTCGTGCTGCTCGTCGTCGCCTCGGTTTTCGCCGGCACGCTCGATTTCGGCATGACCGGGAAGACCATCGTCAGCGGGCTGCCACGCGTAACCTTCTCGTTCTTCCTTGGCGTGCTGCTCTGCCGATCGATGGCGCGCTGGCAGGGCAGCTTCGGCTTCCTGCGGCGCGGCTTCTGGGTCGAGGGCGCGATCCTGCTCACGCTTGCCGTCTTCGCCATCGCCCCGGCTGCCGGCGCCGCGCGCGTTGCCTACGACCTCTGCGCCATCGTCATCGTCTTCCCGATCATGGTGATGACCGGCGCGGTGGCGCCGACCGCGCCACGACTGTCAGGCGTCTATGGCTGGCTCGGGCGGATTTCCTACCCGATCTACATCATCCACACGCCGATGCTGATGATCATCGCCGGGGCCGGCAAGGCCTTCTCGATCGATCCGTTCGCGCATCATCCCTTGTTCGGCATCGTGATGGCGGCGATGGTTGTCGTCATCGCCGACATCGCCACGCGCGTCTATGATGAGCCGGTGCGGCGCTTCCTGCAGCGGCAGATGCAGCGCGCCCGGGCCGTGGCTTAGCGCGGGACAAAAGCCGGTATGAAGATTCCGAAATCCATCCTGATCGATCCCGATCGCAACGAGACCTACGGCATTTTCGCCGTCGCGGTTTCCACGCTCGCCTTCGCCTACTCGCCCAATTTCGGCCAGATCCTGATCCTCGCCTACTACGCCGTCTGGCTGCCGCTACTGTTCGTCGACTACCGGCGCTTCACCTGGAAACTCTCCAGCGCCTGGCTACCCATTCTGCTTGCGGCCTATGTCTGCCTCTCGGTGTTCTGGTCGCAGGCGGCGGGCATCAGCGCGCGCGCGGCCGTGCAATATTCCTCGCACATCGTCTGCGCCTATGTCGCGGCGCGCACCATCAGCGTGCGCACGCTGGTGGTCGGCTCGCTGATCGGCATCTTCTTCGTGCTGCTCTATTCACTCGGAGTCGGTGGTTACGCGCTCGACACGATCGACGGCACGGTCAATTTCGTCGGCGCCTTCGGTTCCAAGAACCAGGTCGGGTTCTTCTCTTCGCTCGGCATCTTCTTCTGCCTGGCGTTCCTTGTCTTCTACCGGCGCAACTGGCTGAGCTTCGTCTGGACCGCGCCGATCATGCTTTTGTCGGTCTATATGCTGGCAATCGCCCATTCGGCGACGTCGGTGGCCTCGCTGCCGGCGGTGATCGGCATCGTGATGCTGCTCACCATGACCAAGGTCCTGTCGCGACGCTATCGCCGGGTGCTGTTCATCGTCGGCGCCGGGGCGCTGGTGACGGGCGTGGTGGCAGCGCTCAACCTCGGGCTGCTGGATGTCGTGCTCGGCATCTTCGGCAAGGATTCGACGCTCACCGGCCGCACCTATCTGTGGGAACAGGGCTGGAAAGCAGCGCAGCAGCGTCCGCTGCTCGGCTATGGCTATGCCGCCTATTGGGTGCAGGGTTTTGCCGATCCGGAGCGGCTGTGGGCGGAATTCTATATCTCGACGCGTTCCGGCTTCCACTTCCACAACACCTATGTCGAGACGCTGGTCGAAATCGGCTTCATCGGCGTCACCTTGCTGGCGCTGGTCATCCTGCGCGCCTTCTACGGCCATGTATCGAAGGTGGTGTTCGGCGGGTGGAGTGCCGATTCGGTGGTGCTTGCCGGCGCGACCGGGCTGATGCTGATCCGCTCCTTCTTCGAGGTCGAGATGCTCGGCCCCTATTTCATGGCGTCCTTCATCGTCTATTACGGCCTGTTCAAGCTGAACCCATTGCCGGCTTTCCGGCGCCGCCAGATGGCCGTTGCCGCCGAGGACGAGAGGCCGGCCATCGGCCGCATGCCGGCGCCGACCTGAGGGGCTTTTGGCGTGCTCGCCAGCGATCTGGGGATACGCCCGAGCGGCTTGCCCAAGCCCGAAATCCCGCACATGCCGTGTGTAAACCCTATGTTACATCGGCCTGCCGCGCCAAGCAGCTTTCCAACGGCGCAACCTGGTACGCAGAAATGCCTTGCCCCCAAACGGCAGCGAAGGTTTGCCTGGCCGCCGGCCCGTACTCTGCTGCGTCAGGCGCTGAGCGATGAGGCGGGCAAGCCGACAGCGCGGATGCATGTCGAGATCAGCCACTTGACCGGCCAGCCTCTCGGGCAGCGGCCCCGATCGCCAGGCAAGATAGGCTGCGTAGGCCTGCGGTGTTTCGATGAGATGGTGAAGATAGGCCGCCAGTTCCGCCGGTGTGCTGAAGGATGCGACGTCGATGTAGGAATTGTCGGGAACGAACGCCGCGGCATTTGGCGCGCCGAGATAGACCGGCACCGTGCCGGCCTCCAGCGGATCGAACATCTTTTCGGTGACGTAGTCGGGCGCGATCGAATTCTCCAGCGCCAGACAAAAGCGATAGCGGCCAATGGTGTCGAGCTTGGTTTGCCGGCCGAGATCGGGGCCAGTGATCTCGCGGTTGGGCCGGTAGCGGCCGTAGCAATCGACCGCGATGTGCCGGGACAGTTCGGCGGTGAATGTATCACGACCGCTCTTATTGATGCTCGATGACTGGAAGTGCACCGTCGGGCGCGCTCGGGCTTGGGCGGTATCGGCGCATGTCGGGCGGCTTCCCACCAGCTTGCGTCAGGCAGATAAGGCGTCCAGACGTCCGCCCCGGTTTCATAGGTCATGACGATGTCGAAGTGCTGCATGACGGCCGCGTCAGTCATGACGGGATAGTTGACGACGCTCTCCATCGACCAGGCAACCCAAAGCTGGCCGGGATATTTGCGGGCGTCGCCGGCCTCACGAAAATTCGGCAAATGGAAAACTACCGCATCGGCCTCGGCAAGCCGTCGCCGGTCGTTGGTCCATTCGACGGGCACTGGACATTGCGGCATGGCCGCAATGTCGGTCGGTTTGTTGAAGCAGCGCGTCCAGAACAGGATCAGCGGAGTATCAGACGGCATCGGGCCCTTCCGCTCTGGCAAGGCGCCGTCTTACCCTTATCGCGGCAATCGCGAAAGAACCACGCGGTTCCGCACTCACCCATGCAGGTCCCTTGCAATCGCCGGCCCGATCGTGAAGCCGGAGAAGGTCGCCTCAAAGCCTTCGCGCTGCGGCGAGCAGCACATCATGCCGACATCGACCGTTTTCGAGATCGGGAAATAGGCCAGGCGCACCGGTTTCCAGTGGCCGTCCGAGGCGTCCAGATACTGGATGCGGATCGCCTCGGCGTGGCGGGTCAGGCGGATCCTGACGCCGTCCTTGCCGGCGGCAATGGCGACCAGCGACCAGTCGGATGTGTCGTTGGTGACCACGACGGAGAAGTATGCCAGCCCGTCGGTGTATTCGATGCCGGCCTTGATCCAGTGCGTTTCGCTCAGGCGCAGCATCAGCCCCGCCTGATCGTAGAGCACCTTGTAGTCGCCCCTGACGGTGACTTCGACGCTGAAATCACCCTCGACGGAACGGTAGAGGAAATGGCCGTTGTCACGCCAGAAGCCGTAGAAGGTCTCGCGCCAGAAGTCGGTGTCCTTGCCTGTTCGGACGGTGAGCGTGCCGTCGCCGACCGTGTGCTGCGGCGGCGGGTTGAGCCATGTCATGTCGGCCACGCTCATCGATCTCCTCCCGGATTGGACTAGTGCGTTTCACCATTTCATGGAAACGGCGAAACGCCCTATCTCCTTGTTTTTGCGCAATTCCGGACGGAAAACCGCCAACACTTTTCCTGGAATTGCTCTAGCCGGCGAATGTATAGGCGGTTTTCACCGTGGTGTAGAACTCCATCGCGTAACGGCCTTGTTCGCGCGGGCCGTAGCTCGAGCCCTTGCGGCCGCCGAACGGCACATGGAAATCGACGCCCGCCGTCGGCAGGTTGACCATCACCATGCCGGCTTCGGAATTGCGCTTGAAATGCGTCGCGTGCTTCAGGCTGGTGGTGCAGATGCCGGAGGTGAGACCGAACGGCGTGTCGTTGGCGACAGCCAGCGCTTCGTCATAGTCCTTGACGCGGATGACATTGGCGACGGGGCCGAAAATTTCCTCGCGCGAGATGCGCATAGCATTGGTCGAGCCGACAAACAGAGCAGGCTGCAGATAAAAGCCAGGCGCGCCGCGTTCCAGCCGGTCACCGCCGAAGGCGAGCTCGGCGCCTTCCTGGCGGCCGATGGCGATGTAATCCTCGTCCTGCTTGAGCTGGTTCTGGTCGACGACAGGACCGATCTGGGTCTTGGCATCGAGCGCATCGCCGATGACGAGCTTGTCCAGGCGCTCCTTGATCGCTTCGACAAAACGGTCGTGGATGCCGTCGGTGACGATCAGGCGCGAGGATGCCGTGCAGCGCTGTCCGGTCGAGAAATAAGCGCCGTTGACCGCGCAGTCGACGGCCACCGCGAGATCGGCGTCGTCGAGCACGACGAGCGGATTCTTGCCGCCCATTTCGAGCTGAAATTTGCGCATGTGCTCCACACTTGCCGCGGCGACGCGCTTGCCGGTCCCGACGGAGCCTGTGAAGGAGATGGCGTTGACATCGGGATTGTCGAGCATCGCCTGGCCGACCACCGATCCCTTACCCATGACGAGGTTGAGCACGCCCTTGGGCAGGCCGGCGCGGTGCAGGATATCGACGATGGTCCAGGCGCTTTCAGGAACCAGTTCGGCCGGCTTGAAGACGATCGTGTTGCCGTAGGCCAGCGCCGGCGCGATCTTCCAGGCGGGGATGGCGATGGGAAAATTCCACGGCGTGATGATGCCGACAACGCCGACGCCTTCGCGCGTCATCTCGACGCCGACGCCAGGCCGAACGCTCGGCACCATCTCGCCCGACAGACGCAGCGTCTCACCGGCGAAGAAGTCGAATATCTGCGCGGCGCGGATCGTCTCGCCGACGCCCTCTGCCAGCGTCTTGCCTTCCTCGCGCGCGAGCGACCGGCCGATCTCGTCCTTGCGTGCCATGATCTCGTCGGAGGTTTTCTTCAGCACGGCATGGCGGGCCAGCGGGCCTGAGCGCGACCAGGCCGGAAAGGCCGCCTTGGCGGCCGCGATGGCCTGCTTGGCTTGCTCAGGCCCGGCCGAAGCATATTCGCCGACGATGTCGTTGGTGTTCGACGGATTGATGTTGCGCGAGCCGGCCTCGCCAAGCCACTCGCCGTCGATCAGGTTCTTACGCAGCACGGTCATTGTCTTGTTCCTTGAAGCTGGGGTAGTGGCAGTCCGTCGGCCGGTCAATTGTCGGACAAATGATATAATGATTGTCCCGTGGCAGGTCTACCGGCCTTCTGCGACAAACCTAGGGCCTTGCCGCGTCAGGTCGAGAACGACCAGAACAGGCAGGCGAGCGTGACCGCGCCGAAGGCGACGAAGAACAGGCTTCTGAGCAGGATGTTGCGGCGAAGCTCGTTCATGGTGAGATGCGCTGCAACGATCACAGCCACGAACAGGAAACGCCAGTTGAAAAGCGCCCAGAGCACCTCGTGCTGGCCGAAGGCCCATCTGGCAAGCAGCGAGCCGACGATGATCGCGAACAATACGATCGTCGCCCAGAAGATCGCATCGGCCGCATGGGTCAGTACGACGCCGGCGGCGCGGATGGGCAGGATCATCATCAGCATGGCTGCGAAGAAATAGACGGCGGCGATCGCCAGGAACGAGCCGGCGTCGGCGATGCCGTCGAGACGCTTCACGCCGAACGCGCCATAGGGATAGCCGTGCCTCGCCACGGCCAATGACAGCGCCATCAGCAAAGCGCTCAAAACCGTGACCAGTGCGAATGTGCCGAGGGCCTTGCTCATGCCTTTTCCTGTCGAGACGAATCAACAGGAGTCTAGCAGAGCATGGCCCTCGAAAGCCGCAATTCACTGCTCGACATTCTCGAAGACGTCAGGGCCTTTGCGAAGCCGAGACGAGATCGGCCTTGCGCCGGGCCGTCTCCAGGCCGACCGCGATGAAGCGGCGCGCATGACGAGCAAGCTCCATATTGTCGGTCCACAGATTGCGCCAGATCGCCGTCTTCCGCGACAGATTCTCGTCGACGATCTCGGACGAGAAGGATTCGAAGCTGAGATCGTCGCTGTAGCCGATCGCCGCCAGCGCATCGAAGATCGCCGAGAAATCGATGCTGCCGGTGCCCAGAAAGCCGCGATGGCTCTCGCCGACATGGACATAACCGATCTTCCTCGCGGCATGGCGGATGGCCAGGCCGACATCGGCCTCCTCGATGTTCATGTGGAAGGTGTCGAGGTGCAGGAAGATGTTGTCGGAGCCGGTGTCTTCGATGAAAGCTAGTCCTTGCGCGGCGGTGTTGAGCAGGTTGCTTTCGAAGCGGTTGACGATTTCGAGATTGAGCGTCACGCCGGCGGCCTTGGCCGTTTCCGCAACCCCGGCAAGTGTAGCGGCGCTGCGGTTCCACTGATCGCGCGTCGGCGGTTCGGTTTGCAGGCCGTGACTTGCCGAGAGAATGCCGCCGATCTTTTGGCCGCCGAGATCGCGCGTGAGGGCGACGGTGCGGTTCAGGATCTCGACGCCGCGCGCGGCGACCGCCTTGTCTGGGCTGGAGATGTCGCCGTCGGCAGGCAGGCCAATGCTGATCGCTACGCCCAGGCCGAGATCGGTGATGCTTTTGGCCAGCCTGCCGATATCGACATCCGCCGGATCGAGATAGGAGAATTCGATCAGGTCGAAGCCGGCTTCCTTCGTGTTGGCCAGCGTGCGTTCGAGATCCGCCTGCGCCGAACTCGCAGACCAGACGAAAGAATGGATACCAATGCGCGACATGATCGTCTCCGTCCGATGAATGAGGCGCGGCCGGACCGATCCGGCCGCGCCAGCCTTGGGAGCAGGCTTTTTAGCGGGCCGCCGTCCAGCCCTTGTAGTCCTTCAGGTTCTCGGCGGTAATCAGCTTCGGATCGAGCAGCACGGTCGGCTCGGCCGGCTTCTTGCCGGCAAGCACATCTGCCGCCATCGTCAGCGACTGGCCGGCCATGACATAGGGATCCTGCGAGGCCGAGGCCTTGATCAGCGAGGTGCCGGACGCGAACTCCTTCTCAATGTCCGGGGCGCCGTCGACCGCGGTGATGATGAATTCCGAGCGATTGAGCTGCTTGGCGGCGAGCTGCGCGCCGATCGCCGTAGGATCGTTGATGGCGAACACCGCGTCGATCTTGTCGAAGCGGGTGAGCAGCGACTGGAACACTTTCAGGCCGCCGTCGCGCGATCCCTCGGCGTTCTGGTCGTCGGACAGGATTTTGATGTCGGCGTGCTGCGAAAGAACGTTCTTGCAGCCCTTGACGCGCTCCAGGATCGACGACGAGGCCGGGCCGTTGAGGATGACGTAGTTGCCTTTGCCGCCGGTGTGATCGACCAGATACTGGCAGGCCTCCTCTCCGGCCTTGACGTTGTTGGTCATCACGGTGACGTCGGCGCCCGGCGCCGAGACGTCGAAGGCAGCGACGACGATGCCAGCCGCCTGCGCCTTCTTGACCGCGGGCGCGATCGCCTTGGCATCGACGGCATTGAGCATGATGACATCGACGCCGGCGGCGATGAAGGAATCGATCTGCGAGACCTGCTTGTTGAGGTCGTAGTCGGCCGACACCGACGTCACCTCGACCTTCGGATTGATCTTCTTGGCCGCGTCCTCGATGCCCTTGATGGTGGCGACGAAGAACGGGTTGCCGAGCAGGCCGACCGAGATGCCGACCTTGTTGAGGTCTTTGGCCGATGCCGGCGCGATGGCGAGGGCCGCGAGGGCTGCGCCGCAGAGCAGTTTGGCGATAGTCTTCATTTACTTGCTTCCTCCGATTGCCCCGCGCCTCTCACGGTGCGTTACACACAATCCGGCCCGTCTAGGCCGGCGACCGAGGTCAATCACGTTCTTGCTCCGGCCTGCAACCGGTAACGGTCGAGGGCGACCGCCACGATGATGACCAATCCCTTGATGATGTACTGCCAGATGTCCGAGACACCGGCCAAAATGAGCCCGTTGGAGAGCACGGCGATGATCAGCCCGCCGATCAGCGTGCCCCAAATCGAGCCGACGCCGCCGACGAAGCTGGTGCCGCCGAGAATGACGGCGGCGATGGCATCGAGCTCGTAGGACTGGCCTAGCTGCAGGCCATTGGCGGCGTAGAGTCTCGCCGCCGACATGACGCCGCCGAGGCCCGCGAGCAGGCCCGACACGCCATAGACGAAGAGCAGCACCAGCGGCACCTTGATGCCGGTGAGGCGCGCCGCCTCGGCATTGCCGCCCACGGCATAGATCCAGGTGCCGAGCACGGTGCGCTTGAGCACCAGCCAGGACAGCACCACCACGGTCAGCGCGATGATGACAAGCCAGGGAATGCCGAACAGTGAGCCATTGCCGATGAAGTCGAAAGGCAGGTCGGAATTGAAGACTGTCGTATCCTCGCCGAGCAGGCGGGCGACGCCGCGCACGGCGGTCAGCGAGCCCAGCGTGACAATGAAGGGCGGCAGCTTGATGTAGGCGACAAGCAGCCCGTTGATGACGCCGAAGCCGAGGCCGAGCAAAATGGCGGCCGGAATGCCGAGCATGCCCCAGTCCGGCACCAGCGACACCAGCACAGCGACCATCGCCGAGGCCGCGAGGATCGAGCCGACGGATAGGTCGATGCCGCCGGTGAGGATGACGAAGGTCATGCCCGCGGCCAGCACGATATTGATCGACGACTGCTGGCTGACGATGAGCAGGTTGGTGCCGGTAAGGAAGCGCGGGTTGATGAACTGGAAGCCGACAGCAAGCAGCACCAGAACCGGCAGCATGCCGAGCGCGGCGAAGGCCGTGCGCAGCCGTCGGCTCCTGACCGCTGCCTGATCCGCCGCTTTCGCCACTGTTGAGCTGTCGGTCATCTTGTCGGTCCTTCCTTGGCCGCCCCCGTCGCAAGTTCCATGATTTCTTCCTGACGCAGCGGCCTGCCCTCCGACGCCGTCACCTCGCCGGCGATGGCGCCGTCGCGCATCACGAGCACGCGGTCGGCCACCCCGATTACTTCGGGCAGTTCGCTGGAGATCATGAGAATGGCGATGCCCCGGCCGGCAAGACTGTCAATCAACCGATAGATCTCCGACTTGGCGCCGACGTCGACGCCGCGCGTCGGCTCGTCGAGGATGACGACCCTGGGCTCGGTCTCGAGCAGGCGGGCAAGCAGCACCTTCTGCTGGTTGCCGCCCGACAGTGAGCCGGCATTGGCCTGCGCCGAGCGCGTGCGGATCGAGAGATCGGCGATGGCCTTGGCGGCACGCCGCTCGGCGGCGGTGAAATCACGAAAACCGCCGGCGCGCGCGTCTTTCGCAAGCACGCCCATATTGATGTTGTCGGCGATCGACATGTCGAGAAACAGCCCGAGCTCCTTGCGGTCCTCGGTGAGGTAAGCAATGCCGGCCTCCAGCGCCTCGCGTGGCGAAGCGATGGCAATCGGCTTGCCGTCGAGCTCCAGCTCGCCCGCGCTGCGGCGGTCGGCCCCGAAGATCAGCCTCGCGAGTTCGGTGCGGCCGGAACCAACCAGCCCCGCCAACGCCAGCACCTCCCCGTGGTAAAGATCGAACGAGCAGTCCTTCAGCAATCCGCCATCCGACATGCCGCGCACCGACAGCGCAACCGGGCGCTGGCTGTCCGGCGGCCGGTGATCCTTCTTGTAGAAGGCCGAGAGATCGCGGCCGACCATCATCGAGACCAGGCGCGATGCATTGAGATCGGCGCGTTCCAGCGTGCCGACATAGCCGCTGTCGCGCAGCACGCTGACGCGGTCGGCGAGCTGGTAGACCTCCTCCATGCGGTGGCTGATGTAGATGATGGCAATGCCTTGCGCCTTCAGCGCCCCGATCACCTCGAACAGCCGGTCGGTCTCGCGCGAGGTCAGCGAGGTGGTCGGCTCGTCCATGACGATGATGCGGGCGCTGGTCGACAGCGCGCGGGCGATCTCGACCAGCTGGCGCTCGCCCAGCGACAGGCTGGAGACCAAGGCGCGCGCCGAAAAGGAGACGCCGAGCCGCTCGATGATTTCCTTGGCGCGACGGTTGCACTGGTCCCGGTCGACGATGCCGAACCTACGCGGCTCGTTGCCGAGGAAGATGTTCTGCGCCACAGTCAGGTTCGGCGCCAGCGACAGCTCCTGGTAGATGACCGCGATGCCCTGGGCGCGAGCCTTGATCGGATCGCCGCTGGCGACCGGCGCACCGTCGATCAGGATCTCGCCGCCGGCATCCGGCCGATAGGCGCCGGACAGCACCTTCATCAGTGTCGACTTGCCGGCGCCGTTCTCGCCCATCAGCGCATGCAGTTCGCCGGCATTGACGGTGAGCGATACGTCGTGCAGGGCCAGGACGGGACCGAAGGTCTTGGAGATGTGGCGCATCTCCAGCACCGGCCTTTGCGACGCCTCGACGTGAGCGGCGGCGCTCATTGCGCACCTCCTGCCGCCGCGCCGGCGATGTGGCGTCCGGCAATAAGGCCGCGCCAGTCGTCGCGGTAGCGATCCAGGCCTTTGAAGTCCGCGGCGCGTACCGGCTCCGGCCTATTGGCGGCGAATTCGCGGCCGATGCTCTCGAAGGCGAGAGCCGCGGCGCCCGTGGCGCTGCCTTCCAGCGTGGCCCCCTGCAGGAAGGATTGGCCGGGCCGCAGCGCCGCCAGGAGGCCGGCAAGCATCCCATCCGCATTCAGTCCGCCATCGACGATGACGGTGCCTGCCGAACGGATCAGGTCGAGCGAGAGATCGATCATCAGAGCCACATAAAGCAGCGCCACGGCGGCGCGCTCCCCCGCACCGGAAACGGGCCCGAGGATCTCGCCCGTCCGGCCCGGCAGCGGTCCGCCCGGGGCAAAGCTCGGCACGGCCATCGTGCCGGCGTCGATCGCCCGCTGTATGCCGGCCGGGGCGATCGCGCCTTGCCAGTTGCCGCTGATCGCGGCGAATTCGCGCCCGCCCATGAAGCGGATCGTAGGCACCGGGCCGCCATCGACATCGACATTGGCCAGCATGTCGCGCTCGCGGTCGAGCGCCTCGAACGGACAGTCAGGGTTGAGAACGATCACCCAGGTGCCCGTCGACACCACAGTGAGCGGCCCGAGGTCCTGCCGGCGATACGCATGGAGCGCGGCATTGCTGTCATGGACGCCGTTGTGAATGGCGACCGGTCTGCCCGCCCGGCCAAAGCGCCGCTCGCCGGTCACGGCGCCGGCGTGCGCGAAGGCGGGCATGCGGCCGCGCCAGCCCTCGGCATCGACCAGCGAGGAGAAGTCACGCTTGCTCGGTGCCCACAGATGCGAGTGGCAGCCGAGATAGGAGACTTCCGAAACGGCGTGGCCGCCGAAGCGCCAGCTCCAATATTGCGGATAGCCGAGAATCGCCTTCGCCGCCGAGAACGCGCCGGGCTCCACTTCCTTCAGCCACAGCATGTGGCGGCCATAGTTGAAGCCGAGCGGCAGGCGCGGCGAGAAGGTCTCGGCGAAATCGGGAATGCGCCGATCGATCCGCGCGGCGATCTCGGCGGGCGGCTCCTGCTCATAGTCGAGGATCGGATGCGTCAGCGCCGTATCGTCGACCAGCGCGAAGGTGCAGCCGTGGCCCGACACCATCAGACTTTCGATGCCGTGGGCATCCGCGGCCTCGTTGACGGCGTCCAGCGCCCAGTCATGCAGCGCCGTTTCGTCAAGCACGCTGAGCCCGCTTTTGCGTATCCAGTCGGGTTTCGTGCGCCGTTCGTCGAGGATGCGCCCGTCCTGGTCGAAGACGAACAGCTTCGAATTGGTCTTGCCGAAATCGAGCACCGCCACCTTCACTGGACGGCTCCCGAAGGCGAGGCGATACGCACGGCGACACCGGCATCTTCCAGCATGCGCGCATCGGCGTCGGACAGGCCGTCATCGGTCACCAGCGTGCCGATGCGCGACAGCGGCAGCGCGACATTGCGGGCGTGGATCGACAGCTTCCGGCTGTCCGCCAGCACGACGATCTGGTCGGCGCAAAGGCTGAGATCGATGATCGAGCGCACCAGCAGCGGATGCGATTCCAGCACGCCCTCATGGCCGAGGCCCTGCGCGCCGAGAAAGAACTTCGAGGCATAAAACGGCACGGCCTGGGTGAGCGAATGGATGATGCCGGGCTCGCGGTGCAGATCGCCGCCGGCGATGGTCAGGCTGCAATGGCCATGGTCGCTGAGATAGGCGGCGAGCGGCATGGAATTGGTGAAGAGGCGAATGTTGCGTTCGGCAAGCTTGACGCCGAGATGGAAGCAGGTCGAGCCGCCATGGACGATGACCGCATCGCCGTCGCGCACCATGGTGGCGGCTACAGCGGCGATTTGCCGTTTGGCATCGACCGCCAGGTCACGGTTCTCGTCATAGGGCCTCGCATAGGCGATGCCGGCATGCGAGGCGCCGTCGAGCGCCGAGATGCCGCCATAAACCTTCCTGGCTTCGCCGGCCTCGTCGATCTTGTCGATGTCGCGCCTGACCGTCGCCGCCGACACGCCAAGCCGCTCCTGCAGTTCACGCACCGAAGCGAACGGCCGGTCCCGCAATAGCTCGACGATCTGACGCTGGCGGCCGGAGTCGCTCAACTCTTCCTCCCGACAATGCCATTTTGCATGACAATTGATGCAACTTACTCAACATCAGTCGGATTGCAAGCCCGTTTTGACGATAATAGATCACTGTTGACGTAGATCGCTCGCATCTGCGATATCAGCACCAATCATTCTCCTGTAATGGGAGATCGTGCGAGACCGACGAGCCGTTGGAGGAAGATCGCAATGGCGACCACAGTTGATGCGCAGGAGCTGGCAGCCTTGCGGACACTTTCGGCAGCCATCGGCGACGATCCGCACCTGACACAGGCAGCCGGCGGCAACACATCGCTGAAGGCAGGGGACACGCTGTGGATCAAGGCCTCCGGCACCTGGTTGAGGGACGCGCTGACCGACGACATCATGGTACCGGTCGCGATGGGTCCGCTCGTCGAGGCCCTCGAACGGCGCGATCCGAGCGCCGACAAGCCGCAGGCCTTTGCCATCGATGCCCTCAATCCGCGCGGCTTGCGCCCTTCGATCGAGACCATCGTACACGCGCTGATGCCGCAGCGAGTGGTGCTGCATGTCCACTGCGTCGAGGCAATTTCACTCGCCGTTCAGGCCGATTGCGAGATCGAGGCCGGGCGGCGCCTCCAGGGCATCGCGTGGGCTTATGTCCCCTATCGCCGGCCGGGCCTGCCGCTTGCCCAGGGCATTGCCGAGCGTCTCGGGCAGGGGGTCGACGTGCTGATCCTCGGCAATCACGGACTGGTCGTCGCAGCGGAGACCGTGGCCGAGGCGGAGCGTCTGCTGCACCGGGTGAGATCGCTTTTGGCCCGCCCGGCGCGGCAGACACCGATCCCGGATATAGCGGCGCTGGCGGCACTTGCCGACGGCAGCGGTTACCGATTGCCGGCGGATATCGAGGCGCATGCGGTGGCGCTCGATGCGGACAGCCGCCGCATCGCCGAAGCCGGCAGCCTCTACCCTGACCACGTCATCTTCCTTGGCCGGGGCTCCGTGGTGGCAAGGCCTGGCGAGAAGGTCGCCGACGTCGTCGCGCGGCTGGGCACGAACCCCGTCGCGGTCCTCTTTCCAGGCGCCGGCGTGCTGATGCGCGGCGACGCCAGCTCCGGCGCGGACGCTATGCAGCGCTGCCTCGCCGACGTGACCGCGCGGATCGACACCACGGCGCGATTGAATTATCTCACCGCCGCCGAAAATGACGAGCTGGTCAACTGGGATGCCGAGCAGTATCGCCAGAGACTCAACGCGGCGGGTTAGGCGAATGGCGCCTCTTGCATTAGGCATCGATATCGGCACCTCCGGAGCGCGCGCCGTCGCGATGCGTCCGGACTTCTCCACCGCCGCGAGCGCCGCCGTGCCGCTCGAGCGCTTCGGCGCGAACGGCCGCGATCCGGCCGTTTGGTGGGCCGCCGTCGAAGCGACACTGCACGAGCTTTTTTCGCGCATCGATCGCATGGCTGTGCGCGCGATCGCCGTGGACGGTACGTCGGGAACCGTGCTGCCGACCGACGACGCCGGACGGCCGCTGGCCGAGCCGCTGATGTACAACGACAAGGTTCCGGATGCGGCCATCCTCGCCGTGATCGCCGGCACGGCGCCGGAGGCAAGTGCTGCGCATGGGGCGACCTCCGGTCTCGCCAAGGCGCTCTGGTTCCAGCGCCTGCCTGGCATCCACGCCGTGCTGCACCAGGCCGACTGGATTGCCGCGCAATTCTCGGCCCGCTTCGACATCAGCGACGAGAACAACAGCCTGAAGACCGGCTACGATGCCGAGGCGCGCCGCTGGCCGGAATGGATCGCGGCGACCGGCATGCGCGTGGAGCTTCTGCCCACCATTGTCAGGCCGGGTAGCGTGACCGGCAGGCTTACGGCCGCCGCCGCCGACCTGTTCGGGTTGCCGCGCGATGTCGCGGTGGTCGCCGGCACCACCGACGGCTGCGCCTCTTTCTTGGCGACGGGCGCGGCGGCCGCGGGCGACGGCGTCACCGCTCTCGGATCGTCGCTGACCATCAAGATCCTGTCCGACCGGCCGATCTCGGCGCCGCGCTACGGCATATACAGCCACCGGCTCGGCGATGCCTGGCTCGCGGGCGGCGCGTCGAACACCGGTGGCAAGGTGCTCGCCCAGCATTTTTCGCTCGCGCGCATCGTCGAACTCAGCGCCGCAATCGATCCCGCGACGGAGACCGGCCTCGACTATTATCCGCTCGGTTCGGCCGGCGAACGTTTTCCTGTCACCGATCCAACGCTCCAGCCGCGCCTGCTGCCCCGACCGGAATCGGACGCCGACTATCTCAAGGCGATGCTGGAAGGCATCGCGGCCATCGAGGCGCTCGGCTACCAGAGGCTCGCCGAACTCGGCGCGCCGAAGCTCACCTCGGTTCGAAGCGTCGGCGGCGGCGCCGCCAATGCCGCCTGGACCGCGATCCGACGGCGCAGGCTCAGTGTCGATTTTCTGCCGGCGCTCTCCGATGAGGCTGCGGCTGGCACGGCGCGGCTGGCGCTGATGGGCGCAAAGGAGGCGGGGCTGCTGCTGTGAGCGCGAAGCACGCCGTGCATCTCGACGGGATCGCAGCGCTCGCCGAACGCTACGAAGTGTTCCTGCTCGACCAGTTCGGCGTGCTGCATGGCGGACAACAGCCTTATCCCGGCGCGGTCGAAGCCCTGTCGGCGCTGAAGCGCGCCGGCAAGACCGTGGTGCTGATCTCGAATTCCGGCAAGCGGGCGGAGCCAAACGAAAAGCGGCTGCTGAAGCTTGGTTTTGAAGCGGGAAGCTGGGATCATTTCGTCTCATCCGGCGAGGTGGCTTGGCGCATCTTCCGAAACATGGCGGACTCGGGCGCGCTGCGGGCTGGCACGAGATGCCTGCTGATCAGCCGCGACGAGGACCGTTCGGCGATCGAGGGCCTGCCACTCGTTCTGACCGAGCGCGGCGATGACGCCGATCTGGTGCTGATCGCGGCCAGTGAAGGCGACCGCTACGACCTCGACCACTACCGAAGACTTCTCGGCCCGGCGGCGGCGCGGAAGGTGCCGTGCTTCTGCACCAACCCCGATCGGATCATGCTGACCGCGGTCGGACCGCGCTTCGGCGCCGGCGAGATCGCCGATCTTTACGAACAGCTCGGCGGCAGCGTCACCCGTATCGGCAAGCCCTATCCGGCGATCTACGAAGCTGCGCTGGCGCTTGCGGGACATCCGGCACTCAGCGATGTGATCTGTGTGGGTGACAGTGTCGAGCACGATATAGCCGGCGGCAACGCGGCCGGCGTGTCGACCGCGCTGGTGATGACGGGAATATTGGCCGACAGGAGCGACCTGACGGGGCTGTTCGCAGACCTTGGCGCGTGGCCTGACTACACTCTGGGCGCTTTCCGCTGGCGCTGATCCGCGGACCTATCCAATCCGGTTTCCGCTCTTCGGATCAAACAGATGCAGCGCAGCCGGATCGGCGCCGAGGCGGATGATGTCGCCCGGCCTCACATCGCTGCGGCCCATGACGAAGACGCAGACCTGCTGGTCGGCCAGCCTGACATAGAACTGCGTCGACAGGCCGAGCGGCTCGACCACCTCGACTTCGGCCTTCAGCGCGCCGTCGTCCACGAGCTTGATGTGCTCCGGCCGCAGTCCGATGGTGAGGTCGTCGCCATCCCTCATCGGCAGGCCATCCGGCAGCCGCAGCTTCTGGCCATCGGCGAGCACGGCATCCGCCTTGCCGCCCTTGGCGACCTTAGCCGGCAGGAAGTTCATACCCGGCGAGCCGATGAAGCCGGCCACGAAGGTGTTGACCGGACGGTCGTAAAGCTCCAGCGGGCGGCCGACCTGCTGCACATAGCCGTCATGCATGACGACGATGCGGTCGGCCATGGTCATGGCCTCGACCTGGTCGTGGGTGACATAGACCGACGTGGTCTTGAGCTGCTGGTGCAGCGCCTTGATCTCGGCACGCATATGGACGCGCAATTTGGCGTCGAGGTTGGAGAGCGGCTCGTCGAACAGGAACACCTTGGGGTCGCGCACGATGGCGCGGCCCATGGCGACGCGCTGGCGCTGACCGCCGGAAAGCTGGCGCGGCAGTCGGCCGAGATAGGCGTCGAGGCCGAGCCGCCTGGCGGCAGCACCTACCCTGCCGTCGATCATCGTCTTCTCGGCCTTCTTCAAAAGCAGGCTGAAGCCCATGTTGGAGGAGACATCCATATGCGGGTAGAGCGCATAGGACTGGAACACCATGGCGATGTCGCGGTCCTTCGGCGCGACATCGTTGACCAGCCGCTCGCCGATGTGGATCTCGCCGCCGGTGACTTCCTCCAGGCCGGCGATCATGCGCAGCAGCGTGGACTTGCCGCAGCCGGACGGGCCGACCAGCACGACGAACTCGCCATCGGCGATCTCGAGATCGACGCCGTGCAGGATGCGCAGCGCGCCGTAATCCTTCTCGACGTTTTGCAGCGTGACGGAAGCCATCTTTTATCCTTTGACCGCGCCGGCGGTGAGGCCGGTGACGAGATAGCGTTGCAGGAAAGCGAAGAAGACGCAGACCGGGATCAGCGCCAGGATGGAGGCCGCCATCATCTGCCCCCAGTCGACGGCGAACTTGCCGATGAAGGTGAGCAGGCCGACGGCAAAGGTCTTCTGCTCGTCGCTGGAGATCAGCATCAGCGCGAACAGCAACTCGCTCCAGGCGGCGGTAAAGACGAAGCCCAGCGTCGCGCCCATGCCGGGCAAGGTCAGCGGCACGATCACCCGGCGCATCGCCTGAGCGCGGGTGCAGCCGTCAATCATCGCCGCTTCCTCCAGGTCTTTCGGGATGCCGTCAAAGAAGGATTGCATCAGGAAGGTTGCGAAGGCGGTGTTGAAGGCGGTGTAGATGATGATCAGGCCGATCAGGCTGTTGGTCAGGCCGAGATCGCCCATGATGCGGTAGATCGGCGGAATGACCATGACCAGCGGGAAGGTCTGGGTGAGCAGCAACAGGATCGCCAAAGTCGCCTTGCCGCGGAAAGTGAAGCGCGACATGGCATAGCCGGCAAGAGTGGCGATGACGGTGACAAAGGCGGCCGTCGACACCGAGACGATGACGCTGTTGAGGAAATAGCGCGGAAAGTCGGAGGCCTCGAGCACGGTGGCGAAGTTCTGAAAAGTCGTCTGCGACGGCCAGAAGGTGATGCCTTCCGAATAGAGCAGACGCTCGGGCGTCACCGAGATCTTGAGCGTCCAGAAGATCGGAAACAGCGCGAAGATCACGTAGGCCGCGATAGCGCCGTAGAGACCGATGCCGCCGAAAATGCGCGAGGAGGTGGAGCGGCCGGCGATCATCAGACGTGCCTCACCAGGGTGCGGCGGATGGCGATCAGGCCGATAGCGTAGGCGATCAGCAGCACCAGAAGCAGCACCGCAACCGCCGAGGCGTAGCCTTTGTCCAGCGACTTGAAGGCGCTGACATAGATGTAGACCGGCACCGTGCTGGTCGAGCCGGCCGGCCCGCCCTCGGTCATGACGAAGATCAGATCGGCGAAGGTGGCGATCCAGATGGTGCGCAGCATGACGGTGATGACGATGGTCGGCGCCAGGAAGGGCAGCGTCACCTTGGTGAAGCGCTGCCAGGGCGAAGCGCCGTCGATGGCCGCTGCTTCATGCAACTCGGAGGGGATCGACTTCAGCGCCGCCAGCAGCGTGATGGCGAAGAACGGGATGCCGAACCAGATGTTGGCGACGATTGGCCCCCACATGGCGGTGGCGGGATCGGACAACACGTTGGTCGGCTCGGCCTTCAAGCCAAGCGCGAACAGCCAGTGCGGCAGCGGTCCGATGATCGGGTTGAACAGCCAGGCCCAGGTGAGGCCTGAGAGAAAGGACGGCACTGCCCAGGGCAGGAACACCACCGCCTGGACGACCTTGCGGCCGTAGAAAGGCTTGTCGAGCAGCAGCGCGAGACCCAGGCCAAGGAAGAACTGAAAGAACAGGCTGGCGACCGTCCACCACAACGTGTTGATCAGCGCCTGGCCGAGCACCTGGTCGGAGAGCATCGCCTGATACTGAGCGAGACCGACATATTGCGATTTGAAGGCCGAAAATTTGCGGAAGGAATAGCTGATGCCGATGATCAGCGGCACCAAAAGCACCAGGACCAGCAGGACGATCGCAGGCGATAGATAGAGCCACGGCTCGATCGCGGCCTTGCTCAGCCGTTGCTTTCGCGGCCGGGCGGCGGGTCGGATTTCGGAGACGGCGTAGGTCATGCGTTTTGGCTCTACGGTGGTGAGTGGGTGCCGGCGGGCAAAACAGCGTTCTTCTCCCCGTAAAACGGGGAGAAGATGCCGGCAGGCAGATGAGGGGCGGAGCCAGCCTTTCAGAAGTCAGCGCTGCCCCTCATCCGGCCCTATCGGGCCACCTTCTCCCCGTAGAAGGGGAGAAGGAAATGGCCTGCGCTTACTTCTTGTTCTTGGCCAGCCAGTCCTGCTGTTCCTTGGTCAGGAACTTCGCCCATTCGTCGGCCACGTCCTTGGCCGGCTTCTGGCCGAGCAGCACTTCCTGAAAATTCTTGATCGCCACCTGGTCGACGAAGTTGCCGAGGTTTTCCAGATGCGTCGGCGGAGTCACCATTTCATATTTGGAGCTGTCGTTGAGCTCGGTAAACCAGCCCTTGAACTGCTCGGTCTTGAAATGCGCGTCCTGGTCGGCGCCGTTGTGGATCGGGACGACGCCCACTTCCTTGGCCCATTCCAGATTGTCCTTGGGCGACAGCAGCGTCGCCATCAGCTTCCAGGCCTCGTCCTTGTGCTGGGAATTGGCGAACATCGCCCAGCCGGCATAGCCGAGCGTCGGGTAGGACTTACCGCTCGGACCCACGGGAAGCGGCGCCACAGCGAAGTCGTCGGCGCTCATCTTGTCGGCGATGCCAAGCAGCGCGTCGGGATCCTGGTTCAGCATGGCGCAGGTGCCGGAGTAGAAGCCGGTCACCGTCTCGTTGAAGCCCCAGCTCACCGAATCTTTCGGCGCCAGACCGTTCTTGTACATGTCTGCCAGCATCTGCAGGCCCTTGACCGAGCCTTCGTCATTGATGGTCGAGACGCCGTCGTCGGTGAAATAGCCGCCTTTGCCGTCGGCGATATTCATGAACATGTGCATGCCGTTGAAAGCGCCCGGGCCGCCGCGCAGGCAGTAGCCGTATTTGCCGGGGATGGCGGAGATCTTCTTGGAGAAGGAGACGAACTCGTCGAGGTCTGCCGGCGGACGGTCGAGACCGGCTTCCTTGAACAGCTTCTTGTTCCAGAACAGCGCGTTCACATAATAGCCATAGGGTATCATGAACTGCGTGTTGTTGACGGTCGAGCCGAACTGCTTGGCGCGGTCGCCGAGCGTCTTGGCGTCGGGCCATTTGGCCATGAAGGGACCGAGATCCTCGAGCTGGCCGTTGTTGGCATAGAGGCCCATCCAGCGTTCCGGCATCTCGACGACGTCGGGCGTGTCACCGGCCTGTACCATGGTGAGAAACTTCTCGAAGGCCTGGCCCCAGGGCAGCGAGACCACCTCCACCTTGATGCCCGGGTTCGCGGTCTCGAATTCGGCAATCTGCTTCTTCAGGAATTCGGTGCGCGGCGGGCTGGTGATGACCTCGACCAGCTTGATGGTGGTATCGGCCAGCGCGCCGCTGGCGGAAATCGCCAGGCCGGCTACGGCGGCTAACATGAAGGTCAGTTTTTTCATCTTCGGGACTCCCATTTTGGACGACTATTTTTTTGATTTGTCGAAGGCTTTACTTTTGTCGAAGGCTTGGGCGATGTCGGCCCAGAGGTCCTCGACATTTTCCAATCCGACGTTGAAGCGGATGGTTCGAGGGCTGACGCCGAAGCGCGCCATCGAATTGATGCCCGGCGTCTGCTCGAGCGAGGCTTTTGCCGGCACGACCAGGCTTTCATGGCCGCCCCAGCTGACGCCGATGCGGAAATATTTCAGCGCGTCGACGAAGGCCGGGATGTCGACATCCTCGGTGACCTCGAAGGAGAACAGCCCGGCATAGCCGGCTAAAGTCTTCTTGCCGGGGTGGTTGGAATAAGCGGGGTGGTTGACCCGCTCGACCTTGCCATGCGCCTTCAGCCGCTCGGCAATGATGAGCCCGCTCTTCATGTGATGCGGCAGCCTGAGTGGCAGCGTGCGCAAGCCGCGCAGCAACAGCCAGCCTTCGAAGGGCGACAGCTTGCCGCCAAGCTGCGAATAGGTCTGCTCGTTGATGTGCTTGATGTGGGAGGCCGAGCCCGCCACCACGCCGGCGACGGTGTCGCTGTGGCCGCTCAGATATTTCGAGGCCGAATGCAGCACCAGGTCGACTCCATGCGAAATCGGCTTCTGGAAGACGGGGGTGGCCCAGGAATTGTCGATGGTGGTGACGATGCCCTGCTCCTTCGCCAGCCGCGTCAGATGCTCCAGATCCTGCAGCTCGAACATCATCGAGGTCGGGCTTTCGAGATAGAGCAGCTTGGCGCCGGGAAGTGCCGCGGCAACCGCGTCGGGATCGGAGCCGTCGACATAATCGACCTTGATGTGAAGGCGCGGGAACAGGCGTTCGAACAGGCGGTAGGCGTCGCCATAGCAGTTGCGCACGGCAACCATGCGCTCGCCGGCGCCGACGAAGGCGAGCACCGTGGCACTGATCGCCGCCATGCCGCTCGAGAAACCGCGCGCGGCCTCAGCGCCTTCGAGCGCCGCCACGCGTGCCTCGAACTCCATCACCGTCGGGTTGTCGCCGCGCGAATAGATCGGCTGCTTCCTTCTGCCGGCAAAGGTGTCGGCCATGTCGGCGTAATTGGCGAAGGTGAAGAGCGAGGTCTGGTAGATCGGCGGCACCACGGCGCCGCCTGGAAACGGATCGTCATGCGCCAGCAGCGTCGCCGCCTCGCCGAGATAATCGCCGGCCAGGGAGGCCGGATCGAAGGTGTTGGGCTGCTCGTTCATCTGCGGTCCGAAAGTTCGAGGTTGGCGGCACCGCGCTTCAGATCGTCCTCAACGGTGGCGATGAGCTTCAGCGCCTCGGCGCGGGCGCCTTCCGGATCATGCGCGGCGATGCGGTCGAAGATGGTGCGGTGGTAGGGAAAGCTGGCATGGCCGAAGTCACGCACGCCGAGTGGATGCTCCCAGAAACGGTGGAAGAGCTCATGCATGGCGCTGATGATCTGCTCGAACAGCGGATTGCCGGAGGCGCGGTAGACCGCCTGGTGGAACTCCCAGTCTTCCTCCGAGGACATGCCTGCGCGGGTGCGGAAGGCATCTTCCATGATGTCGAGCTTGCGCTCGATCTCGGCGATCTCGGCCTTGCCGCCGCGGATGGCGCAAAGGGCCGCCGCCTCGGCCTCAAGGGCCCGGCGGATCTCCAGCGTGCGCATCAGGCCGGCAAAATCATTGCCGCCGGACAGCGTCAGCGGCATGTGCAGCATATCAGGGGAGACGGCGGCCTTGAGATAAGTGCCCGAGCCCTGCCGCCGCTCGACGAGGCCGAGACCCTCCCAGCGGGTCAGGGCCTCGCGAACCGTGTTGCGGCTGACCTTGAGGCGTTCGGCCAGGATGCGCTCCGTCGGCAGCTTCTCGCCGGGACCCAGAGCCTCCTGCCGCACGAACCCCGCCAAGGCCTTCAGCACCGCGTCGTCGCGCGCCGTGGTCTGGATGGGGGGCAGGAAATCGGTCACGCCGGCTGAGCCTAAAGTGGTTCAATGGTCCAACCAATTTCTGCACAGGCGGCGGGACGTGTCAACAGTCGAAACGAGGCTTGGCCGAACGGCGCGGATTTTCCGGTTCGTAGCGCCGAATCGGCAAATCGTTCTTACAACGGGACCGACATAGGTTGGATCGCCGCAAGGCCGGCTTCGGTCAGCGCGTAGACACCGCGCTCGGCCCTGGCGAACCAGCCATAGTAATTGTGCAGAAGGATGCTGGCGGCGCGCGGCGAGAGGGTTTTGAGATCGCGCGGCCGTTTCGGACCGTCGGCCAGGGCGGCGGCGCAGGCCAGCGCTTCCTGCCGGTAGGCGGTCATGATCGGCTTCTTGCGCGTGCTGCCGCCGATGGACGGATCGCCCTTGCGGCGGTGATGCTCCTCGACTAGGCGTGAGCGCCGCCTGGGATCCCGGCGCGGCGGCAAGGCGGCCGGACTGAGCAGCAGCTCCACCTCGCCCTTCTTGCCGACGCCTAGCAGGCCGAAGCCGAGGCGGCGGCAGAGCGCGCGGAAGCGGCGGTCATGCTCGCGGCCCTTGCCGCGCGCCGACATATAGGCGGCAAGCCACACCTCGTCGCAGGCCGCCGCGCGGTCGACGGCTTGCAGGACGAGCTCGAGGTTGAACTGCAGCTTCAACTCGCAGATGACGACAACCGGCGGCTCGCCGGCACGCACGCCGACCACGTCGCAGCCGCCGATCTCGCCCTTGACGGCGAAATCCAGGCTCTCGAGGAACCGCTTCACCGGCTCGTAGAGGGAAGTCTCCTGCATTCGGCAGGCATAGCCGATTCGCAGCGGTCCAGTCGCGCGGGCGTAGTAACAGTTTGCAGCGTCACCTTTCAGGGCCGATGCAGGTAGTCCTCGATTGACTGCGCCTTCATCTCGATCGAGAAGCCGGGCGCACGGGGCGGCATATAGGCGGCATCGCGGATCACGCAGGGTTCGATGAAATGTTCATGCAGGTGATCGACATATTCGATCACCCGTCCGTCCTTGCTGCCCGACACCGCGATATAGTCGATCATCGACAGATGCTGGACATATTCGCATAGACCGACGCCGCCGGCATGCGGCCAGACCGGCAGGCGGTATTTGGCGGCGATCAGAAGCACCGCCAGAACCTCGTTCAGCCCGCCCATGCGGCAGGAATCGATCTGCACGACGTCGATCGCGCCGCCGGCGATGAACTGCTTGAACATGATGCGGTTCTGGCACATCTCGCCGGTCGCGACCTTGATCGGCGCGACAGCCTTGCGGATCTTGGCGTGGCCGGCGATGTCGTCCGGGCTGGTCGGCTCCTCGATGAAGAAGGGTTTCGCGAAGGCGAGGTCCTTGAGCCAGTCGATCGCCTGGTCGACCTCCCACACCTGGTTGGCGTCGATCATCAAATAACGGTCCGGGCCGATGACCTCGCGGGCGATCCTGAGACGGCGGATGTCGTCGGCGCAGTCGCGGCCGACCTTGAGTTTGATGTGGTTGAAGCCATCGTCGACCGCCTCCTGGCAAAGGCGCCTGAGCTTCTCGTCAGGATAGCCGAGCCAGCCGGCAGAGGTGGTGTAGCAGGCATAGCCTTCGCGCTCGAGCGTGGCGATGCGCTCGGCCTTGCCCGTCTCGGCCTTCTTCAGGATCGACAGCGCCTCGGCGGGCGTGATGGCGTCGGTGAGGTAGCGGAAATCGACGATGCGCACGATCTCTTCCGGGCTCATCTCTGCGATCAGCCGCCAGACCGGCTTTCCGGCTTCCTTGGCCCAGAGATCCCAGACAGCATTGACCACCGCGCCAACCGCAAGATGCATGGCGCCCTTGTCCGGCCCGATCCAGCGCAGCTGGCTGTCGCCGGTCACGTGGTGCCAGAAGCGGCCGGGATCCTCTTTCACCCAGTCGAGATCGAGCCCCACGACGAGGTGGCGCAGCGCTTCGATCGCCGCGCAGCAGATCTCGTTGCCACGACCGATGGTGAAGGTGAGGCCATGGCCTTTCAGCGACGGAACATCGGTGTCGAGAATGACATAGGCAGCCGAGTAATCCGGGTCCGGATTCATCGCGTCCGAGCCGTCGAGACTTTGCGATGTCGGGAAGCGCAGGTCGAAGGTTCTGAGGTCTGTGATTTTGGTCATTGCTGCCTCGTAACTGGCTTGCCTCGTAACTCAACAGGCGGCCGAAACGGCCTCAGATCGACCAACCGCCGTCGATATTATAGGCCTGCCCGGTCGTATAGGTGGCGCCGGCGAGATAGACCGCAAGGTCGGCGATCTCCTCCGGCGTGCCGATCCTGCCCATCGGCTGACGCGCGATGAAGGCGGCGCGGGCCGCCTCATAGTCGCCCTGCGCCTGCATGCGGCCCTGAAGCGAGGGGCTCTCGACGGTGCCCGGGCAGATGGCGTTGCAGCGGATTCCTCTAGCGACGTAGTCGGCGGCAATCGATTTTGTCAGGCCGATCACGGCCGCCTTGGTGACGCCATAGGCAAAGCGGTTCGGCACGCCCTTCGGCGCGCCCGCCACCGACGCCATGTTGATGATCGAACCGTCGCCGCGCTCCAACATGCCGGGCAGCACGGCGCGGATGGTGCGGATCATGGCGCGCACATTGAGGTTGAAGGCGAAATCGAGATCCTCGTCCTTCATCTCCAGGATCGAGCCGGCATGGACGAAGCCGGCGCAGTTGAACAGCATGTCGACTTGGCCGATTTCGGCGAAAGCGGCCTTCACCGCGTCGTCGCTCAGCACATCGAGTTTTCGCGTCGTAATACCGGGCGTTTTGCCGAGTTCAGCCAGGGCCGCTTCGTTGATGTCGGTGGCGTGGACGATGGCGCCGGCTTTGGCAAAAGCCAGCGCGCTTGCCCGTCCGATGCCTTGCGCGGCCGCCGTGACGACCACGACCTTGCCTGTGATGTCAGCCATGTTCTTGTCTCCGTCTTTCAGCCGGGCCGTCGCTCGACGATATAGATGTGATCCGCCGCCAGCACGACCTCGTCGCGCTGGTTCAAAACCTCGACGCGTTCGATGATGCGTCCCGCGTTTGGCCGTTTCGGGTCGTCTTCCTTGGCGGCGATGGTTGTGCGCGTGCGGATCGTGTCGCCGATGAAGACCGGCTTGATGAAGCGCAGGCGGTCGTAGCCATAGGAGAAGGCGACGGGATTGACGACGCTCGCCGTCAGCCCGACGCCGACCGAGAAGACCAGCGTGCCATGCGCGATGCGCTGGCCGAAGGGCGTCGCCTTCATGAACTCGGCATCCATGTGATGCGGGAAAAAATCGCCGGTGTGGCCGGCATGGACGACGAAGTCCGTCTCGGTGATGGTGCGGCCGCTGGTGAGGCGCGACGAGCCGATCTCGTAGTCCTCGAAATAGGTGGTCTGTTCCATGTCCGGCCTTACGGCTTTGCGGCCAGCGGCGTCGCCGGCGCGGCACTCGATTTATAGGCGGCCTCGACCAGCGCCATGGTGTTCCAGGCATCCTCGACGGAGCTGACCAGCTCGGCATCTTCGCCGGATGCGAAGCGCTGGACATTGGCCATGCGGCCGACAAAGGCATCGGGGAACCATTCGCCGGCGAGCGGCACGGCGACCCAGTCCGACCCGCCTTTCGGATAGATTTCCAGAATATCCGGCTCGCCGCGCGGATAGTCGAGGTTGAGGCCGAGCTTGACATAGGCCGCGCCCTCGGTGCCGCAGATGCGGAACTCGCAGGCCTGGTAGCGGCGCCCGAATTTGTGGTCGTGGTTGATCGAGAGCGCGCAGCGCACGGTGTCACCATAGTCGAGGACGGCGCTGGTGCGGGTCTGCGCGACTTTGTGGTTGGGGTGGCCGAGCGTCTTGGCATGCACGCCCAAAGGATTGCCGAGAAGCTGGCGGATCAGGTCGAGATAATGGATCGAATGCATGGCGATCTCGACACGCGGCGCCTTGAGCAGGAATTCCCAGAGCTGCCAGGGCGTGTCCAGCGCCAGAAGCGCGTCGAAATCCACCACCTCGCCCAGCCAACCCTTGGCGATGGCGTCCTTCAGCGCCAGCATCATCGGCGCGAAACGGAGCTGGAAATTGACCGCCGCCTTGAGCTGCTTGGCGCGGCAGATTTCGAGGATCTCGGTGGCCTCGCCGAGATAATTGCCCATCGGTTTCTGGATCAGCGCCACCGCGCCATCCGGCAAAGCTTTTAGCACCTCGGCATGGCGGCCTGGCGGCGTCGCCAGATCGAAGATTGCGTCCTTCACCGCCGCAGCTTCCTCGACCGAACGGAACGCCGTCACGCCCCATGTCTCGGCCAGTTTTTGCGCCTTGGCCTGATCCGGATCGTAGAGGCCGGAAATCGGGAAGCCGGCCTTACGATAGGCGGGAAAATGCGCGTCGCCGACGATCGAGCCGGCGCCGAACGTCACGATCGAGCGCGGTTTTAAAGGCTTCGGCCAGGACTGCGCCAGCGATGCCGGATCGAAGGCATCAGTCATAATGGAAGACCTCGTCCATCGAGGCCCACCACTCGCCTTCCTTCCGCGTCTCAAGCGGCTCCTGACAGGGCATGCAAACGGACCACCATTCCTGCGTCTTCGGGTCGGCGGCCATCTTGGCCATGTCGGCGGCGTAATCGGTGCCGTGATATTCGAAATAGGAGAAAAGCAGGTTCTCCGGCCGCTTCAGGTAGATCGAATAGTTCTTGATGTTGCAGGCCGAGATCATGCTCAGCACGCCCGGCCAGACGGCAGCGTGAAGGCGGACATATTCTTCGACCTTCTCGGGCTTCAAGCCCAGTACCATTCCCATGCGCTGCATATCCGTCTCCCTATTTCACGATCGCCGTGGTGAACTCGGCGATGCTCTTTGCCTTCACGGCGTCCCAGTCCCAGTCGATGCCGATGCCGGGCTCGCTGGGCGCCAGCGCATGGCCATTCTCGATGCGCATCTTGTCGCCCGTCAACTCGTCGAGCTGCGGAATATATTCGACATATTTGCCGTTCTGGGTGGCGCAGACCAGGCTGACATGCAGTTCCATCAGGAAATGCGGGCAGACCGGCATGTCGAAAGCCTCCGCGGCGTGGGCGACTTTCAGCCAAGGAGTGATGCCGCCGATGCGGCCGACATCGACCTGGATGATGTTGCAGGCGCCCTTCTGCATGTATTCGCGAAAATGCCTTATCGAATAGAGCGACTCGCCGACCGCGATCGGCGTCCCGGTCGAGTTCGACAGCCGCGCATGGCCGTCGATGTCGTCGGCCGGCAGCGGCTCCTCGATCCAGGCGAGATCGAGCTCGCGCAACCGCTCGGCGCGGCGGATCGCCTCGTCGACGGAAAAGCCCTGATTGCAGTCGGTCATGATCTCGTAGCCGTCGCCGACCTCCTTGCGCACCGCCGACAGCCGCGCGACGTCCTCCGAACCGTGCGGCTTGCCGATCTTAACCTTCGAGCCAGTGAAGCCCTTGGCCTTCGCTTCCAGTGCATCGTCGACCAGTGCCTGCGTTTCGATATGCAGCCAGCCGCCCTCTGTCGTGTAGAGCGGGCAGCGGTCCTTGGTGCCGCCGGCGAGCTTCCAGAGCGGCAGGTTCTGCTTCCTGGCGCGCAAGTCCCACAGCGCGGTGTCGATCGCGGCCAGCGCAATCGCGGTGATGGCGCCGATGGTGGTGGCGTGGGTGGCGAATTCGAGGTCGTGCCAGATCGCCTCGATCTGGTCGGCGTCGCGGCCGATCAGGCGCGGCGCAAGATGGTCGGCCAGAAGCCGCATCACCGATGAACCGCCGGTGCCGATCGTATAGCTGTAGCCGGTGCCCGATGCGCTGTCGGCATCGGTGATGGTGACGATCGGCGTTTCCTGGCTGACGAAGCTCTGGATGGCGTCCGTGCGCTTCACCTTCGGCATGAGGTCGACCATGCGCAGTTCGATTTTCTCGATTCTCGCCATGCTCAGCTCCTCAGCGATTTACCGGTTTCGGCGGAGAACAGATGCGCGCGGCTGAGATCAAAGCTCATGCCGATCCTGTCGCCGGCTTTCAGCGACTTCGGATTGAGCATGCGCGAGACCCAGTCGGTGCCGTTGAACTCGGCGAAGACCAGTGTCTCGTTGCCGAGCGGCTCGGTGATGCTGACCGGCAGCTCGGCGCGGTGGACTTCTGTTTCGCCGCCCGAGCTCAGGCCGTGGCCGGTCGGGTAGAAATCATCGGGACGGATGCCGAACACGACCCTGTCGCCGGCAGCCGTCTTCGACTTGAACTGGCCGGGCAGAGGCAGGCTGTCGCCGCCGCTGAACATCAGCCTGCCATCGCTCACCGTCGCTTCGTGCAGGTTCATCGGCGGCGAGCCGATGAAGCCGGCAACGAAGCGGGTGGCGGGCCGGCTGAACACCTCGTCCGGCGTGCCGACCTGCTCGATATGGCCCGAGTGCATGATGACGATGCGGTCGGCCAACGTCATCGCCTCGACCTGGTCGTGGGTGACGTAGATGACCGTCGACTTCACCTTGGCGTGCAGCTTCTTGATCTCGGTGCGCATCTGCGTGCGCAGCTTGGCGTCGAGGTTGGAGAGCGGCTCGTCGAACAGGAAGACATCCGGGTCGCGCACGATGGCGCGGCCCATGGCAACGCGCTGACGCTGGCCGCCGGAAAGCTGCGAGGGGCGGCGCTCAAGCAGTTCGTCGAGGCCTAGGATGACGGAGGCCTCGGCGACGCGCCGGTCCATGTCGTCCTTGGCCGCACCCGCGATCTTCAAGGAGAAGCCGAGATTCTCGCGCACCGTCATATGCGGGTAGAGCGCGTAGGACTGGAACACCATCGAGATGTTGCGCGAGCGCGGCGGCAGGTCGTTGACCATGCGCCCGCCGATGTCGATCATGCCGCCGCTGATGTCCTCGAGGCCTGCGATCATGCGCAACGTCGTCGACTTGCCGCAGCCGGACGGGCCAACCAGCGCGATGAATTCGCGGTCGGCGATCTCGAGATCGATGCCGTGCACGATCTCCATGTTGCCGTAGCGTTTGGTGAGCTGTTTCAGCGAAACCGTTGCCATGGAATTCAACCTTTCACCGCGCCGGAGGTGAGGCCGCCGACGAGGTGTTTCTGGACGATATAGGTGAGGGTCAGCGCCGGGATGATCATTACCACGGCCAGCGCGCACATGCCGCGCCAGTCGATGGTGAACTCGGCCGTATAGTCGAGTAGGCCGACCGGCAGCGTCTTGGAATTGACGGAACGAGTGAGCTGCGAGGCCAAAGCGAACTCGTTCCAGCAGGTGAGGAAGGCGAAGATGGCGGCCGAGGCGATGCCCGGACGCGCCAGCGGAAATTCGACCTGCCAGAACGCCTGCCAGCGCGTGCAGCCGTCGATCTGGGCTGCTTCGGCAAGATCCTTCGGCACTTGGCGGAAGAAGCCGTCGATCAGCCAGATGGTGAACGGCACGTTGAGCGCGACATAGGCGAGGATCATGCCGATATGGGTGTCGATTATGCCCAGCCGCACATAGAGGAAGAACAGCGGCAGCGACAGCGCGATGCCGGGCACGGTGCGGGTCAGCATCAGGCCGAGGAACATGCCCGACTTGCCTCGGAAGCGGTAGCGCGCGAAGGCGTAGCCGCCGGCCATGCCGATTGCGACCGCGATCACCGTCGACGTGACCGAGATGATCAGCGAATTGCGGAAATAGTCGAGCACCGGAATGCCGCCTTTGCCGATACCGCTGAACATGGCGATGTAGGCATCGAGCGACACTTCTTGCGGGATCCAGACCG
The DNA here is from genome assembly GCF_006439475.1 of Mesorhizobium sp. B2-8-9. Taxonomy (NCBI): domain Bacteria; kingdom Pseudomonadati; phylum Pseudomonadota; class Alphaproteobacteria; order Hyphomicrobiales; family Phyllobacteriaceae; genus Mesorhizobium; species Mesorhizobium sp. B2-8-9. The sequence continues at coordinate 22,260 of NZ_VFTQ01000024.1, read as the reverse complement.
GCGGCTTGGCCATGATCTCGACGGTGGGCCTGAGCGACGACAGCACGATCCAGATGCCCGGCAGGCAGATGACGAGCATGGCCAGGAACAGGCCGACGCGATGCGCGACGGTCAGCGCGCGGCGCGTCAGGCGGGCGGAGGCGTTCTCGTCCATTCTCACCACTCCGCGCCGATCTGCGCGCGCGCCGCGGCGAGCTTGTTGTAGAAATAGACGGTGAAGGCGATCGACAGCAGGATCGAGAAATAGGCCATGGCATTGGCCAGGCCCATGCGGGCGTCGCTGTAGGCGGTGCGTCCGACCAGCGTCCACAACAGCTCCGTGCGGCCGGCCGGGCCGCCATCGGTCATGATCTTGACGATGTCATAGGCGCGCGCCACGTCGAGCGAACGGATCGTCATGGCGATGTAGGCGAAAGGCATGACGAAGGGCCAGGTGACATAGCGGAAGGTCTGCCAGGGCGTGCAGCCGTCGACGCGGGCGGCCTCGATCGGCTCCTTTGGCATGGCGAGCAGGCCGGCCAGGATCAGGATGGCGAAGATCGAGGTCGACGACCAGATCTCGGCGATCGTGATGGCGATGAAGGCGAGGTGGCCCTCGATCAGCCACGGGATGGCGTCCTCAGTGATGCCCAGCGACTGCAGCGCGTTGTTCACCAGGCCGATATTGTCGTTGAACATGAATTTGAACTGGAAGCCGACCAGGATCGGCGAGAACATCATCGGGAACATCATCAGCGTGCGCAGGATGCGCTGGCCGCGCGTCGCCTTCTCGACCAGCATGGCCAGGCCGAGGCCGAGCAGCATCTCGAGGTTCAGCGCGATGGTGAGCAACAGAACGGTGCGGCCGAAGGCCCACCAGAAATCCGCATTGGTGAGGATCGACAAATAGTTCCTGAAGCCGACGAAGACGAAGAAGGTCTCGGGCCGCGTCAGGCGGAAGGGCGTGAAGCTGGAATAGAGCGACAGGATCAACGGTAGCACCACCACAGCCGCCAGCACGACCATGGCCGGAAGCAGCAGCAGGAACGGCGCGGATGGCTTGAAGCCCTTCATCAGGATCCTGTGGTGTATTGCATTCATTTCGGGCCGCCACGGGCATGGCCCCGGCCGGAGCGGAAAGTCAGCGGCGACAAGACGCTGTCGCCTCCCCCATTCACGATGGGGGAGGCAGCCTTGGGAGTGCTGCTTAGAGCTTGCCGGCGTCCTGAAGGATCTGCGTCGCCTTGGCGGCCGCCTCGTCCAGGGCCTGCTTGGACGTCTTGTCGCCAAGGATCGCCGCCTGCAGCTCGGGGTAGACGGCGTTGGAGATCTCGATCCACTCAGGCGTCTGCGGCACGGCGAAGGCGTGCTTGGCTTCCTCCTGGAAGGCGGCGAGGACCTCCTTCTTGTACGGATCGTTCTCAGCCTGCTTCAGGTCCCAGTCCCAAACCGCGGTGCGGGTCGGCAGCGGGCCGGCGGCGGCTTCCAGCTTCTGGCTGTCCTCATTGGTCAGCCACCACGCCAGAGAGGCGGCGGCTTCCTTGTTCGGGCAGTTCTCGGTCACTGAGAAGCCATGGAAACCCGACCAGCCGGTGCGCTTGCCGGAAGACCCCTTGGGCGCGACCTTCACGCCGACATTGCCGGCGACCTTCGAGGACTTCGGGTCGTTGAAGAAGCCGGCCCAGCCCGGCCAGTCGAGGTTGATCGCCACGGTGCCCGAGGCAAAGCCCTGGCCGAGATCGTCCCAGAGATAGTTGGTGGTGCCGGCCGGCACGGCCTTGGCCTTGTAGAGGTTGACGAACCAGTCCAGCGCTCGGATGCCCGCCTCGGAGTTGAAGACGGGCTTGCCGTCCTTGTCGAGATATTCGCCGCCCTCGGCGACCACCATCTCGTAGAAGCGGCCGTTGATCGCCTCTTCCTTGCCGGCGAACTGGGTGCCGTAGAAATTGGGCGGGTTGGCGAAGAACTCGGCCTGGTCGGTCACTTCCTTCCAGGTGTCGGGTGGCGCAAGGTCATAGCCGTATTTGGCCTTGAACTTGGCCTTGTTGTCGGCGTTGTCGTAGAGGCTCTTCTGGTAATAGAGCGCCGAGACATCGAACTGCGCGCGCGGCAACATTTCCAGCTTGCCGTCGATGGTCGCGGCCTTGATTGTCGACGGCACGAAAGCGCCGATCTCTTCCTTCGGCAAGAGCTTGCTGAGGTCGGTGTAAAGGCCGGTATATTGCGGCGCGAAGGACGAATGGTTCCAGCCGACGCACCAGTTGGTGCTGCCCGAGGCGACGTCGGACTTCAGCTCCTTGTCGATGTCGAAGCCGTTCTTCTTGGTCAGGATGTTGACCTTGGCGCCGGTCGCCTTCTCCCATTCGGGGATGCGCTCGTAGAGCTTTTCATATTGCTGGCCGCCGATCAGCTTCACGTCGATCGTCACGCCCGGAAATTTGCCGGGCAGATCGGCCGAAAACGCAGTGCCGCTCAGCAGCAGGCCAGCCAGGCCGGCGGAAATGCCTAGAACCAGTCTCGTCATGTTCTCCTCCCATAGGCTCGCAGCGACGGCCTGCCGAGTGCGCGGCTAATCGCTTAAGTTTCATTCATATGCAAATAGCATTTTCATTCCCGGGTCAAGCCGATTGTGCTTCCAGCGGAATGAAGTTCATGCATATATGCAGACCGAAATTCACTGGAGGGACGGGTGGCAGAGGAAGAAGACGGGGACCGCTACCGCGCGCCGGCGCTGGACAAGGGGCTGGATATTCTTGAGTTGTTGTCCAGCGTGGACGGCGGGCTGACGCAGGCGGAGATCGCAAAGCGGCTCGACCGCAGCCCGAACGAGTTCTACCGCATGCTCGACCGCCTGGTGCGGCGTGGCTATGTCACCAAGATCGATGGCGACCGTTACTCGCTGACGCTCAAGCTCTTCGGCCTCGCGCAATTGCATGCACCGGTTCGCCGGCTGGTGTCCTATGCGACGCCGATCATGCGGGAGCTGGCCGAAACCTCATCGCAGGCCAACCAGCTGGTGGTGTTCGACCGGGGCGCCGCCGTGGTCATTGCGCAGCAGGAAGCGCCGCGCTATTGGGGCATCTCGATCCGCGTCGGCTCGCATATCAGCTTGTTCGACACTGGTTCCGGCCATGTGTTGCTTGCCTTCCGCTCGCCCGAAGAGCGCAAGATGATGATCGCCGAGCATCTGCAGAGCACCGAGCATCTCAATCTGACGCCGGAATTCTTCGCCCGCCTCGACCAGGTGCGCGACCGCGGTTACGAGATGATGGCGTCGCTGCAGACCGCCGGCGTCTACAATCTTTCGACGCCGGTGCTGGGGCCGGACGGCAGAGCCATCGCGGCGTTGACCATTCCCTACATCACCTTGGTCAACGCCCCCACGGCGCCGGACATCACGCTGACAATCCGGCATCTGCAGGATGCAGCGGCAAGGCTCTCGCAGCTCGCCGGGTCGGATGTGCCACAATCGTCGTAATTTCTTATTTGAATAATAGATTTTTCGGCGAGATAGTGTCGGAAGCCGGGGAGGATACGCCGTCATGATCATCGACACACATCTGCATCTGATCGACCAGAGCGCGCTTCGCTATCCATGGCTGGCCGGCGTGCCGGCGCTGAACCGCGACTTCTCCTACGAGGAATACGCTGCCGATGCGCGGCGCTCAGGCATTGAAGCCGTGTTGCACATGGAGGTCGACGTCGACCCCGCCGACATCGCCGCCGAGACGGCGCATGTCAAGGCGATCGCCGGCCAGGCGGGCAGCCTGCTTCGCGGAGCGATCGCCTCCTGCCGGCCCGAGGAGGCCGGTTTCGAGGCTTATCTGGAAACGGTCAAGGCCGAGCCGTTCGTCAAGGGTTTCCGCCGCGTGCTGCATGTCGTTCCCGACGATCTTTCCGAAGGCGCGCTGTTTCGCCAGAACATCAAGCGGCTGGCCGGCACCGGCCTGACGTTCGATCTTGTGGTGCTGCCGCATCAGATCCCAAAGGCAATGGCGCTTGCCGACCTCGCGCCCGACGTCCAGTTCGTTCTCGACCATTGCGGCGTGCCCGACATCAAGGGCAATGCCGAGCATCCGTGGCGAGAGCATATGGAAGCAATTGCCAAGCGGCCCAACGTCGTCGGCAAGATTTCCGGCGTCGTCGCCTATGCCGATCCGGCGACGTGGACGGTCGAGACGCTCCGGCCCTATGTCGAGCACACGATCCGGTGCTTCGGCTGGGACCGAGTGATCTGGGGCAGCGACTGGCCGGTCTGCACGTTGGGCGGCGGGCTGACGACCTGGATCGCCGCCACGCATGCGCTGCTGGCCGGTGCAAGCGATTCAGAGCGGACCCGCCTGCTCTCGGGCAATGCACGCCGGCTGTGGCGGATATAGATGTCAAGCTCGCCGAGCGTCGCGGCGGCGATCGGCACATCTAGCCGGCGGCGGCTGGCGCGAAACTCTCCCGGAACAGGCGATTGATGTCAGCGATGACATGGCCGGCGTCCTGCCGGCCGGCAAGGCCTTCATTGATGCGGTCCGAAGCCAGCTGCTGGAAGGCCATGTAGCCGTCATGGCGCGGGCGGACCCAGGCGCCCTCAAGCGTCGCCCGCGTAGCGCGATAGAAGTCGCCGGTCGCGGCGTTGACGGCATCATCTTCCCAGGCTGCGGCATGGCCGGGCTGGCCGCCTGCGGCGGCGTAAGGCCCGCGCTGCACGTCGCCGCTGGCGATCCAGTAGGCGAAGTCGATTGCCGCCTGGCGCTGGGCAGAAAAGGCGGAGACGGCAATGCCGGTGCCGCCAAGCGCCGAGCCGACCGGGCCGTTGCCGCTGGCAACCGGTATGTCGGCGAAGGCGAGGCGGTGCGGGCGGAAACCCGCCACCGCATAAGGAACATAGCCATAGATCAGCGGTGCGCAGGCGATGCGCGAGCCGGGCTTGGCCATCTTCTCGAAGACGGCGATCGGATCCATCGTCAGGCATGCGGGATCGACAAGTGCTGCGATCTCACGCAGCATCTCCAAGACGGTTTCGCCGGTCTCGCCGTCGACAAGATCGGCCGAACCGTCGACTATGCATGGCCGGCCGAGATCGGCGGCCAAAGTGTAGAAGCACATCAGCGAATGCGGCGGCCGCAGCGGCAAGAGCACGCGGCCCTGCTCGGCAAGCGCCAGCACTTCGGTCCAGATCGCCGGCGCAGCTTCGATCAGATCGGGCCGCCAGGCCTGCACCTGGGTCGCGGCGTCGATCGGGAAAGCCCATTGCCGACCCTGCCAGCTATAGCTCGGATAGGACTGGCCGACGCTTGCCGCAGCCAGCGCTTCGCGTTCCGCCTCGCGTCCGGGCACATCGAGCGGCGCAAGGCATTTCTCGGCGGTGATCTGGCCGACATGCGGGTGGTCGATGACGATCAAATCATAGGCGCGGGCGAGCTCTTCCACCGGGAAGGATTCGAAATCCTGCAGCGAGCGCTTTTCCCATTCGATCGAGACGCCGGCCTTTTCCTGCCACAGCGCCGAGCACGCCACCATCGGGTCGTAGCCGCGCGGATGGTTCCAGGTCATGCCTTTCAACCGGATCACAGGCCGAACTCCGCGCGGATTTTTTCGCTGTGCTCGCCGATGCGAGGGGCGGCCCGATCCATCTTGGCGCGCGCGCCGTCGACGCGCAGCGGCGAACGCGTGGTGAGGATCGACACGTTGTCCTCGCGTGTCACGGTCTGCAGCATGTCGAGGGTCTTGAAGCCATCGCTCTGCATCAGCTCCGGCCAGGTCAGCACCTTGGCGCACCAGACATCGGCGGGCTCGAGGACCGCCAGCCATTCGCCGATGGTCTTCTCGGCGATGCGCCTGGCGATGATCGCCTTGATCTCGTCGCGGGCGGTGAACCAGGTCGCGGGCTTGTCGCGGAACGGGTCGAGCTCAGGCAGCTCGAGCAGGTCGGCTATCTTCGGGATCGGCGTCATGGCAATCGCCAGGTAGCCGTCCTTGGCCGGATAGACGCCGTAAGGCGCCGAGAGATAAGCGTGGGCGCTGCGGAAGGACGACCGCTTCGGCAGGCGGCGGCCGTCGTTGAGATGCGTGGTCAGCACCTCGAACTGGAAATCGACCAGCGCCTCGAGCAGGCTGGTTTCGACATGGCCGCCCTCGCCCGTGATGCCGCGCCGCACCAGCTTGGCCAGGATGCCTTGGGCGCTGGCCGCGCCCGCCAGCATATCGGCGATCGCCAGGCCGAACGGCACCGGTCCCTGCTCCTCGTCGCCGTTCAGCCACATCACGCCGGAACGAGCCTGCGCAAGCAGGTCCTGCCCAGGGCGCTTCACCCATGGCCCTTCCTCGCCATAGCCGCTGATCGAGGCATAGATGAGCCGGGGGTTGATCGTGCTGACATGCTCATAATCGAGGCCGAGGCGCTCAATGACGCCCGGTCGGAAGTTCTGGATGAGCACGTCGGCCTTGGCGATCAGACCGCGCAGCGCGGCGAGGTCGGCTTCGTTCTTCAAATCGACGGCAAGGCTTTCCTTGCCGCGGTTGATGGCGTGGAAAATGGTGGAATCGCCGCCGATCTCGGTGTCGCTGAGATAGAGCCGGCGCGACAGGTCGCCGCCATCAGGCCGCTCGATCTTGATGACGCGCGCGCCGAGGTCGAGCAGGCGCAGCGAGCAGTAGGGGCCCGACAGGAACTGGCTCATGTCGACGACGACGAGGCCGGTCAGCGGAAGTTCTTTGTCAGCGGCCACGATTCACTTCTCGGTCTTGCCGACAAAATCGGCCGGGTTCTTGTATTTCACGGTCTGCAGATGCTCGCAGTAGAGCACCAGCTCCCCTTCACCCTTGAAGACTTCATAGCTGGCGCGGATCAGGCCCATATCCTGGTAGCGCGGCTTTTTGTCGAGGTTGGTGCGGATCGAATAGATGGTGTCGCCGATGAAGACCGGCTTGATGAAGCGCAGTCTGTCGTAGCCATAGGAAAAGGCGTTGATGCAGTTGGTGGCGACCAGGCCGAGCCCGGCCGAGAAGACGAAGGCGCCCGCCACCAGCCGCTTGCCGAAGATACCTTCCTTCTCGGCGAACATCTGGTCCTGCACGTAAGGATGGATATCCAGCACCAACGCATTGAACATATGGCTTTCGCCCTCGGCGATGGTGCGGCGAAGCGAGCGGATTTTGTGGCCGACCTGCCAGTCCTCGTAGAACCAGTTTTCCGAATTCCAGACAGGGATGTCGGCATGCGCCTCAGGCATGTCGGCAGGATGCGTCGAGGCGACACCGACGGTCGGCGCGAATGCGCTCATGATCCTCTCCGGGAGCTTCCGGCGCGGCCTGCAAGGCGGTTCCGGGCGCGGTGCCGGATGGCGAGATGCATGGTCGCTTTCCTCCCACTGTTTTCTTTTGTGAATAATATTTTCACATATGGGATTACCTTGCAAGCGACGATCGGCGAAATTTTCGCCAAGGCCGGCACCAGCGGAGGAGCCGCCGGCGACGCCAGGGAAGATCGATGCGAAGCGCCTGTCTTGCCTTTGTTGGCAGCCCCAATCGCGAGGCGCCCTACTTCCAGGGCGCGGCGTCTACGCTTTCGACAAGTGGACGCTCGCCGTGCAGAAGCTTGCCGAGACCGACGAGGTCGGAACGCCGATGTGCGTGCGGATCATCGAGGACCGGCTTCAATACTAATCTTAGCGAGTGGAGTTCTTAGCGACTGACTTTGCTCACTGGCTGATCCGGGCGAACGAGCCGGTATAGGTCTGGCCGGCAAGCGCGTAGGTGACGTTGAGCGTTCCCGGCGACGGCATCGTGGCGGTGATGTCGGCGCCGTTCGGCAGGCGCCCGAGCTTCAACGTGCTGCCGACGATCCTGCCGGAGCCGTCGGCGACGCCGGGCTTGTTGTCGGCCAGGTCGCCCCATGCGTAGCTGGCCGTCACCTGCCCGCCTGAAGACACGGTCAGGATCGCCAGCTTGCCGTCATACATGTGGTTGAGCTGCCCCGCCCATATGCCGGAGAATGCGGCGTATCTGGCGGGAACGCCCTTGCCGGGTGGAACGACCGCAGCCGCCTCATCCAGCACCGCCGAATTCGGTGAGGCCGGAGCGGGAGCGGCGGCCGGAGCGGGTTGCGGGTCAGCAACAGGCTGTGTGTCTGGGGTCGATTGACAAGCAGCAAGCGCGACCGCAATGCAAAACATCGGCAAGAGACTGTTTGGCCGCGCAAGCAGTCCAGATTGAACCCGTTCCTCTACCAGTTTCCCACCCAAAACCGGAACTCTCATAAGCATCCCTCCGACAGGAAGCCTTAGCCTAGTTGCGGCCACCGGCATAGGGATTTCCTCGGGCGCTTGTTTCGCCGAATAGGACCTGCGTTCGCTTCCGCTGGAGCAGCTTTCCCGACATCTCGACTTGCAGGCATCCATCGACGCTCCGTCGCGGGCATGATGCCGGAACTCCCGTCAATGCCCAGCGTTCCAAAAGAAACCAGTAGCGAGCGCGCTCCGCCGATCCGAGCAAAGATTGTTCGTGAATTCCTCCGAGAAGAGCGCGATAGGTGCACGGAGCTCCAGCCATGGCTTTCACGCTTGAGAGTCCAGCCTTTGAAAACGGCCATACCATTCCCGAGCCCTACGTCAGCAACGGAGGCAATCTGTCTCCTCCCCTTCGGTGGAAGAACGCGCCAGCCGGGACCAAAAGCTTCCTGCTTGTCGTCGAGGATCCCGATGCGCCACGCGGCATGTTTCGCCATTGGGCGGTCTATGACATTGCCGCCGGCCGGGACCACCTGCCTGAAGGCACCGCCGGGCCGGAAAGTTTCCGCCAAGGCGTCAACGACTTCGGCAATGCCCATTACGACGGCCCCCAGCCGCCAAAAGGACACGGCGTTCACCACTATCACTTCCGCCTTTCGGCACTCGACGTTGAGGCGCTGGAAACCGGCGGGGAACCGGAAATCGCGAATCTTCTGACCCAGGCGGCGCCCCATATGATCGCCACTGCCGACCTCGTCGGCACATATGAAAGCCGCTGATGCGCGATCCGACGCATCCTGTCGGCATTCGATCATGCCCCCGTTCGAACGAGGAGAAAGACAATGCCGGACAAGAAAACCATTGAAAAGGCGCGCGAGGACAAGCGCGAAGGCAAGTCCGCTAGCACGCAGGCCGGTGAATTTGTTCACGCGGAAATCGACAAAGTCCGCAAGGGCAAGCACGGCGCCCGCTCCACCAAACAGGCGATCGCCATCGGCCTTTCGGAGGCGCGCCGCGCGGGCGTCGACCTGCCGCCTCCGAAGAAAGATGATGTGAAGGAGAGCACGCGCAAGAGCGCCAAATATGCTTACGAGGCAGGCCAGGGCGAACGGAAGCCGAAGCGCCAGCCGAAGGTCTCGAAGGCGGTATCAAAGGTGCTTGAGAACGAGCCTAAGAGCACCGCCTCCCACAAGGCTCTGTCGAAGCAGGCCAAGAGCGCCGCAGCTGGCCGCACAGCCGAAGAGCGGTCGGCGGCGGCAAGGAAGGCCGCGCAGACCAAAGGCGCCGCCGGACGATCGGCTGCAGCGCGCAAAGCAGCCAGAACCCGCGCCCAGCGCGGTTAGAGCAATTTCAGGAAGGACTGTTTGGTGGAGCCAATCGGAATCGAACCGACGACCTCTTGAATGCCATTCAAGCGCTCTCCCAACTGAGCTATGGCCCCACTCCCGGCAGTCGGCCGGCGCCGTTTCCGGCGAAGAGATCCGGCGCGGTTGGGAACCGCGCCGTCGTTTAGTGCTGGCGGCTTCTAGCGCCGCCTTCGGTCAAGATCAAGCCTTGAAAAGCCGCTTTTTCGTCACAGGCCAAAATGGCCGGCAAACGAACTCAGACTTCGTCATCGTCGTCGCCGACGCCGATCATATCGGCGACGTCATCGTCCTCTTCCTCTTCGTCGGCAAGGAAGGTGTCGTCCTCATCGTCGCCGAGATCGACATCCTCTTCATCGTCGCCAAGATCGGGAAGCTCGTCGCCGCCGCCCTTCACCTCGTCATCGGCCTCCTCGAGCGAGACGACTTCGGCGCCTTCCTCTTCGTCGGCGTCCACTTCCTTCTCGGCGATTTCCTCATCTTCCTCGAGGGCGGAAATCTTGCCTTCCTCGAAATAGGAGCGTGGATAGCTCTTGCCGGTATAGGGCGAGACGATCGGGTCTTTGTTGAGATCGTAGAATTTCCGACCCGTTTCGGGGTCGACACGCTTGGTGCCAAGTTCAGCTTTTGCCACAGCAGGCCTCGTCAATAAAAGAGTGGTCCCCATAACCGCAGTTTTGAGCGCTGTCAAAGCCAAAAGCCGGCATTGTAAAATGCTGGTATTCGAAGGCCTCGCACTAGGGGATGACCATTGCAACGCACCGTGATACGAGACCGCCGCAGCATGACGAACCGAGCCGGCCAGCCGGCATTTCATTTGGAAGACAAGGATGTCTCACTCCGCCGCCGCTAAGCCGGCCACGGCCCGCAAATCCCCTGCCCTTGCCGGCACCGCGCGCGTGCCGGGCGACAAGTCGATCTCACACCGCTCGTTCATGTTCGGCGGCCTTGCCTCCGGCGAAACCCGCATCACCGGCCTGCTCGAAGGCGAGGACGTGATGCGCACGGGCGCCGCCATGAAGGCGATGGGCGCGCATATCGAAAAGAACGGCGGCGAATGGGTCATCCGCGGCACCGGCAACGGCGCGTTGCTGCAGCCTGAAGGCCCGCTCGACTTCGGCAATGCCGGCACCGGCTCGCGTCTCACCATGGGGCTCGTCGGCACCTATGACATGGAGACGACCTTCATCGGCGACGCATCGCTTTCCGGCCGGCCGATGGGCCGCGTGCTCGATCCGCTGCGCCAGATGGGCGTGCAGGTGCTGAAGGCCGCTCCCGGCGACCGCATGCCGATCACGCTGCGCGGCCCGAAGCATGCAGCGCCCATCACCTATCGCGTGCCGATGGCATCCGCCCAGGTGAAGTCGGCGGTGCTGCTTGCCGGCTTGAACACTCCCGGCATCACCACGGTGATCGAACCCGTGATGACGCGCGACCATACCGAAAAGATGCTGAAGGGGTTCGGCGCCAACCTGAGCGTCGAGACGGATGAGCGCGGCGTGCGCCACATCTTCATCGAAGGCCAGGGCAAGCTCACCGGACAGACGATCGCCGTGCCGGGAGATCCATCCTCGGCCGGCTTCCCGCTTGTCGCGGCGCTGATCGTGCCGGGCTCGGACATCGTCATCGAGAACGTGCTGATGAACCCGACGCGCACCGGGCTGCTGCTGACCTTGCAAGAAATGGGCGGCCGTATCGACATCCTCAACCCGCGCAATGCCGGCGGCGAGGACGTGGCGGACCTGCGCGTGCGCTCCTCCGAGCTCAAGGGCGTCATCGTGCCGCCGGAGCGCGCGCCGTCGATGATCGACGAGTATCCGGTGCTGGCCGTCGCCGCGAGCTTCGCCGAGGGCGAGACGCTGATGCAGGGGCTGGAGGAATTGCGCGTCAAGGAATCCGACCGTCTGGCGGCGGTGGCTCGGGGCCTGGAGCTCAACGGCGTCGACTGCACCGAGGGCGAGGCCTCGCTCGCCGTACGCGGCAAGCCCGGCGGCAAGGGCCTGGGCGCTCATCCCAACGGCCCCGATACGGCGGTGAAGACGCATCTCGACCACCGCATCGCCATGAGTTTTCTGGTGATGGGCCTAGCCACCGAGAAGCCGGTGACGATCGACGACGCCAACATGATCGCGACGAGCTTTCCGGAATTCATGGGGCTGATGAAGGGGCTGGGCGCGGAGATTGGGTGAGGTCGATGAGATTGGCCCAAACTGAAAGGCTGGCGGGACAGCACCCCCCTCTGTCCTGCCGGACATCTCCCCCGCAAGGGGGGAGATCAGCTGTCGCGTCGGCTTTCGCCAATCACCAGCGTTTAAAGATCGAGCGGGGCGCCGAAGCTGCCAATCTCCCCCCAAGTGGGGGAGATGTCCGGCAGGACAGAGGGGGGCGCGAAGGATCGCGGCGGTTATTGTATTTGTCGCCCCCTCCAACCGCGACGCTCCAGCCATGAGCACCCCCTTCACCATCGCCATCGACGGGCCTGCCGGTGCCGGCAAGGGCACACTCGCGCGCCGGCTTTCCGACCACTACCGGCTGAACCTGCTCGACACCGGCCTCACCTATCGCGCGGTGGCCCACAAGCTGCTCGAACTCGGCCTGCCGCTCGACAATGTCTCGGCGGCGGAAACCGCGGCGCGGCAGGTCGACCTCTCCAACCTCGACCGCACCGTGTTGGCCGCGCATGCGGTGGGCGAGGCGGCCTCCAAGGTCGCGGTCATTCCGACCGTGCGGCGCATTCTGGTGGAGAAGCAGCGGGTCTTCGCCAAGGCGCCGCCGGGTGCCGTGCTCGACGGCCGCGACATCGGCACGGTGGTGTGCCCCGATGCCGACATCAAGCTCTATGTCACGGCAAGCGCCGAAGTGCGCGCCAGGCGCCGGCTGGCCGAGATCGAGAGCATGGGCGGCAGCGCCGATTTCGCCACCATCCTTGCCGATATCGAGCGCCGCGACGAGCGCGACATGGGCCGCGCCGACTCGCCGCTGAAGCCGGCGGCAGACGCGCACTTGCTTGATACCAGCGAAATGGCTATAGAAGCCGCGTTTCTGGCGGCGATGGCGATCGTTGACGACGTCCTTGCCAAGAGAAACAAGGCCTGATCAGGTTTTTCGATTGCCGTTGGCGGCGAAAATACCCATATCGGGCACGAACCAGCCTGCCAGCATTCTTCATGCGCCGGACTTGCCGCCTGAACAGCGGCCAAGGGCTTTCAGCCCGGAACGCCGGCAGGCTCACGCAACGCTAACCCACGGCGCCCGCCCCGCTTGAAGACCGGGGTATTCCAGGAGAAACAATGTCAGTAGCTAATCCGTCTCGCGACGATTTCGCGAGCATGCTCGAAGAATCATTCACCGCCGGCCATTCCGGCGAGGGCCAGGTTGTCCGGGGCACGATCACCGCGATCGAAAAGGACATGGCCATCATCGATGTCGGCCTCAAGGTCGAAGGCCGCGTGCCGCTGAAGGAATTCGGCGCCAAGGGCAAGGAATCCTCCCTCAAGGTCGGCGACACCGTCGAGGTCTATGTCGAGCGCATCGAAAACGCGCTTGGCGAAGCCATGCTGTCGCGCGAGAAGGCTCGCCGCGAGGAGAGCTGGGTGCGTCTCGAAGAGAAGTTCACCAAGGGTGAGCGCGTCGAAGGCGTCATCTTCAACCAGGTCAAGGGCGGCTTCACCGTCGACCTCGACGGCGCCGTGGCGTTCCTGCCGCGCAGCCAGGTCGATATCCGCCCGATCCGCGATGTCACCCCGCTGATGCACAACCCGCAGCCCTTCGAGATCCTCAAGATGGATCGCCGCCGCGGCAACATCGTGGTGTCGCGCCGCACCGTGCTCGAAGAGAGCCGCGCCGAACAGCGCTCGGAAATCGTGCAGAACCTCGAGGAAGGCCAGGTGGTCGAAGGCGTGGTCAAGAACATCACCGACTACGGTGCGTTCGTCGACCTCGGCGGCATCGACGGCCTGCTGCATGTCACCGACATGGCCTGGCGCCGCGTCAACCATCCGACCGAGATCCTCAACATCGGCCAGACGGTCAAGGTGCAGATCATCCGCATCAACCAGGAAACCCACCGCATCTCGCTCGGCATGAAGCAGCTCGAGTCGGATCCGTGGTCGGATATCGGCACCAAGTTCCCGATCGGCAAGAAGATCAAGGGCACCGTCACCAACATCACCGACTACGGCGCGTTCGTCGAGCTGGAGCCGGGCATCGAGGGCCTCATCCACGTTTCGGAAATGTCGTGGACGAAGAAGAATGTGCATCCCGGCAAGATCCTGTCGACGACGCAGGAAGTCGACGTGGTGGTGCTCGAGGTCGATCCGGCCAAGCGCCGCATCTCGCTCGGCCTCAAGCAGACGCTGGAAAACCCGTGGCAGGCTTTCGCCTCGAGCCATCCGGTCGGCAGCCAGGTCGAGGGCGAGGTCAAGAACAAGACCGAGTTCGGCCTGTTCATCGGCCTGGAAGGCGACGTGGACGGCATGGTGCACCTCTCCGACCTCGACTGGACCCGTCCGGGCGAGCAGGTCATCGAAGAGTACAATCGCGGCGACATGGTCAAGGCGCAGGTGCTCGACGTCGATATCGAGAAGGAGCGCATCTCGCTCGGCATCAAGCAGCTGGCCCGCGACACTGTCGGCGAAGCGGCCAGCAGCGGCGAGCTGCGCAAGAACGCCGTCGTCACCTGCGAGGTCATCGGCGTGAAGGATGGCGGTCTGGACGTGCGGCTGGTCGACAGCGGCATCGAGACCTTCATCAAGCGTTCGGACCTTTCGCGCGACCGCGACGAGCAGCGCCCCGAGCGCTTCACCGTCGGCCAGAAGGTCGATGCCCGCGTCATCGCCTTCGACAAGAAGACCCGCAAGCTGCAGGTCTCGATCAAGGCGCTGGAAATCGCCGAGGAGAAGGAAGCGGTCGCTCAGTACGGCTCGACCGACTCCGGCGCTTCGCTGGGCGACATTCTGGGCGCCGCGCTGAAGAAGCAGGGCAACTAAAGCCTTCCGGGAAAGCCGTTTGCGGCTTTCCGTCGGAATTGCGTAAGCCCTTTGGCGAACAGCAAAAACCCCGCCGGAGCGATCCGGCGGGGTTTTTCTATTGCCTGGATTTCTGTGCGGTCAGGCGCGTCCATAAAGCGGAACAAGCGTGCCGCTCATCGCCAGGTTGGCGGGCGAGGCGAGGTAGGCGATCGCTTCCGCCGCGGCCTCCAGGCTGACCCATTTGGCGAAATCGGCATCGGGCATGTCGGCGCGGTTGGCGGGCGTGTCGAGCGTCGAGGGCGCCACGGCGTTGACGAGGATGCCCTTGCCCTTCAACTCCTCGGCCATGGCCACCGTCATGGCCGCGACCGCCGCCTTGCTTGCGGCATAGGCAACCATGCCGGAGCCGCGCCTCGGATCGAGTCCGGCGCGCGCGGTGACGTTGACGATGCGGCCGGCCGTATTGGACTCCAGCATCGAGCGCACCGCGGCGCGGCTGCACAGGAAAGCCGTGCGGGCGTTGGTGTCCATCATCTCGGCGAAGGAGGCCGACTCGATCTTTTCGACCGGCGCCATGGTGAAGCCGCCGGCAAGGTGGATCGAGGCCCAGAGCTCGGGAACCTGATGGTAGAAGGCCTCGACCTTGGCCGGATCCGACAGGTCGACGTTATGCGCCAAATGCACGCTGGCATGGGCTGCGTAAGGAAAATGCGGCGGGGCCGCCGCGTGGGCATTTGGCACGTGGCAGATCGCGCCTTGCTCCAGCAGTCTGCCGACAACCGCGCCGCCGAGCGCCCCAGTGCCGCCCGTCACCACGACATGCCTGCCATTCAGCGTTTCCGTCATACCTAGACCGCTCCTGTCATTTTTTTATGATTATATCTTGGGTTATGCCGCCCCAGGCTCGAACGTCGCGCCTTTCGCGCTGTCACTCAATTGAAATATCGACATGGCTGGCGCAGCGTCTTTGCATGCGTCGGACCTTGGCGGCGGCATGGATTGCCGGCGCCGAAAGGGGTCAACCGGCAGATGCACCGATCTTTCAGTCGACGGTGATTTCGATGACGCGCGGCTTGCCGGCCGCCCGCGCGCGCTTCAGCGCCGCGGCGAGGCCGCCAGCCCCGGCCAGCCGCTCGGACTCGATGCCATAGGCCTCGGCGAGCTTGCAGAAATCGGGCGGTGCCGGCGACACGCCGACCGGCTCGACGCCGACATCGAGCATCGAGGTTTCGATCTCGCGATAGCCGCGATTGTTCCAGACGACGAAGATTACCGGCGCTTCGGCGTCGAGCGCGGCGCCGATCTCCGGCAAGGTGAACTGGAAGCCGCCATCGCCGGTGAGGCACACCACCGGCGCCTCCGGCACCGCAAGTGCTGCGCCGATCGCCGCCGGCGGACCGTAGCCCAACGCGCCGAAGCCGGTCGCGGCGTTGAACCAGCCGCCGGGACGGTCGTGGTCGTAATAGAGGTTGGCGGCATAAATCGGCTGGGTCGAATCGCCGACGATGATGGCGCCCGGCAGCGCGTCGCGGATTGCCTCCACGGCGCGCACCTGCGCCAGATATTCGGGCTTCAGCTCGGCCCGAGCGGCCTCGCGCGCGGCGGCCGCACGAGCCTCGCCATCGCTTGCCGCGGCATGGCCAGATCCGATCGCTGCAAGCAGCGCCTCGATCGCTTCCACGCAATCCGCCTGGATGCCGACCGTCACCGGCCGGCGCGCGATCTGGTCGGCGCCGATATCGATGCGGATCAGGCTCGGCGGCAGCACGAAGCCGCCGTCGCCATAGCCGTCATAATCGGTCGGGCCGAATTCAGTGCCGGCGGCAATCACCAGATCGGCGCCCGCCATCAACGCGCGCACGGCCTTGAGGCTGGGGCTCGCCGGCACGCACAGCGGGTGGGTATGCAGCAGGCCACGCGCATTGGCGGTCTCGACCACGGGGGCGCCGAGCATCTCGGCCAGACGCCGCAGCGCCGCATCGGCTTTCTTGGCGCCCCCGCCTGAAAGGATCAGCGGACGGCGTGCGGCCCTGCAAAGCCGTGCCGCCTCGGCGATCGCCGCCAACTCCGGAGCGGGCGGCGCGGCATTGCTAAGGACGGCCGCAACACCATCGGCGGGCTTGACCATGACGTCGGTGGGGATCTCGATATGGACCGGCCCCGGGCGTGAGGAGGAGAAAACGGCGAAGGCGCGGGCGAGCGCGCCAGGCAACTGCCCGGCCTCGGTGATGCGCTCGGAAAACAGCGCCACCTTCTCCATCATGCCGCGCTGGTCGGGCAGCTCATGCAGGAAGCCCAGCCCTTTTCCCAGCGTGTCGGTGGCGTTGACGCCGGAGATGACCAGCATCGGCACCGAATCGGCGCGCGCCTGTCCCATGGCGGTGATGGTGTTGGTGAGGCCCGGCCCGGTGATGACGAAGGCGACGCCGGGACGGCCGCCGGCGCGCGCATAACCGTCGGCCATGAAGCCGGCGCCCTGTTCGTGGCGCGGCGTGACATGGCGGATCTTCGAGCCCGCCAGGCCGCGATAGAGTTCAACCGTATGCACGCCCGGAATGCCGAAGACGGTGTCGACGCCATGCGCCTCGAGCAATTTGATCAGCGCTTCGCCGATGGTGGTCATTGGTTTCCTCCCTTTTCCGGCGCCAAGCCGAGCTCGGCCTCTATGGCTTTGACGCCAATCGCCGCCAATTCGCCAGGCGAGAACATCTCTGCTGCCAGGCAGCCTTCGATCCAGAGCCCGTCGATGATCGCGTTGATCGCGATGGCATGGCGGCGCAGCTCGCCTGCGTCCGGCTTGCGCCGCTCGGCGGCGAGCACCTCGGCAACGACCGCTTCCACCTCGTCGCGAAAGCCGAGATAGCCTTCGCGATGGGCACGGGCGAGCGCCGGATCGGCATTGGCGCGGCCAAGGAAGGTTGCCCAGAGCGAAAACACCCGCCGGTCGACGATCGGCGCGTTGAGGTTGGCGGTGACGAAAGCCGCGAGGCGTTGGCGAGGCGAGGCGTCTTCCATGACCAATGCCGCCTTCGCCTGCTCGGTCATGCGGCCGACCAGCGCCGTATAGGCTTCCTGCAGCAATTCTTCCTTGCCGGGGAAATAGTGCCGGATCAGCCCGGCGGTGACGCCGGCGCGCAAGGCGATGGTGCGCAAGGTGGCGCCCTGAAGTCCATATTCCGCCACGCTGTCCAGCGTCGCATCGATCAGATCCTGCCGCCGCCGCTCCTCGCCCTCGCGGCGGAACTTGCGGCGCGCATTCATTGGCGCAGGATCGGCCGCGTCAGGCATGTCGGCCCGCCTTCGCAGGCGATGCAGAGCGCATCCGCCTCGAATGTCTCGACCGTGCAGCCGGCGGCTTCCATCGCGGCCTTGGTTTTGGGAAAACCCGCAACGGCGATGACCTTGTGCGGGCTGGTCGGCAGCACATTCAGGCTGAGGCCGTTGGAAGCGGCGAACTCTTCGGCGTCGCCTTCGACCAGCCGGATGCCGCGCGCCTTCAGCATCTGATAGAACGCCGCCGGCAGAAGCGGCGAATGGACCAGGGCCAGGTCGTCGGCCAGCGGGCTGATCACCGACATCAGATGCAGGCACGCCTCTTCGCCCTGCCACAGCGGCAAATCGAAGCCGTAGACGGAAATGCCCAGCGGCGTCAGCAGGTTGGAAACCTGCTGGATGCCTTCCTGGTTGGAGCGCACACCACGCCCGATCGCCAGCGAGCGGGCATCCACCCATACGCAGTCGCCGCCTTCGACCTGACCAGGCGCCTCGACACGACCGAGGACGGGAATGCCCAGTCTCTTATAGGTTTCCTCATGCAGCGAGGGCTCCCGGGCGCGCAGTGGCTTGCCCATGGACAGGATCAGCGCGCCGCGGTCGGTCATCAGCGACGGGTCATGCGTGAACACCGAATCCGAAAGGCCGTCGGCCGTGTCCTCGATCCATTCGATCTCGGCGCCGGAAGCCGCCACCATGTCGGCAAGGGCCGCATGCTGCACGGCTGCTTTCGCCGGGTTGAATCCCGGGCCATAGTGCCAGGCCGCCCTGTCGGCGTCGCGCATGGCGTTGGCCGCCGACCGCATCAGCACGCGCCGCAGCGGCGCCGCCATGGACTGTGACCCGAAAGCGCTCATCGATGCCCTTTTAAGATGAAAAAAATCGTGAAAATTTCATGAAAGGCTATTTATACACTTGCGCAACAAGGCCGCAAGTGCCGTAATGAGCGGGATTGACGGGCTCGCGCTGTCGGGTCCATGCTGAAGCCTGGAGCGGGTCAGTGCAGCGTATGTTGATTAGCCGGATAGACGTTCGACGACCTGCCGTCGGCCAGATAGAGGTCACCCGGTGAGCGCTGCAGCAGCTGCCGCAGTCCAATCCGGTGAGGCGCAGAACGGCGCCGCCGAAGCCATCCATGTCGAAAACCTGCACAAGAAATTCGGCCAGCTGCACGTGCTGAAGGGAGTTTCGCTGTCGGCGCGCGACGGCGAGGTGGTCGCCATCATCGGCGGCTCCGGTTCCGGCAAGTCGACGCTCTTACGCTGCATCAACTGCCTGGAGAACCCGACAAGCGGCATCATCCGGGTCAATGGCGAGGAGATCAAGCTCAAGGCCGACAGCCATGGACACACCGTTCCGGCCGACCGCAGGCAGATCGAGCGCATTCGCTCGAGGCTCGGCATGGTGTTCCAGAATTTCAACCTGTGGAGCCACATGACGCTGATCGAGAATGTCATCGAGGTTCCGGTGCATGTGCTTGGCGTCAAGCGCAGCGAAGCGATCGCCCAGGCCGAGAAGCTGCTCGCCCGCGTCGGGCTGGCGGAAAAGCGCGACGTCTATCCGGCTTTCCTGTCCGGCGGCCAGCAGCAGCGGGCCGCGATCGCCCGCGCGCTGGCGATCAATCCGCGCGTCATGCTGTTCGACGAACCGACTTCCGCGCTCGATCCCGAGCTGGTCGGCGAAGTGCTGAAAGTCATCGGCGACCTGGCGCGCGAGGGGCGGACCATGGTGCTGGTGACGCATGAAATGAAGTTCGCCCGCGAGGTCGCGACGCATGTCGTCTATCTCTACAACGGGCTGGTCGAGGAGGAAGGTCCGCCGGAACAGCTGTTCGGCGCGCCCAAATCCGAAAGGCTCAAGCAATTCCTCCGCAATGTCGGCTAGGTGCCGGCATCAAGCGGAGCGAAAAACCGGGAACAACAACAAACTGGGAGTCCTGACATGAAGACTGTTCTCAAGACATTTGCCGCCGCGCTGCTTCTCGGCGTCGCGGCGATGGGCGGAGTGGCCAAGGCCGAGCAGGTCAAGATCGGCGTCGCCGCCGAACCCTACCCGCCCTTCACCTCGCCCGACGCCAGCGGCAAATGGGTGGGCTGGGAGATCGACTTCGTCGACGCCGTCTGCGCCGAAGAGAAACTTGACTGCGTGATCACGCCGGTGGCCTGGGACGGCATCATCCCGGCGCTGACGACCAAGAAGATCGACGCCATCGTCTCTTCCATGTCGATCACCGACGAGCGCAAGAAGACGATCGACTTCTCGGACAAGTACTACAACACCCCGACCGCGATCATCGGGCCGAAGGACCAGAAGTTCGGCGCCACGCCGGACGATCTCAAGGGCAAGGTGATCGGCGTCCAGGTCTCGACCGTGCATGCCGTGTACGCGAAGAAGCACTTCACCGGCGCCCAGGAAATCAAGGAATACCAGACCCAAGATGAAGCCAACCAGGATCTGGCCGCTGGCCGCATCGACGCGGTGCAGGCCGACTCGATCGCGCTCGGCGAATTCCTGAAGTCGGACCAGGGCAAGGCCTGCTGCGACCTGAAGGGCATGGTGGCGCCCGACGACGAAGTGCTTGGCCCGGGTGTCGGCGCCGGTATCCGCAAGGAAGACACCGCGCTCAAGGAAAAGTTCAACGCCGGCATCAAGGCGATCCGCGCCAACGGCAAGTATGACGAGATCTCGAAGAAATATTTCGACTTCGACATCTATGGCGGCGCCACGCAGTCGAACTGAGCCCTCTCGAAATGAGTGAGGGCATGGCGTCCGCGCCATGCCCGATCTTGCCACGCGTGCCCGCCGCCGACCTGACCATCGGCGGCTCGCCAGCAATCCGGGGACGAAGCTGATCGACGCCTTTCTTCCGGCCTCCGCGGCCGGCATCATCGAACTCCTGTCGCCCGTGGCGCCCGGCTGGGGCGGCACGCTGCTGGTCGGCCTGCTGCATTCGATCGAGATCGCCATAGGCGCGACGTGCCTCGGCCTCATGATCGGCACCGCCGGCGCGTTCGGCAAGCTCTATGGCGGCCCGGTGACGCGCGATCTGCTCGCGGTCTACACGACGGTCGTGCGCGCCGTGCCGGAACTGGTGCTGATCCTGCTGCTCTATTACGCCGGCACCGACCTCATCAACCAGGTGCTGACTGCGATCGGCTACAGCCGTGTCGACATCAGCGGGCTCGCGGCCGGCATTTTCGTGCTGGGCTTCGTCCAGGGCGCCTATTCGACCGAAGTCATCCGCGGCGCCATCCTCGCCATCCCGCAAGGCCAGATCGAGGCCGCCCGCGCCTACGGCATGTCGCCGGGCCTGATGCTGCGACGCATCACTGTGCCGGCCATGCTGCCCTTCGCCATCCCTGGCCTGGCGAATCTGTGGCTCATCGCCACCAAGGACACCGCGCTGCTTGCCGTCGTCGGCTTCTTCGAATTGACGCTGGCGACGCGCCAGGCGGCCGGCGTGACCAAGGCCTACCTTCTTTTCTACCTTGCGGCCGGCGCGCTCTATCTCGCGCTCTCGTTGTTCTCCAACCTGGTCATCGGCCGCGTCGAGGCCTGGTCGCGGCGCGGCATGCCCTCCGTCAGGGAGGCGCGCTGATGTCCGCCGAAGCCTCCGCGATCCACATGGCGGCGCGCGCCTCGATCTGGCTCAAGCCGCACCGCATCGTGCTGATCCTGATCGGGCTGGCGCTGGTTCTGTGCGCCGCCGTCTTCATGCGCTGGGACTGGCTGCCGCAATATTGGGAAATGGGCCTGATGGGTCTATGGCGGTCGCTCTGGATCCTCGCCGTCACCTGCGCGCTGGGCTTTGCGCTTGCGGTGCCGCTCGGGCTCGCCCAGGCAGGCGGACCGATCTGGTTCTCGGCACCGGCGAAGGTCTTCTGCACCATCATCCGGGGAACGCCGCTGCTCCTGCAGCTCTGGCTGCTCTATTACGGCCTCGGCTCGATCTTTCCGCAATATCCATGGATCCGCGAATCGTGGCTTTGGCCGTATCTCAGGCAGGCCTGGCCGTATGGCGTGGTGGCGCTGACCTTCTCCTTCGCCGGCTACGAGGGTGAAGTGATGCGCGGCGCATTCGCCGGCGTGCCGCGCGGACAGTTGGAGGCCGCCCGTGCGTTCGGCATGAGCCGCTGGAAAATCTTCCGGCGCATCTGGCTGCCGCAAGCCTTCTACCGGGCGCTGCCGACGCTGACGGGCGAGACGGTGCTGCAGCTAAAATCGACACCGCTGGTGGCGACGATCAGCGTCATCGATATCTTCGCCGTCTCCTCCAAGGTGCGCCAGGACACCTACCTGACCTACGAGCCTTTGCTGCTGCTGGCGCTGATCTATATGACGATCACCGGTATCCTGGTCTTCGTCTTCAGCCGGATCGAGGCACGGATTCCGGTCAAGATCGGATAGTAGGGAGTAAGGGAGTAGGAGAGTAGGGGAGTAGGGGAGTAGGGG